>JBAYSC010000269.1:0-2535 GCA_041676345.1 Flavobacteriaceae bacterium | reverse complement strand
TTTTTTTATTTGTTTTCAAATCCATTTTCTATGCCATCGTACAAATGGAGTGATTATAGGGTCATCTGTTTCTTTTATAATTGTTTATCGTAATGTTTGTTAATCCATTTCTCTAAGTTAGGATCAGTCATATTTCTGTCCGCAAAATCTTTCTCGAAAATGCCCGCAATTAATGTTTGCACAACAAAGTTTTTTTCTTTTTTAAGAAAAGTATCGTTTATAGCATCAATAAATGTATCTATACATTTCAATTGGTCGTCGTTTGTTGGTAGCGTTGTTTTCCAGAAATATAAGTATTCCAAAACTTCTTCCATTGGTGTAGTATGTGTTTTCATAATTTCTATTTGTTTTTGTATTATTAATATATTGCAATATATAACATTTTATACAATGTAAAGCAAATATTTTATCATTTATTTTGATTTTTTCAAAATTATTTTGCTATCACACAAAAAAAATAAATACTACGTCAGGTTTCAATTGAATGTCTGTGGGTTAAAAGCCCATACGATCAGCTAACGGACATCCGCAAATTGACATAAAATCTAACATTTGAAATTCATAATTAAACGTTGCAATGTGGTTTTCAAATGAATTAACAAATATTTGAAAGTCTCCAGTATGATGGTCTTCTAACATTTTTACATCAGAAAATTCATCGACTTGTATTTCAGGTGGCATTTCGTGAATACCTTCTCCATAAGCGTTCCAATTATTGGGAACAACTTGAGTTGAAGGTCTTACTAAAATATCACAATCATATCCTTCAATTTTGTAATAAATTGAGAACTGTTGCCATTTTTCATTCCAATATCTAATCGGCTTTGAAAACCCATACTTTTGAAAAAAAGCTGCATATAACTGCGTTTTGCCGTCATGCGGGGTATCGTGTATGTTTTCAACTTTCTTATCCATATTTTTTTTTAAAAAGGAAATTCATTATTACTTGGCACTTCTGGAGTGTCACTATTTGAGCTTTCTTGTTTTTTGCTCAATAGCTGAAAGCGTTCTGCGTGTATATCGGTTAAATAGCGAGTTTCACCGTTTTTCTCAAACGTGCGTGTTCGCAATTTGCCCTCTATATATATTTTTGCGCCTTTATCAACATATTTTGCTGCGACTTCTGCCAATTTCCCCCAAGCGCTGATATTGTGCCACTCTGTGCGTTCTGCGACTTCTGCGCCTGACTTTGTTTTGTAGCCCTTTTCTGTGGTTGCTACACTAAAATTAGCAACTACGTTAGTGCCGATTGTTTTCACTTCGGGAGTTTTCCCAACATTTCCGATTAAAATTACACGATTTACTGCCATAATTTGATATTTATTATTTATTTATTATTTATTTTTTCAATTCCTCTGCGACTTTCTCCATTCAAAACAAGCGTATTAAACGCTTTAAATCTGTCGGTTAAGCGGTCGTTGTATTTTTCTTTAAAGTCTTTCACGGTCAAATTTGCTGTAATGTGATACCGAAGACCTTTTTGCTGAAAAAGCTCGTATCTGCTGAATAAAAATTCCTCGATTACATTATCCGCATTTGTTCCATAAATGTTTTGCCCGATTTCAAGACCTAAATCATTCAAACACAAGTGTTTTGCTTTTCCGTTTTCTGCATTCTCGCAAAATGTGTATTTGTCAATGTTTCCGTTTGTTTTTTGGCAATTAATGAGTTGTGAAACGCTCATATTTTCAAAACTCATCGGCAAGTTTAGCAACCGGCAATAATCGCTGAAAATCTGCATTAACAAAGTCTTTCCAGTGCCAACTCCGCCAATTAGCAAAATGTTGTTACTCAACTTATAACGCTTTTCTGTAAAAACATTTTCACACAAATTTGAGCCGTGAACATAGTATAACATAAAACGTAAAATTTTTCTGTTGTTTTCGTCAATTACAAACGTCTTCCCCTCTTTGGCGCAATAGTTGCCGCCAATCTGCGCAATGATGTGTGTGTGTTTGCTCATCTCCTCCTCGTTTTCAATTCCGTAATTCGAGCGGAAATTCATACGATTTCGGTGATTTAGCACGATGTTTTGTATTTCTCTTTCTTCTATATTTTTCATAACTAATTTTTAAGCCGTTTTAAAGCCTCGTTTTATCTTGTCCGCACAATTGCACTACTCTTGTGTTTCGTTTTAAATTTGACTACTCAAAAGCACTAATTCGATGTTTCTAAAAGTCTTCCTCGTCGTCGTAAATTTTATTTTTCAAACTTTCCGCTTTTTTTGGCGCAACTTTTTTTGTCTTTGAATTTTCAAAATTTATTCGAGTGTAAATGTTTTCGTAGCCTCCGCTAATTGAGTAGTCGATTGTTTCACGAGCTTTTGCGACATCATCTCCGCAAAATTGATACAGCTGCCTGTATGCTGCTTCTATTTGTGTTTGCGTTCGGATTGGGCGTTTTGATTTTTTTTTGTAATCAACCCAGTCCAAAAGAATTTTTGAAAATTCGCTATCACAAAACTCAAAAGAGAAATTATAATTATAATTATCATTTACATTTACATTATCATTATCATTAGGTTTGTTTTCGGTT
>JBAYSC010000268.1:0-2544 GCA_041676345.1 Flavobacteriaceae bacterium | reverse complement strand
TTATGGTTTCTGAATTCGCTACTGGAAATACTATCGGGCGAATTGATTTCAAATCCATTGAGAATGAACTGATTATTTGTGATTTTGAAACTGCTGCTTTTGAGCGATTGCAAAGGATTAACCTGGAAGAATACATCACCGCAGGTCAGTTTGAAACTTTTGTAAGTAAAAGGTATGTCTTTTTCAAGGGTTCTTTCTGAAAGATTTACACCCACAAGTTCTATGTCCAAATCTTTTATATCGGAAACTTTGGTTTTGCGGTCAGCTTCAAACATTTTAAAATAAGCATCTGTAATTTTGAAATGGCTGACATGAATAATGCTTCCTAGTTTTGACTGGCTTTGTATAGTATCTTTTTCGGTTGATTTGTAATAAGTTACTTCGGGATTGTTGATTTTAATTGAGAAAGCGCTGAGATCTTTTTTTCGTAATAATTTCAAGAAATTAACACCCACAACTTGAATTTCTTCCACATCGGCCGTGAAGTCGATGGGAAGTTTTCCAGGGAAATTCTCTTTGGGTGTAACCGAAACACCTTTCAATGACAAACTGCTGTTGAGTAGAGAAAAATTTAGTTTTTCAAAAGCTAAATTATAGGCGGTATCATTTTGTTCTTCAATGATAGCCGGTACTTTGGCTTTAATCCAGAAATTTAGGGCAAAATTGAGAATAACAAGAAAAAGGAAAATTCCGCCCATCCAATAGAGCAACTTTTTCCGGGGTTTAAAGTTTGGTTTCATATTTTTATCTGGTTAGACTCTATTGCAAAAGGTGTCCGATTCTTCCGCCATCACCTGCCAGATAAATCGTTTTACCATTTCTTGCCTTTTTGCAGGCGTGATAACCAGTTCCGGTCAGACTTTTCCATGTCTTTCCTTTGTCGGTGGTGATATCCACTCCTTTGATTCCACAGCTGATGGCTGTGGTTCCGTTTTGTATGGCAACTCCGCTTTTGTATCCTGTCGGAGGCACTTCAGGCGTCGAAATGACAGGCGTTCTCATGTCTTTGAGTTCAAAAATAAACAGATTGTTTTCAGAAGAGGAAGGTTTAAGATAGTCTCCACCAACAATTAAACCAAAATTATCAAGTGGATAATAATCCATTCCGTTTGCTCCCGAAGTAGGGGAATCTGTTTTGGGCAGAGGGACTTTTACAGCGGGTTTGGTATTGTACATAATGTGAGAATATTTCCCACCGGTTACGGCCAGAAAAGTGGTTTCGTCGAAAAGTTTTATATTGGAATTACTTGCTGCAAAAAAGGCTTCATCCAGCGCAAATACCGGAAGATCTGATGCCGGCATCCTTGTCCAGGTATCACCTGCATCGACGGTTTTCAATACATAAGGTTCACCATTAATTGGGTCGCCTACGACCATTCCGAGTTTGGGGTTGTATTCTGCAAAGTCAATATCATCCATAAAAACAGCCGGATCACTATCGTGATAAACTTCTTTCCAGGTTGAGCCGCCGTCTTTGGTTTTGAGAATAATTCCGGGTGAGCCAACAGCTACCACGATGACTGTCTGTGGGTCGAGTGCAGCGATGGCACGAAAATCCCGAGATTCAAATCCGGGAGGGCTTACCCAGTTTACGGTTTTCAGTCCGTTGTAGCTTACCCCTACGGTTCCTTTGCTGCCGCTTACCCAGACAACAAAATTATCGACCGGTGAAAGGCCTCTGAAAGTCACATCAGGTTTGTCAAGGTTCAGGATTTTTACTTGTTGTGCTGACAAGAGCATTGTCATTGAAAACATCAAAAGCATAAAGAATTTTTGTTTCATTTCTGACCCTTTTTAGATTAATGATTATTGTAATGGTTTGATGATAAACATTCCGTTGGATGTTACAGATTCTACTCTGATTTTGGTTCCGGTTTTTACGTTATGGTCAAAATCGGTGAGTGCCACCATAGTTTTCTGAACTCCGTCTATGTTAATTCTGATTTTTCCGGGATGGCTTCTTTTTCTGCCAATTTCTTCAATTACTTCACCGGTTGAATTCACATCTTGAGGTGATTCGGGAGATTCATTTTCTTTTAATTTTTGGGTGAAGTAGAATAATACTGACATCACAGCCATCAAAATAATACCGCTGACAACTCCCAAAACTACAGAAGTCGAAATATTATAATTCTGATAAAGTGCTGAAATTGTAACCCATCCGAACATGGAAAAGAAAGCAGTTATATTTTTAAAAGCCAGAAAGTTGGAGAAAATATATTTTCTCTTTTTGTCAGGCGTTTTTTTTATTACAGTAGAAGCAATCTGAATAAAAAATATCAGGGTAAACACGATGGAAATCAGCCACAGTATCTGTTCGTACCAATTTAGTGTTTTGATCCAATCAAACATTCCTCTTAGAATATAGAACTATGAATCTGCTAATTTAAGAATAATTCAGAACTTTTAACATTCTATTTGTGTTTTTTTAACATATCCATTAAGCCTACCTTATCTATTTTTTAACAGCATTGGGATTTCTTTTGCGTAATTTTGCAGTGGATTATGACGCGTTTGATTTTTTTTGTTGTATTTGCGATTGTT
>JBAYSC010000267.1:0-2556 GCA_041676345.1 Flavobacteriaceae bacterium | reverse complement strand
TGAGCAACAGCTTTTTATTATTTACTAAATTAACAAAAAAGGAAATATAAAAAGCTGTTGCGACAAAAAATGTACGAACTTTCTATATTTCCCATAACCCGCCATTTCGCCAAACCGATGTTGAACTAAACCTCCGGTAGCTTTCGCTGCGATGATTTTGTACCTTAGTATTTATTAACGATTAAATAATTGATACTATGGTAATTAAAAAAAATCTCCGGAGGAATTAAGAGCGAACAAATATCTGAATCGCGCTTGTAATGAAATTACAGGTTTTTCTGAACTTCTGCAACGTTTCGAACGAAATATTTCTATTTTAGGGCGAAGCAAACGCACGTTTGAAAATTATTCACGCCATGTAGCGGCCATGGCTTTGCATTTTGGTGCTTTACCAACCGAATTAGATCCCGAACAAGTTAAAGACTATCTTTTTGAACTGCAACAACGTTCTATTTCACCCTCGCAATCGTATTTTAAACACACGGTTTACGGACTAAGATTTCTATTAAAAACCGAAAATCTTCCGTACGATTACCTTCATTTACCCTCGATTCCTAAAGAAAAAAAACTACCTGTAATCCTAAGTCGAGATGAGATTTGGAGGATGCTTCAACATGCCGATTTACTTAAACATCGCATTTTAATTGGTCTGATTTACGGTTGTGGACTTCGCTGTATGGAAGTTCGGAATATAGAGTTGAAACACTTAGATTTTGATCGAAAATTACTTCATATCGTTCAAAGTAAAGGGAAAAAAGATCGTTATGTTCCTTTGTCTGATCATCTTATTCGAGGGATAAAAAAGTACCTTTCAATTGAACATCCTACCACATTTTTATTTACAGGCAACACCAAAGATGCCAAAGGATTTGATTCGCGTTACAGTCAGCGTGGGGTTCAATGGGTCATAAAATCGGTTTGTAAAAAGGCCGGAATTTTAAAAGATGTGCATACGCATACATTGCGCCACAGCTATGCCACGCATTTGTTAGAAGATGGTGTCAATATTCTTCAAGTTCAGAAACTGATGGGTCATGAGCGTGTGGAAACCACGATGGAATACTTGCATGTTTGTCAGCTCGAAAATCAAAAAGTACACAGCCCACTAGATACCGTTTTTGCTTTATGCAGCCGCAGTGGGAAGTAGCCGATGTGCTGAGAAAAGTCGATTTGTCCAACCAAAACTTTACCGTTCATCAAGAAAAAACGTTAAGAGCATTGACTTTGTGCCGAACTGCTGCTTTGGGCGGACATGTAGATGCTTGTGATGCTTGTGGCAACATTAGTATTAGTTACAACAGTTGTCGCAATAGGCATTGCCCGAAATGTCAAGGTCATAAACGTGAAGAATGGATTCAGGCACGTGAGCAGGATTTGTTGCCTTGTTCGTACTATCATTTGGTTTTTACCCTTCCAGATTCGCTTAATGGATTAGCCATCTCGCATCCTCAAATCATGTATAGAATACTATTTGAAGCAACTTGGGCTACGTTGTCTCAATTTGGAAAAACGGAAGGATTGCAATTAGGAATGATCGCCATTCTGCATACATGGGGACAAAATTTAAGTTTGCATCCGCACTTGCACTGCATTATTCCAGGTGGGGGAATTGGAGCAAATGGCAATTGGAAACGCAAGATAAAAACCGATAAATATTTGTTTGCAGTAAAAGCTTTGAGTAAGGTTTTTCGGGCCAAATATGTAGCATTGTTGCGCAAAGAAAAATTAGTAGATCCTCAACTCTTACAAGGTTTGTTTGAAAAGAATTGGGTGGTTTATGCCAAGCGTCCTTTTGGTGGACCCAAGCAAGTGATCGAATATTTAGGCAGATATACCCACAAAGTTGCGATAAGCAATCATCGGATAAAGAACATAACCGAACAAGAAGTTACCATCAACTATAAAGATTATAAAGACGGAAGTAAAACCAAGCAACTCACCTTAAAAAACGAAGAGTTCACAAGGCGATTTAGCTTACATATTCTGCCTAAACGCTTTGTGCGCATACGCCATTACGGTATTTTAAGCAGCAGTTGGAAACGCGGAAAACTCCAACAATTGCAAAAAGATTTAAAAGTTGTACGCCCAATAATTGAGCCCAAAACCCAACATAAAAAATGCTATTGTTGTAAAGTCGGCAATCTGATCACCTTGCATGTTTTTGGGCAAAGAGGACCACCGAAAGCCTACCTTATCGGAAGTAAACTTGCGCCTGTGAATTAACTTTTATGGGTAAGGGAACTTGTGTTTGGTTGTTTCGAAAAACAATGTAAAAAAATAGAAACAAACACAAAAAAAGCAGTAATCGTAAAATTACTGCTTGTATATCTTAAAACTGCACTTCGAAAACTCCATAATACGTATTAAGCTCCCTACGGTTCCGTTCAACGGGCTTTCATCTCTTGTCTTCCAGACAAGACGAAAGCTTAGTTATTAGCGGTAGTTTTTTCTTATTTCATGTAGGATTTCTTTCATTTTTGGTTCAATATTTAGTTCGTCAAATAGTTTTTCCGATAAATTTAATGAGTTTTCAAAAGCTAAAATTATATTTTTAGG
>JBAYSC010000266.1:0-2557 GCA_041676345.1 Flavobacteriaceae bacterium | reverse complement strand
TATCGCATCACGAATACTTGTATCGCCTGTGGTGTATGTGTTTTTTGTTGTTTTCGTAACTGAATACTCTTTGCCTGTTGGTGTTGTGTTACCGTCCTTATCAGGGTTGAAAAACACTTTTATAAAGCCATTACCTTTGCTTGCCTCTTCAATGAAAATGTTTTCAGTTTCATCGTAATTGAACTCTTCAATTGATGATTGAAAAAAGTCTTTTAAGGCATAGTAAAGCGAACTTTTACCACTGCCATTTTCTCCATAAACAAAAAGGTTTTTACCATCAACGTTTATTTCTTTTGTGCCATAAAAGGCTTTATAATCTTTGATTTCTATTTTCTTGATTTTCATTTTAGTTGGTTCCAGTTATTTTTATATTCGTTGGCTGAATTGCGAAGCATGGAAAGGTTTATACCTTTTCGGTTTCCTTTTGGGTTTTGATATAGAAAATCTTTCACTTTATTGTGTGGAATAACATACATTTCAGGAACTACCGAAATATCATCCATTTATTTAAGAACGATAGAAAAACAATGAAATGATGGGCTTTGTCTGCATTTTCATTTACATTATCCAGAGGAAATAAAGTTGTGCCTTGTAAGCCTTTTACATCAATGGTTAGTTGCTTCTCATCATTTAGGTTGAGAATAATATCAATACCTTTTTTGTTGCCAAGGGTAATGTACGCATCAAAACCCAAGCGGTAAAGCGTTGCAAGTACATAATACTCCGAAGCTAAATTGGTATTATAGCCTTTCATTTCAACGCCTCTTTTATTATCCTAACCTCCTCGATGCTATCTAAGGTTTCCAAATTATTGCGTACCGGATGGTTGGGGTCGTACAAACGCTCGAACTCGCTTTGGATGATGGCGAGCTTCTCTTCTTCGCTCATATCATCTGTAATGGGTTTTAAATCTCCCAAATGCTTTAGGATTTCTTTGCCTGCCGATTTGATTTCTTCATTAAGGAATAGTTCAAAAACAATGGTATCTAAAACGGATTCAAAAAACTTAGATTCAACTGTGTTTTTTTCTTTATGCTTGTTCCACTCAAGCAAATAATCTACTATCAATGATGTGAAACTTTGATTATGTTTATTTGCATTAGGTATAAATAATTTTCGCACGTTTAAAGGTTTCACTTGTGCAAACGTACGACCACCTTCTTGAGTGAATTTTGTGTATAGAAAATCCGTTATGGAAGAGTTTAAAATTGAGAGTAAATATTTGTAGTCAAAGTTTGTTTTTTTGGTTTTCTTAAATACAAGTATGCTATCGATAACATAAAATCCACTAGTATCAATGGTTGCTCTAATTCTATCTGAAGTTTGACGCATTATTATTTTTTTTTCTTCAAATAACAGTGGATACCTTTGCCTATTCAAGGCATACCAAGGCATTATGCCACTTTTTGCTTCACTACGCTTTTCTAGCTTTTCCTTGAATTCAAACAAATAGTCTCTGATATTTGGGAAAGTATCAATATCCGTTGCCCTGTCAGTATAAATAACCAAATGCTCGGTATTTAGAATAGAATTTTTGTCTATTTCACCACCTACTAAAACAGGTTTTAAAATCTCTTTTTCAAAATTGTTCTGTTCCGCAAAGTCTTTTGTTATTCTAAATATTTTGTCTCCGCCCGTAGAAATTCCACTTGCCATTTCTTCGGCAATGTCATCAATGGTAACTGATACTTTTCTGAGCTTTTCAATTATTCTGAACTCTTCTTCAGTAATACCAAAAACAGATGCAGGAGTCTTTAAAGTAGATGAAACAGATTCTAGTTTGAAAACTTCTCTGAAATTAAGACTCTTTTTATTAGCGTTTCGTAGGTCAGTATAAAAGTATTTATTACCACCAGAATTATTTTTTGAAGACAAGAATATACAAGATGGAACTGTGGCTGTATTAAAAACTCCATCACCTAAATTAATGCCAATGTAAAATTGGTTTCTAGCCAAAAGAAACTTCCTTGTTTTTTCATATTCTGATTGGAAAAATAAGTTGTTAGGCACTATGTAGGTTATAACTCCACCATTATGTAAAAGTCGAATGCCTTTTGAAATAAAATAGTTGAAAGTATCAGTTGTTCTCATATGAACGTCTGAAAACTCATGCTTAAAAAATTTCTTTTCTTCAGCTGTTAAGTCTGCACCATAAGGCGGATTTCCAATCACCACATCAAAGCCACCCTTTTCATGCCACACCTCTGAAAAAAACAATTTAAAATCGAAGTCTATTTTATAACCTGCAAATCGCTCAATAGAATCAAGCAATTCCCTTATCTTGGTATTTATCTGCTTTCTTAATTCCTTCTTTTTTGTTTCGTTTGTTTCATTATAAAAAAGTGGTTTTAAATCCTCTATTTCCTTTTGCTTCTCCAAATCGGGAAAAACATCAGCAGGCATTCCAATCAATGAATTGCCACAAATAATTTTGTAATCGAGGTTTGGTAGGGTTTCAATGGGTTCGAAGTCGTCTTCGTCAACTACAAGTGAGAGCCACAAACGTAGACGGGCAATATCAATAGCCGAAGCATCAATATCTACCCCGTAAATGCTT
>JBAYSC010000265.1:0-2600 GCA_041676345.1 Flavobacteriaceae bacterium | reverse complement strand
TCCCTTCACACGTGGCTTATGGCTATCTGGGAGACAAAAACCGAATCGGGAGAAACACTCCGATAATTTACAGCGTTACCCTTTTGGATATTAAAAAACAGGAAAAATCAACAAATACGAACTAAATTTAAACATGAAGAAAATGACAAATCTATTATTCGGTGCTATGGCACTTTTGTTTTCGTGTAACTCCACCCCTACCGAAGACGGACTTTATGCAGAAATCAAAACTAATAAAGGAACCATTACCGTGGAGCTGGAATATGAAAAAACTCCCGTTACGGTTGCCAATTTCGTTACTCTGGCAGAAGGAACAAATCCTTTCGTAAAAGAAAAACACAAAGGAAAACGCTATTATGACGGACTGAACTTCCACCGGGTTATAGCAGATTTTATGATTCAGGGTGGTTGCCCTGACGGAACCGGAGCAGGAGAACCGGGTTATAAGTTCAAAGATGAAACCAATGAAACTCTTACACATCACAGAGCCGGAACTTTATCAATGGCAAATAGTGACCCGCAAGGTTCAAAAAGACCGTATTCCAATACAGGAATGACAAACGGAAGTCAGTTTTTTATCACCCACAAAAATACCCCGCATCTTGACGGATTACATACGGTTTTCGGTTATGTGGTAAGCGGTCAGGAAGTGGTTGATGCCATTGCTCAAGGCGATATTATCGAAAAAGTTACTATCATCCGAAAAGGAAAAAATGCTAAAAGTTTTGATGCTGTAAAAGTAATTTCAGAAAGTGAATTAGGAACTTCTTTTAAAGTAAAATCAGAGAAAAAAGCCTATTTTGACAGCCTCAGAAAAAAAGCGGTTAAAACCGAATCTGGACTGGAATATGTGATTATCGAAAAAGGCACAAATGTAAAACCGACCGAAGATGTTTTTGTAGCCTATTCGGGTTATTTTGAAGACGGAGGTCTGTTTGATTCCAATAATACTGAAGTGGCTAAAACCTACGGAATTTATAATCCTCAACGAGATGCAGGCGGAGGCTATAAACCTTTTCCGTATAAATTAAGCAACAGGACGGGACTTATAAAAGGATTCTTGGAAGGTATTGAGCAATTGAATTTCGGAGATAAAGCCGTAATATTTATTCCGTCTGAACTGGGTTATGGAGAAAGAGGCTATGGTATGATTCCTCCAAACACCAACCTCGTTTTCGAAATTCAGATTTTTGAGCAACAATAAATCAGATATTTTCTCAAAAAAAATGTCCCGAAACTTTAAAGTTTCGGGGCATTTTTTGTTCTTTTGGGACATTAGGGACACAAGGGACACAAGGGACTATACGCAAATCTAAAATTGGGCAATGTGGTCAAAAATAATTTTCAACCTGCTTCTTAATCCTGCATAGCAAAAACTTTTCTGAGCAAATCAGAAGTTCGGGCAGCCACGTTGTTTCTGATTTCTTTTTCCTCAACAGAAATCATCGTGAATACTCCGTTCATCGCCTTGTCTGTGACATAATCTGTCAAATCTGGATTCACTTTGCTAACAAGCGGAATAGAATTGTATTTGGTTATAATTTCTGTCCAAATCCGGTCGGCTCCCACTTTGCTGAGCGAATTATTTACCACCGGACTAAATTTGGCATACAAAGCATTAGAAGTTGTGTTTTGCAGATAAGTCGTGGCTGCATTATCTGCCCCCAACAAAATGTTTTTGGCATCGGTAAAAGTCATTTGTTTGATGGCATCCACAAAAATAGGAGTGGCTTCTTTTACGGCTTCTTCGGCTGCTCTGTTCAGCACTTTCAGACCTTCGTCAGCCAGTGAAGACAAACCAATGTCACGAAGTGTTTTATCTACTTTCTGCAATTCCTGAGGCAACAGAATTTTCACCATTTCATTTTTGAAAAAGCCGTCTGTTGAGGTAAGTTTACTTACCTGTTTGGTAATTCCGTTGTTGAGGGCTTCTTTGAGACCGTTGCTTATGTCAAGTGTCCCGATTTGAGTGGTTTGTGGCAATTGCTCAGCTATTTGTTGTAATTCGGCACAGCTTACCAAAGGAAGTAAAAACACGAAAGTCAGTAGTTTTTTCATTTGAAAACAGGGTTTAGATTTTGGTAAAAATAAGAATTTCTCCCGAAAAAAAGCAGTTTTTATGCCTCAGGAGCCAATTCGATTTCTAAATTGTTAATTTCGGGAGTAATAAAAATCTGACAACCCAAACGGGAATTTTCTTTTACGTTAAAGGCCTCCCACAGCATTGCTTCTTCATCGGGATTTTTTTCGGGAAGTTCCACTTCGTTCAAAACATAACACTGACACGAAGCACACATTGCCATTCCTCCACAAATCCCGATAGTGCCTTCTTCTGCCAATTCATAGGCACGAACAAGCTCCATCAAATTCATATTCATATCGGTCGGAGCCTCTACCGTATGGCGGATTCCGTTTCTGTCTGTGATGTGAATGGTTATGTCTGACATTTAAAGTATTAAGATTTGAGTATTAAGTATTAAGACTTTTTTTGAGTATTAAGATTTGAGTATTAAGTATTAAGACAGTACGAAGTCTTAATACTTAATACTTCCATCTTGATACTACTCAATAGCTTTTACCACTGCTTTTTCGGCTTCTTT
>JBAYSC010000264.1:0-2695 GCA_041676345.1 Flavobacteriaceae bacterium | reverse complement strand
GGAAAATGCCGCACCCTATAAATATCCGAGGGTAATTAATTTTCTGGATAAATTACCAAAAACGGAAACAGGAAAAATTCAGCGATTTAAGTTGAAGTAGGTATTAAGATTTGAGTATTAAGTAGTAAGACATATAATGAGTTATTTTATAAAACAAGAAAAAATACGTTTCCAACATATTGATTATGCAGGAATTGTGTTTTACCCGAGATTTTTAGAGATGTTAAACTGTCTGGTAGAAGACTGGTTTGAAGAAGCTTTAAACCGTCCGTTTTCAAAAATGCACCAAACCAACGGAATACCAACCGTTGATTTAAAAGTACAGTTCAAAAAAGCAGCAAGATTAGGGGAAACACTAACCAAAAAATTGTGGGTTAAAGAACTAAAATCTTCGTCTATGATTTGTGGTTTTCGATTTGAAGACGAAACCGAAAACACCTGTTTGGAAGGCGAAGTTACTTTGGTAAACGTAAAAATATCCGAAGACAGAAATAGCATAAAAGCCGAGCCTTTTTCGGAAGAAATGAAAGAAAGAATTACGAATTACAAATTGTAAATTAGGGATTTACAATTCATAACTCACAATTTAAAAACAATTTTCGTAAATTTGTATTTTAAATTAGTAAACGAATAAGTAAATGAAGTTGCCAAAATATCCGTTAGCATCAAGCGACAAGATGATGACTTTTGAGTTCGTTAGCGAGGGAAAGAAAGGGTTAATTCATAAACTTGTAAAATATCAGCCAACTAACCTGAAAGGTCTGTATAATCTTGCATTTGGAGATAAAGACCTCAAAACAGGAGAAATTGATGACGAAGTAATCTCAAACAACGGAGATAGTGAAAAAGTTTTGGCAACCGTAGTAGCGACCGTTTATGCTTTTACCGATAAATATCCCGATGCTTGGGTTTATGCAACAGGAAGTACAAAAGCAAGAACAAGGCTTTACAGAATGGGGATTTCGAGGTTTTTAGAAGAAGTTACCCAAGATTTTGAAGTGCTTGGAGAGCGAAACGATGATTGGGAAACATTCAAGTCCGATATTGAATATGAAGGTTTTTTGGTAAGAAGAAAATCATAAATAATTAAAAATTTAGGTTATGAAAATAGCAAACGAATTGAAAAAGAGAAAAACACCAATCGTGAAGATTGACAAATCGTTAGACAAATTTGACGATAAAGTATTATTTCCCGAAAAATTAGAAAAAGCAAACGCAATGTTGAAAAAAGTTGGCTTGCCAAAACAATGGACAGCAAAAAATGTTTAAGCCAGAAAAATAAAAATAGAGAGGAAAATTCTGTCTTTTTAAAAAGCTAATGCTGTTTGCATTAGCTTTTTTTATTTAATTTAGCCAAATTCTAATTTCAAAATCGCAACTACTATCTTAATACAAGATAATAATGAATCATCAAACCTATCAAATAGCTCATCGTTTCAGAGAAGTTATCCTTAACGGAACTTGGATTGCGAACACAAATTATAAAGACCAATTAGAGGGTTTGAATTGGAAAATTGCAATACAGAAAATAGATTCTTTAAATACCATTGCAGATTTAGTACAGCATATACACTATTATATATCGGGAATATTGAATGTTTTCAACGGAGGTACGTTAGATATTAAAGACAAATACAGCTTTAACTTTCCTCCGATTCAATCACAAGACCAATGGGAAGATTTTTTAAATAAATTTTGGAATGATACAGAGCGTTTTGTTGTTTTTGTTGAACAAATGACAGATGAAAAACTGAACGATATTTTTGTTGATGAAAAATACGGAACGTATCATCGTAATATTGAAGCAATGATTGAACACAGCTATTATCATTTAGGTCAGATAGTGCTAATTAAAAAATTGTTATTACAAGATAAATAAAGCTAATATCTTAATACAAATTATTATGGAATTCAAAAAATTTAAAGCAGCAACAGTTCAGACTTCGCCTGTTTTTCTTAACGTAAAAAAAACAATAGATAAAGCTATTTCTTTTATCAAAGAAGCAGCTCAAAACGGAGCAAAATTGATTGCTTTTCCCGAAGTTTTTATAGCAGGTTATCCGTACTGGAACTGGATTATGACACCCGTACAGGGTAGCAAATGGTACGAAGAACTGTATAAAAATTCCGTTTCAGTTGAAGATACGGTAATGCAGAAACTCTACAAAACTGCGAAAGATTTTGATATTCATATCGTTATCGGAATTAACGAAAGAGGACAAAGTTATGGTGAAATTTATAACACCAATCTCATCATCGACAACAAAGGAAACCTAATTGGAAAACACCGAAAATTAGTTCCTACTTGGGCTGAAAAATTAACGTGGACTTCGGGAGACGGCTCGTCTTTAAAGGTTTACGATACCGAAGTCGGTCCTATCGGAACCTTGGCTTGTGGAGAAAACACCAATACATTGGCTCGGTTTACGTTACTTTCTCAAGGCGAATTGATTCACATTGCCAATTATATTTCGCTTCCTGTTGCACCACCTGATTATGATATGGCAGAAGCGATAAAAATCCGAGCTGCAGCCCATTCGTTCGAGGGAAAATTGTTTACGATTGTTTCGTGTTCGACGATTTCAAAGGAAATTATGGACATTCTAAAACCCGAAGTTCCTAATGTAGAGGAACTTTTATCGAGAAAAAGCAGTGCTTTTTCAGGATTTATAGCACCCAACGGAGCTGTTATCGG
>JBAYSC010000263.1:0-2789 GCA_041676345.1 Flavobacteriaceae bacterium | reverse complement strand
CTAAATTTTCTCTTATCCATTTATTAAAAGATTCTTTATCTAATTGATAAATATTACGATAAAAAGGGTCTCCTTCATCTAAGCATATCTGATGAAAATCAATGTTTTCTAAATTCATAAAAGTTTAATATTAATTACCGCTAACTCTCAAATTTACGAAACAATTTCAATTATTCAAATAACATTCGTATAACTTACCAAAAAAGCTGTTTTTACGTATGTTTTACAATAATTCCGTATAACTTTTATAAATTAGCGTTTTTATACGAGAAATGAACAAAAAAATAGCTCTTTTTATTTAGTTGCTCGAGGTTAAACGATACAGTTTCAATTCGATAGAAACTTATGCTAATGCGTTTTGTCAATTTTTAAAGATAATCTTTCTAATTGTTTCGTCTAACCGGCTCTTTTTCAAGAGCCGGTTTATTTTCACAAACTCCTCAGCAAAAACTCCGTAGAGCTATCGTGCTGTTTTGGGGTTTTGGTTTCAATTTCGTCTAAGATGGAATTAGCCAATTCTTTTCCAAGTTCCACTCCAAACTGGTCAAAACTGAAAATGTTCCACAAAACGCCTTCTGTAAAAGTTTTGTGTTCATAAATAGCAATTAAAGCTCCGAGGCTTTCAGGTGTGAGTTTGTCAATCAGGAGGGTATTTGTAGGTCGGTCTCCCATAAATTCTTTGAAAGGAGCGGTGAAGCTTCCTTCTTCTTTTAGTTCTTTTCCTTTGAGTAAGGCTTCGGTTTGAGCCAGAAAGTTACTCATCAGTTTGTTGTGGTGTTCTGCATTTCCGTAAAGGGAATTTTTGAACCCGATAAAATCAGCCGGAATGAGTTTTGTACCCTGATGCAGAAGCTGGAAAAAAGCATGTTGTACGTTGGTTCCGACTTCTCCGAAAATGATGTTTCCGGTATGGTAATTCACCGGATTTCCGTCTCTGTCAATACTTTTTCCGTTGCTTTCCATCACGAGTTGTTGTAAAAACGGAACGAACTTTTTCAGATAATCAGAATACGGCACCACACAATGCGTTTGAGCTTCATAGAAATTGTTATACCAAAGACTCAAAAGTGCCAGAATCACAGGAATATTCTGGTGAAAATCAGCTTCCTGAAAATGCTTATCGGTTTGATTGGCTCCTTGTAATAACTTGTCGAAATTCTCAAACCCGACAGCCAAAGCGATGGAAATCCCCACAGCACTCCAAAGCGAATACCTACCGCCTACCCAATCCCACATCGGGAAAATGTTGTCTTGGTCTATGCCAAATTCTTTTACTTTTTCAATATTTGACGAAACCGCTATAAAGTGTTTTGCCACATCCTGAGGTTGTGCTGACTGCAAAAACCATTTTTTGATGGTGGTCGCATTGGTCAAAGTTTCCTGAGTGGTAAAGGTTTTGGAAACCACTACAAACAGCGTAGTTTCGGGGTTGAGGTTTTTCAGCACTTCAAAAACTCCGTCACCGTCAATGTTGGAAACAAAGTGTACGTTCAAATGATTTTTGTAGAATTTTAAGGCTTCGACCACCATTTGTGGGCCTAAATCAGAACCTCCGATTCCTATGTTTACCACATCGGTAAACGGTTTTCCGGTAAATCCTTTTCGGTTTTGACCGATAACTTCATCCGTAAAGGTTTTGATTTTGTCTTTCACCAAAATAACCTCAGGAATTACATCTTTTCCGTCCACAAAAACACGTTGATTTTTGCTTGCCCTCAGGGCTGTATGTAAAACTGCTCTTTGCTCGGTTTTGTTGATTTTTTCACCCGAAAACATCTTTTGAACAGCCTCTTTCAGCTCCATCTCCTGAGCCAACTCTACCAATAGCTTCAAAGTGGTTTCATCGATTTTATTTTTGGAGAAATCCAAAAGAAAATCATTCCACCTGATATGAAATTTTTTGGCTCTGTGAGGGTCGTTTTCAAACATTGCCCCCATCGGGAAATAGGCAATGTCTTCATAATGCTCTCTGAGCTTTTTCCAGCTTGCTGTTCCGGTGGGGTTGGTGCTTATCAACGTCATTTTTCTGGTTTAAAGTTTAAGTTTTGCTAATGAAATACTGTCCAATTCTGTTTTTATTGGAGTCATCTGAGCAAAAAATCTTGCTTTATATTTTTCTTCCAAAGGTTCAGAACTTTGAAAATGTTCCCGCAGAGGGTCTATTTGCTCACCATTTTTCCAAAAGCGATAACATACGTGAGGCCCGGTTGCAAGCCCTGTGCTTCCTACTTTTCCGATAATATCTCCCTGACTTACACGTTGTCCTTTTTTCACCAGAATCTTCGACATGTGGAGGTATTGGGTCGTATAGGTGCTGTTGTGCTTTACCTTTACAAAATTTCCGTTGCCCGAAGTATAACCTGTCTGTATAACTACTCCGTTTGCCGTACTCATAATGGGTGTTCCGTGTGGAGCAGCATAATCGGTTCCTTTGTGGGCTTTCCATGTTTTTTGAACCGGATGAAAACGCCTTGGCGAATACCGAGATGTGATTCTGCTGAACTTGAGCGGAGCTTTCAAAAACATACTTTTCAGAGCGTTTGCCTGTTCGTCAAAATATTCTTCGCTCGAACCCAAGGAATCTCTTTTGAAAGGAAAGGCATAGATTTTTTTCCCTTTATGGAAGAAAAACGAAGCTTCTACGTTGTCAATCCCGACATAGACGGTGTCATTCACGTATTTTTCGTTGAAAATCACTCCAAAAGCATCTTCTTTCTGAATTCTGAAAAAGTCAACACTCCATCTGTATATCTGGTCTAAATGATTGGTCAGAGCAGCACTCACACCTG
>JBAYSC010000262.1:0-2842 GCA_041676345.1 Flavobacteriaceae bacterium | reverse complement strand
GGTTTTACGTAGTTTTCTGACTCAAATTCGGGAAGCCACCTTTTGATGTATTCTAAGTTTTTATCAAATTTGGCAGTTTGCAGCGCTGGGTTGAATACCCTGAAGTAAGGAGCAGCATCGCAACCCGACCCCGAAGCCCATTGCCAATTTCCATTGTTGGCGGACAGCTCGTAGTCAATCAGCTTTTGAGCAAAATAAGCTTCGCCCCAACGCCAGTCTATCAGTAAATGCTTGCATAAAAAACTTGCTGCGATCATCCGAACCCGATTGTGCATATATCCTGTTGCGTTCAATTGTCGCATCCCTGCATCTACGATGGGGTAGCCTGTTTTTCCCTGGCACCATTGTTCAAATTCCTGTTCATCATTCCGCCATTTGATATGGTCATAGCGCTTTTTGAAGGACTGATGTTCAATGTGCGGAAAGTGATAGAGTATCTGCATGAAAAATTCCCGCCAAATCAATTCGTTCAGCCAGGTTTGATTGTGCTCCACCGCAAAAGCTACACATTTGCGAATGCTAATAGTGCCAAAGCGCAAAGCCACCCCCAATCCCGTTGTTTTTTGTAGGGCCGGAAAATCCCTGAATTTATCATATTCACTAATGATCTCCGCATCCAATGCCTGGATTTCAAAAGTGATGTCTGTTTTCGAAAAACCGATCTCATCCAGCGAAAGAATTTCGGCGAATTGCTGCCTGAAAAAATTAGTATAGTGAGGCTCACAGGCCTTACAATGATCCGTATTCAACTTTTGCTTCCATTTTTTGGAATACGGAGTGTAAATCGTATATGGATTGCCGTCGTGCTTTAAAACATCGTTTTTATCAAAGATGACCTGATCTTTAAACAATCTAAAAATGATATTGTGTTCCTTTAAAAAGTGATAGATTTCTATGTCCCGCTGGATGGCCCTGGGCTCATAATCCCGATTGCAGAAAACCAGTTGGATGTCAAACTCATCTGCTAGCCTCCTGAAAATTTCCACCGGACTTCCGTATAAAGTTTTCAAGGCCGAACCCCATGATTTCAACGCTAAATTGATTTGTGTGAGCGCCTGATGCATATAATCCACTCTTCTGTCTTTTTTATCCGACAAACTGGCCAATATGGCTTCATCGAAAATAAAAAGGGGAAGAACGGGAAACCCTGAAGATAAGGCCTGGTACAAACCCACATTGTCATCTAAACGCAAATCTCTGCGAAACCAGAATACGGTAACCTTACTCCGCTTTTTCCGGGATAAAATTTCGTTCTTTCCTTTCATCGTGCTTATGCTTAAATAATTTAAAAAAGTAGAGTACCAATAGAAACTGAGTGTAACCATATACCGCATCTTCGACAGGGATCGTCCCTATACGGACACCCAGAAAATCCCCGAGATTGTAATTCACTATGGGTGTCGCCAATCCGGTGCCGGTAAGCACACCATTTACCGGAAAGAAGCCCAACATCAGTACCGTGAATACCAGTGATGCCTTTCCAATCCAATCAGCACGGACAATGAAATGCAAATAGATCAGCGTCATTACGGTAGCGATAGCAGTAATGAGTGTATATATTTTGTCAAAATGAAGTAAGGCAATGACCGAACAGACAATGATACTGAAAAAGACGATCAGGTTATTGAAACTGGCAAGCCATTCCATCTTGAAAAATTTGTCAATACAGTAATACGTAAATATGCACGAAAAGGGTATGCAAATAAAAAAAAGCCATTCTTCAATCGGCAATCCGGCGATCACTATGCCGAGCGTATAATCCGTATTGAACCACCACACACCTTTTGCGGTAAACCAGACATCCCAGGCAATAAATGGAATTGCAACCAGGATTGCAGACTTTATAAACGCTCCAAAATAACGGTTGAAAAGAATCCGCCTGTCAAAAGATGCGATGAAACAAACAATGACCGTAAAAAATAAAACCAATGAATAGGTATATGCCATCATTTTTTAGACGAATTGAAATACATTTTAAAATACTTGAAAGGCACATATAAAAAACCAAAACATTCCCCATCTTCTTTGCCTATATGCTTGTGATGCTGTTTGTGAGCCCTGCGGAGGGCGAGAAAATAGGGGTTTTTGGTGTGTGTAAAATATTTTATCCGTTGATGGATGAAGACATCGTGTACGAAAAAATACGCCATTCCATACAACATAATGCCCAATCCTATAAAAAACAAATAATTAAAGTTGTCCAGCGAACCAAAATACATCAATATTATGGTTGGTATAGCAAATATGACAAAGAAATAGTCGTTTTTTTCCAAAACGCCTTCATTGCTGTGATCGTGATGGTCCTTGTGCAAAGCCCAAAGAAAACCGTGCATAACATATTTATGGATAATCCAGGTCGCCCCCTCCATTACTAAAAACGTACCGAATGCGATTAAAAAATTCATAGATGTTTTTTTTTATTAAACAATTTTTAAATGTTTCGCTAAACAATTTCTAAATGGTCCCAGCCGAGAACAAAAGCGTATCTATATTTTTCTGCAAGATCCCTGACGCGATATTACGGCGGTTTTTCCGAACAAATTCGCTGTCTTCTTTTACGTTTGATTTATATCCCAAAAAAGACGGAGCGTTTTTTTGAACAGAAAGTCGAATAAATCTCAATTCTGCATTTTCAGGTTCTTTTTGAATGGCTTGTTCGATGTTTCTCTTTCCTTCTTTGAAGGTATTGAGTTTGCTTACCGGACTCAGAACGTGACGGGCCCAAATGGTTTGCAAAGCACCCAAATAAGCCAAATGAGTAGCCGAATTGTTTTTTGTTTGCGCTAATTCGGCCATCATTTGCTGACACAATTTTTTGTCTGACACAACGTTGCCGTAATTC
>JBAYSC010000261.1:0-2866 GCA_041676345.1 Flavobacteriaceae bacterium | reverse complement strand
TCGGTGATTTCGATAAAGCGGTTTACATCTCCCGATTGCAAAACCGAGAGCATTTTTGCTAAATTGTCGTTTGCTTGTTTAAAGCGTTGGGTTGCAAAAGGATGGTTGTGCATCAGGTTGTGCCCTACACTGCTGGAAACCTGTTTGGTTCCTACATCGACAAGGAGAATAGTGTCCTGATAATTTTTGAAAATCGGGTGAATTCCGCTGAGTTCGGTTCCGAATAAATCTGAACTTGCGGTTACTTTTTCGTGAAAACCCCAAACTACCGGATTTCCCTTTATGCTTCTGCAAGCACTTCCCGAACCCAAACGAGCCAAAAATGAAGCTTTTTTATAGAAATGTTCCTCAGAAATTTCGGTAAAGAGCCTTTCGATACTCATCAGGCAAAGCGAAAGGGCAGCCATAGCAGAGGCCGATGAGGCAATTCCGGAACTGTGAGGAAAAGTATTGCGGCTGTTGAGTATAAAATGATATGATTTTAAAAACGGAAGGTATTTTTCTGTCCGTTTGAAGAATTGCTCGATTTTGGGTTTGAAGTCATCTTTGGGTTTGCCTTCAAATAAAAAATCAAACGAAAAATCATCGGTTTTTTCTCTTTTTGAAAAACGAACCTCCGTAATGGTTTTGCTCTGTGAAAGTGTGAAACTCACAGACGGATTGGCAGGAATCTGGTTTTCTTTTTTCCCCCAATATTTCACAAGGGCAATGTTGCTCGGAGCTTCCCAGCAAGTGCTTCCTTTTTCGACAGAGAAAAGATAGGGAGCAGCAATAAAATCGTTTTCGGAAATCATTTTGCAAAGATAGAATTTTTAGTGTTCGCTCAGCACTGCCCGAAAGCTTAAAAGCGTTGCTTCTTTCTACATCAAAATGTGGAATTCTACATTTCTAATCAAAAACCGATAGTTAAAACACTTTTGTTTAGTGATTTATAGAGTTTGGCACAGTTCTTTCTGTAGGATTAACAGACATAGTTTCATAAAATGATTCTATAAAAATAGTATTGAGTAAGGTGGTTTTTGAAGAATTATTCTTCAAGGAAAGAGGAAGCAGCAATGCTTCCTTTTTTTTTGAAAAAGTTTTATGTAAATTTACAGCCTAAACTACCTCAAACCTGCTCTTATGGATATTCGTATATTAGTTGTTGATGACGATGTGGCTTTTTGCACCTTGCTTCATACTTTCTTAAAGAAAAAGGGTTTTTCGGTTTCCAATGCTTTTACGGGTAAGGAGGCTTTTGAAATTATCAGGAAAGAAGAATTTGATGTGGTGATTACCGATATCAGACTTCCGGACAGTGACGGTTTACAGATTCTGAAAAAAGTAAAAGAAAAGCGATTTGAAACTCAGGTAATCCTGATGACCGGTTATACGGATATTAAAACAGCCGTAAACGCTATGAAACAGGGAGCTTTTGATTATGTCGGGAAACCCATCAATCCCGATGAGTTGCTACACACCATCAACGCTTCACTCTCCAAAAAAGAAACGGCTCCGGTTGTAGTATCCAAAAATGTAAGCTCAAACGGACAAGAAAATCCTGATTTTGTAAAAGGAGTTAGTTCTTCTTCAAAACAACTTCAGGAATATATTGATTTGGTTGCTCCAACCAATATGTCGGTTTTGATTATCGGAGACAGCGGAACCGGAAAAGAGTACATCGCTCGTTCCATCCATAATCAAAGCAAACGAAAAGACAAACCATTCATTCCGGTCGATTGTGGAGCTATCCCGAAAGACTTGGCTTCGAGTGAATTTTTCGGACATCTGAAAGGGTCATTTACCGGAGCTATCAACGACAAAATCGGGCATTTTGAAGCAGCCAATGGCGGGACGATTTTCTTGGACGAAATCGGGAATTTGTCCTATGAAGTTCAGGTGCAACTCCTCAGGGCTTTGCAGGAACGGAAAGTGAAACCCATTGGGAGCAACAAAGAAGTTGAAGTAAACATCAGGGTTATTGCTGCGACCAACGAAGACCTGGCAGAGGCGGTAAAAAAAGGAGAGTTTAGAGAAGATTTATATCACAGGCTCAACGAATTCAGCATAAAAGTGCCTAAGCTCTCTGAGCGAAAAGACGATTTGATGACTTTTGCCCATCATTTCTTGGAAAAAGCCAATGAAGATTTAGAGAAAGATGTAGCCCGTTTCAGTCCTGAGGTTATTGAGCTTTTCAAAAAATATCCTTGGTATGGTAACCTTCGTGAAATGAGAAACATTATCAAACGTTGTGTGTTGCTGACCAAAACCAACGAAATCACGCTCGATGTGCTGCCTTCGGAAATGCTCGAAGTGTCCGAAGAAGTTACCAAGAGTTTTTCGCTGTATTCGCATTCCAACGAAGAACAAATCATCAGAAAAGCCTTGCAGGAGGTGAATTACAACAAAACCAAAGCAGCTGTGTTACTCAATATCGACCGAAAAACACTTTACAACAAATTGAAGCTGTATAATATCGAATTATAATTATTTACGAAAAAAGAGGCTGTCAGCCTCTTTTTTTTTGGTTTTGAATCAGCCTCTTAGTTCAAGGGTTTGCGTCCGGAAATGATATTATACAATATCACCACAATTGCTATTACAAGCAATATGTGGATGAGGTTTCCCAACCCCATTCCGTTTCCAACGCCTACCAAACCCAGTATCCAGATTATGATACAAATGGTGGCTATTAGCCATAATAAACTTCTCATAATAAATAGTTTTAAAGGTTAATAAATTAGTTTTGATTATTTGTTTTTAGTGTATCGTCCTAAAATAGGTTGACCAAAAATTAAACAAATACGGTCAACAATGGAAACACAAAACACACCACCCTGCCCAAGAAAAAACGGTAAACAAGTATCGTTTGAGTTCAAAATTTTCG
>JBAYSC010000260.1:0-2887 GCA_041676345.1 Flavobacteriaceae bacterium | reverse complement strand
TCCTAACTTTTTCATTGTGTGAATGGGTTTAAATGTTAATAATTAAGTTTTGTAAAAGTATAAAAAAAATATACGATACTGAAATTTTTTTCACGAACGAATTTTCACAAATACTATACCAAAAGGCAAATACAAAACACAAAAAACACTACAATAAAATTTATACCTTTGTCCTCTTAAATTATTTTGAATATAAACCAGATGTTTCAGTTAGGAAAAACCATAGTTTCGGAGGAAATTTTAGAGAAAGAATTTGTCTGTAACCTCACGGCTTGCCACGGAGCTTGTTGTGTTGACGGAGATGCGGGAGCTCCGCTTACGGTGGAAGAAACCAAAATATTAGAAGAAATTTATCCGAAAATAAAACCGTTTTTACGAAAAGAAGGCATAGAAGCTATCGAGAATCAGGCGACTTGGGTTACCGGTTGGGATGGTGGCTTAGAGACTCCGCTTATCGAAGGAAAAGACTGTGCCTATGTGATTTTTGACGGAAAAACAGCACTTTGCGGAATCGAACAAGCCTATAATGAAGGAGTTGTCGATTGGAAAAAACCGGTTTCCTGTCATCTTTACCCGATTAGAATCAAAGATTTCTCTGAATTTTCGGCTGTAAACTATCACAAATGGGACATCTGTAACGATGCCTGTACGTTAGGGAAAGAACTCGGAGTTCCGGTATATAAATTCGTCAAAGAAGCTTTGGTAAGACGTTTCGGGCAAGATTGGTATGACGAATTAGAGAAGGTTGCAGAAGAGTTTCACAATCAAAAAGGATTCTAAAAATCAAAAAATATGAAAGTTTTCCGCTTTTCTATGCTCTGTTTTCTATGCTCTGTTTTCTTTTTAATTGGTTGCCAAAATAAGAAGATAGTAGATAATGCAGAAATTAAATCTGAAAATGAAGCATTTGATATTTTTTGTGATACTACCAAGATAGCTGACTTTAAAACTAATCTGAGAATTATTGATGGTGATATATTAAGCAATTCATTTATAGAGTATCAAGACAAAAAAGCAAAAGACTATATTACAGAATCCTGTGAAGAGGAGCCCTTGTTTTGTAAAGAAATTGAAAGAAAATTCTCAAAAGTATATGCTTTTGATTCCGATTGGAAAATTTTAATCACAGGTTATTTACTTGAAGATGCTATAGTAGAGGAGTCTTCTGCAAGTTTTTTTGTTTTAACCATAATTAAAAATGAGGAAATTTGGTTTACTGATTTCTTAGAGGATCTAATGGGAGAGATTAAAGTTGAACTCAAAGGTTTTGAACATCAAGAAAATCAAATTGTACTATGGGGAGAAGCATATCCTTATTTTGGTTACGACTACGGAAAATTTAGATTAACAGTAAACGAGGCAAAATCTTCATACGAATTTCAATGTCAAGCTCAACACTAACATGATAATAATAAGTATAAAAAAAACTATTCTAGTTCTATTCTCTATTTTCTTTTTAATTGGTTGTAAAAAAGAAAAAAAGACTGTAAAATCCATTTCAGCAGAAAATCAAGTCGAGTTTGCCACCGGTTTTCAGCTGTATTTGTATGATGATTTCAAAATCCTGAAAACCAAAGAAGGAACGCAAAACTATATACTTCATCAAAAAGATTTTCAGATTCCCGATAGTTTAAAAACCTACGAATCGGTTGTTGTTCCGGTGCAAACCATAGTGGTAACTTCGACCACTCATATTCCGTCTTTGGAGATGTTGGGAGTGGAAAATACGTTGGTGGGTTTTCCGGGACTCGATTATATTTCTTCGGAAAAGGTCAGAAACAGAATAGAAACCAATCATGTTAAAGAAGTAGGGCAAAACGAACGTTTGAACTCTGAAATTCTCATTGATTTAGCACCCGAAATGGTGGTGAGTTTCACGATTACAGAAACCAATCAAACTTTGGAAACGTTAAAAAATGCAGGCTTAAAAGTGCTTTTAAACGATGATTGGAACGAAAAACATCCGTTAGGAAAAGCCGAATGGATAAAGTTTTTTGGAGCTTTGTATGATTTAGACACTAAAGCATCAGACGCTTTTGAAAACATCAAATCTGATTATGAAAAGGCGAAGCAATTGGCTCAAACCGCTACCAATAAACCTGCTATTTTAAGCGGAACTTTGTATGAAGATGTTTGGTATTTACCAAAAGGCGATAGTTGGAGTTCGCAATTTTTGACTGATGCCAATACGGAATATTACTGGAAAGATAGCTCAGGTGTGGGCAGTTTGGCACTTTCGTTTGAAGAAGTTTTTGCCACAGCCCAACAGGCTGATTATTGGATAGGAGCGGGGATTTTTACTTCTTTAGACCAAATGCAGAAAAGCAATCCGCATTATGCTAATTTTGAGTCTTTTAAAAACAAAAAAGTGTATTCCTATACATCTAAAAAAGGAAAAACCGGAGGAGTTTTATACTACGAATTGGCTCCCAACCGACCCGATTTAGTATTGAAAGACATCATAAAAATCACCCATCCGGAACTGTTGCCCGACTATGAATTGCAGTTTTTTGAAGCTCTGAAATGAGGTATAAAAAAATAGTCATATTACTCTTTATCATCACCCTGCTGTTGTTTTTTGTAAACCTCAGTTTGGGTTCGGTTGCTATCCCGTTAAAGGAAGTTTTTAGGATTTTGATTGGAGAAGAATCTGCAAAACAAGCTTGGGAATACATCATTCTAAATTACAGACTTCCGAAAGCTATTGTAGCTGTTTTGGTAGGAATGGGACTTTCCCTAAGCGGACTTTTGATGCAAACCCTTTTCCGGAATCCGCTTGCTGGTCCTTATGTACTCGGAATCAGCTCGGGAGCCAGCCTGGGAGTGGCTTGTGTCGTTTTGGGTTCGGCTTTTTTGCCTGTGTTTTTATCGGATATTTTTCTTTCAG
>JBAYSC010000259.1:0-2888 GCA_041676345.1 Flavobacteriaceae bacterium | reverse complement strand
GGAAAAGAAGGATTATACCAAGGAACTTACTTTTTGCCTGTAGCAGCAAGTTATTTCGTGACGAGTTTTATCTCAGGAGGATTGTATCAGTCTTGGTCTGACAAACTTTCGTTACTACAAAAAGAAATGGAAACCCGTTCGATTGAGATGCCTCATATTGTGTCAAAAGAGCAATTTGTTGAGGCAGGAGCTAAAACCTTTGATATGAAATTGGCTGAATTCGAAAATCAGTTTAGCCTAAAAGCAGAAGAAATCGACTGGACTCAGGTGAAAACTTCTGTAAATGAATATGCTGCTCAAAACCAAATCGACATTTCTACACTTCGTTTTCCGTTTTCTAAAAACGAATATTTCGCTTTAGCAGAACAAAAATTAGATATGTCACATTGGGAAATGGCAGATATGTTATGGCAAAAATATGAACCCAACAAAATCTGGATGGTTATCGTAGGAATCGGGTTATTCTCTATCATTTCACTTTGGCTGTATGACAGATTGATAATTAGACCGTTGGAGAAAAAACAAAAAAACTAAGAGATTTCAATATAATTGCCTATCTTTCGCAACTAAAATTTTCAATACTAAAAATAATGAATTCAGAAGCAGCAAATCAAGATTTTTTTAAATCAAAAGTTTTAGGACATCCATCGGGATTATTCGTGCTATTTTTTACTGAAATGTGGGAACGTTTTTCATTCTACGGAATGAGAGCACTTTTGGTAATGTTCTTAACCACTTCACTGCTCGAAGGAGGTTGGGAATGGTCAAGAGAAGCAGCCATGGCTTTGTTCGGGTCTTATGTGGGTTTAGTCTATCTTTCAACTATGATGGGAGGTTATTTTGCCGATAAAAAAATAGGGTATCGAATGGCAGTAGTGGTGGGAGCTTTACTAATGACTCTCGGACACGCTTCTATGGCTATCGAAACCGAATTTTCTATTTATTTAGGATTGGCATTACTGGTTTTCGGTAACGGCTTTTTCAAGCCGAATATGACCTCAATTATTTCAGAAATGTATAAAGACTTTCCCGAAAAGAAAGATGGGGCTTATACTATTTTTTATATGGGAGTAAATGCAGGAGCTTTTTTCGGAATTCTGTTATGTGGGTATTTGGGAGAAAAAGTAGGCTGGAGTTGGGGCTTTGGTTTAGCAGGGATTTTTATGCTTTTCGGAATGCTTCAGTTCTGGCTGGCTCAGAATATTTTCGGAAACATTGGGTTAAAACCCGTTAAAAAAACAACCGAAGAAATTAAAGAAATATCTTCAAAAGATAAATTAAATCCGTTTCCTGTATGGCAGTTAGTGCTGATTTTCATTATGGTTGTTTTAGGATTGGTCTGGATAATCTTTGAACCTGCCAAAATTATTTCCAACGGAAATGTAGATATATTTAATTTCTCCGTAATGGGATTATCGGGAAATAATTTTACGATCCTTCTGGCTATCGTTTTATTTTTGATTTTATTGGTTTACAGACTCACGCAATATTCCGCAATTACACGAGATAAAATGATTGCCGTAGCCTTTTTTGCCTTTTTGACTATGTTTTTTTGGGCAATCTTTGAGCAATCTCCAGGAACATTAACCATTTTTGCCAGAGACTATACTGACCGTGTCTTGGAGGGTACGGCAGGAACAGTTTTTAAAGTTATCAATGCCTGTATCACTATTATTCCTTTGGCAATTATCACATGGGTGCTGTCAAAATTATTCAAACAAACCTTTAAAAAATATGGGGTTTCAAATATTATCTTAGGAACCAGTTTCGTAATTGTTTGGGGAATCGCAATCTGGATGTTACAAAACCAATTCTCTGAAGAAACTTTAGAAGTCCCTGCTTCATGGTTCTCTACATTGAACTCTCTTTTCATCATCAGTCTTGCTCCTTTGTTTTCTAAATGGTGGGAAAGTAAATATAACCCTTCTGCAAACGTTAAATACGGAATTGGATTAACGCTTCTTGCTTTGGGAATGGTTGCTGTAGCCTATGGAGCCCGATCTATTGAGCCGGGGGCTCAAGCTGCTTCTGTAAGTATGATGTGGCTAATTTTGGTTTACTTGTTCCACACTATGGGAGAGCTTTGTATTTCTCCGGTAGGTTTATCTTATGTGAGTAAATTGGTTCCTGCCCGAATGATAGCTATGATGTTTGGAATCTGGTATCTGGCAGTTGCTATAGGAATGAAGGGAGCCTCCAAATTTGGTGAAAATGTTGATAAAATAGCCGATGAAAAAGGGATAAGTTATTTCTTCTGGATATTGGCAGGAGTCTCATTTGGTGCTGCTTTAATTGCCATATTATTCACTCCTCTTATTAAAAAACTAATGCACGGGGTGAGATAATCACCCGATACTATACAACACAAGAAGAGCCCGAAACAGGGCTCTTTTTTTATGGAAAAACATTTGTACTTTTGTGTTTAGTAAAAGAATACAATGGAAAATTTACGAACCGTAACCGTAACCCGATATATCACTCCGCTTCGTGAAGGAGGTTCGCTTCCCGCTTTGGCAGATGCTGATGACGGATTCAAATATGTGCTTAAATTCAGAGGGGCAGGACACGGAGTAAAAGCCCTTATTGCCGAACTTTTAGGAGGAGAAATTGCAAGAACTTTGGGGCTTAATGTTCCCGAATTGGTTTTTGCCAATTTAGACGAGGCTTTCGGAAGAACAGAGGGAGATGAAGAAATTCAGGATTTATTACAAAACAGCAAAGGGCTGAATCTGGCAATGCACTTTTTGTCGGGAGCTCTTTCATTTGATGCTTCGGTAAACGTATGTGATGAGTTGTTAGCCTCAAAAATCGTTTGGCTTGATGCTTTTATTACGAATGTGGACAGAACTTTTCGCAATACCAATACGCTGTTGTGGCACAAAGAACTT
>JBAYSC010000258.1:0-2888 GCA_041676345.1 Flavobacteriaceae bacterium | reverse complement strand
CGGCTTTGCGAGGTTGCGGACTAAAAAAGCCGAAACTTTCGGTTAGCACTAAAGTTCAAAGATAAGCGAAAACTTTGATTTAAGTACTTAACCCGCAATCTTGCAAAACCGATGTTGGTGGCTGTGCTGTGTATTCGGTCAGTTAAAATAATGAAGTCTGTATTTCTTTTTTAGGATAGAAAACACCAATAATTACAAATGGATTTTTTGCTCTACGCATATGCCATTCTCGTGTTGTTCCAAGAAATAGGTAAATGTCTTTTTCGTTGATAAATTCTTGTTCATATTTTGCACGAACTTTTTTTAATGCTTCTGATTCGTTTCCTTCTGTTGATTTTAGACAATTCCAATACAAAGCTCCGATTTCCCAATCTTCAATCATTAAACGGCTTATTCTTCCCTCATCATCTTCAAAACGATAGTAAAATTTATATGGTAGTTTTGGAATTGTGATTTCTGGGCTTCTGTCTTGCTCGAATAAATCTCCTTGCTTACGCAGTTCTTTCCATTCGTCTTTCCATTCCCGATTTTCTTCTACTTCAATTACAAATTCAAGAATTCTTGTCGGTTTAAATGTTGCCAAAGAAACGTTTGTCGGTGCTTTTGATTCATCAATAAGTTGCGAAAGGTTTGTGTAAGCTTTTGCTGTACAATATTTTTTACGCTCTGCCCAATTGTTTTTAGTGTCTATTTTTCCAAAGAGTTCAATATCTTTAAAATCATAATTGATTGGCGAATGACTTTCAGGACGAAAATCATCGTTTCGTTTATTTAAATCTAATTCTATCCAATTATACTTGAAGGATTCCATTTTTCCGTCTTTCCGTAATCCCGTTAAAAACCTTAACGGAACAGGATAAATTCTAATCCATTCGCCTGTTTCTAAAATTCCTGCTGTACAAACTAATTCATCATAACTGCGTGACGGTAATGGATAAGTTGTTACGGTAATTAAAACTTTTGTCTTTGCCATTTTAAATATGTTTTACTTCGTATTTAAAATTAGGCAAATTCTCAATGGCTTCCGCTAAATGTTTGCGGTGGCATTGGCAAATGTTCGCTTCAAAACAAGTTAAAGCAATTCGTTTTTTTTCTTTCAGCAAGTTTAAAATTTTCTCTTGTGAAGATGTTGTTTTCGTTAAGTTGTTTTCGCAATAAACTGCAAATAATTTATCGTAATCAGCTTGTGTATTTAATTCTTGTCGTTGTTCGGACTGTATGCCAACTTCGGGGTAATGCACATATTCAATTCCCAAACTTCCACAATAACGTTGTAATTGACTTTTGCTAAATCCGTATTTCATACTTAACGGATTATTACGAACATCAACTAAAACTTTTACATCATTTTTAAGCAAACGGTTTAAGTATTCCTCTAACGAAATACCCTCGTAGCCGATAGTAAACAAAACTGTTTTATTGTTTTTTGGACGACTTTTATTTACTTTTTCAAGCTGTTCTATCGTTAAAATCTCTTTTGCTTTTACGCTGTTTATAGCCGTGTATGGAAAGTTTAAATAAGTGTGCTTCATCAAAGCATCAGCATTCATTTTTCCGTATTGGTCTTTTACATACAACATCAGCTTTTTATCGTCAGCTTTTAGCGTGTTGAAATAATTTGTTGTTTCGTTACTTGTAAAATGGCTGGTTGTTTCGCTCAACATTCCTTTTTTTACCATAGCTGTTAAGTCTGCATTAGCGGAATACGAATAACAACCGTATTTATACGGAATAAAATCGTATTCGGGTTTAGCCTGATATTTTGTAAAAAGGTAAAGCAATTTTTGTAGGCTGATTTTATCAATCGTTCCCTCAAAAATTTGCAACAAGGCTAATATAACTTTTCGTCTGTAAAACATTCTGCAAAGGTACAAAAATAGCTTTCCTGCTCCTAATATACAGATAGAAATATTAAATCTGTCGCATTTAATAATTGAATTTTACAGTTGCCAAATCTCCAAGTTCTTGTTTAAGGTTGTCGATCTTTTCGATTACTACCTTTGCTCGTGGTTTTTCTACTTTAACTTTTTTTAGTAATTGATTTTTTGCTTTAGAGGTTTTGTCGATTGACAATATCAATATCTTTCCAAATGTCGATAATGTTGATAGCTGTGCTATTTTCCGCTTTTTCTTCGATTATCGTCTTTGCAAAGCATTTGGCAATTATCAGCCGAAGTTTTTCCTCCTAAATGCCAAGGTGTAATGTGGTCGCCTTCCATTTCGTTGATTTCGTAATGTTCGGTGCAAACAGGGCAAATTCCTTTTTGTCGTTCGTAAGCTTCACGTTTCTGATTGTCTGAAAATGCCCGAATATTTAAAAATCTTTCTTTGCGTGTCAAAACGTAAGTGTAAATCCCTTTTTTGTTTCCGACATCTTCATCTTGCATTAGTTGGCTGATTTCTTCTTCAAGTTTTTTGTGGTCGAAACTTTGTTTATGAAACTTGTTGTATAAAAATCCCCAATCAATACCTTTCATTTCTCTACGATATTTCGGGAAAGTCGCTTTTATCCAACTAATGACCGATTGAAAATATAACCAAATTTCGTTTGCATTTGGCTGATGTTGTTTTTCAGCCATATATTTTTCGATGTTGTCGTTAGAAATCCATTTAATTGTAGTTTCAAAATAGTCTTGACGAATTGCTGAACCATTAAGATAATCACCTCCAATTTCATACGCTGGACAACCATTTTTTGAAAAATATCTTTTAGCGTCCGTTACCCAACTACCCGAATAAACTGCATTTCGCAATTCTTGGTCAGTCAGTTTTTCGCCAGCGATGTTGATAGTTTTAAACCACTCTAATTTTTCGCTATCCGTTCCCGAACAGAGATAAACCATAAGTTTATAATTCAAAATTTGTTCTTGTTCGTCTTTTTGTAAGTT
>JBAYSC010000257.1:0-2897 GCA_041676345.1 Flavobacteriaceae bacterium | reverse complement strand
CTGTCTTTTAAATTGTCCGTCACCACCGCAATTCCGCCCTGAGCATAACGGGTATTGCTGTTGTCTGCCCGGGATTTGGTCATAATGACAATCGACAAATCGGGTCGCTTCAGAGCTGTTTTAACTGCAAAAAACAACCCCGAAACTCCCGAACCAATAACCAATATATCTGTCCTCACCCCTTTTTCCCCTCTCCTTTGGAGAGGGGAAAGAGCAGTACTTAATTCATTTTCAGCATCAAACATATTTACCTCTCCCAACTATTAACCAATAACCATTAACCAATAACTATTTACGACAAAGCCAACATCCTCTCAATAGGTTTCAGGGCTTCCATACGGATATTTTCTTCAATCTTTATCTCAGGAGATTCGTCTCTAAGACAGTAATACAATTTCTCTAAGGTATTCATTTTCATAAAAGCACATTCGCTGCAAGCACAAGTGTTGTCTTCATAGGCAGGGGCAGGAATCAAGGTCTTATGAGGGACTTCCTGAGCCATTTTGTGGAGTATTCCCGCTTCGGTTGCTATGATGAAAGTGTCGGAAGCATCGGTTTTGACGTAATTGAGAATACCCGAAGTCGAACCGATATAATGAGCCAGTTTCAGGACATGCTCTTCTGATTCCGGATGGGCTGCGATTTTGGCTTTCGGATGTTTTTGATATAAATCGACCAATTTATCAAACGAAAAAGCTTCGTGAACAATACAGGAACCCTCCCACAAAACCATATCACGTCCGGTTTCTTTGATGAGGTATTTTCCCAGGTTTTTATCGGGAGCAAAAATAATAGGCTGATTTTCAGGAATAGAGTCGATTATTTTTTTGGCATTAGACGAAGTGCAAACCAAATCGCTCAGGGTTTTTATCTCAGCCGAACAGTTGATATAAGTTACCACTTTATGATTGGGATATTTCGCTTTAAATTCCCGAAATTCCTCAGGCGGACAGCCGTCTGCCAGAGAGCAACCCGCTTTGAGGTCGGGCAACACTACTTTTTTGTCGGGGTTGAGGATTTTGGCTGTTTCTGCCATAAAATGTACCCCTGCAAACACAATAAGGTCAGCATCGGTAGCAGCTGCTTTTTTAGAGAGTTCGAGGCTGTCACCCACAAAATCAGCGACTTCCTGAATATCGGGTTCCTGATAGTAATGAGCTAAAATAACGGCATTTTTCTCTTTCCTTAGTTGGTTAATAGCAGCCGTCAATTCTGATTTTTCCATACGGTAAACCTAAACTATGATTTCGTTGCCAAAATTAAGCCCAATAAAATTGAGATTTTATGATTTGTGTCATATCCTAAAATGAAAAATAAGAGCCTGTTTAAATTTATATTGTGAGAATGTTTATAGCTTATTTTTGAGCGAAATGCAAAGCATTCAGTGAATACCGCTAAAAAATAAACACTTAATGAACTAAACGAGGCATATTTTCTTGAGATAGCGGTGTTCTATCTCAAGAAAATATAACAAAGTTGTAGCCAAAAAGAAGCATAAACAAATTAGTAGATAAATTTTAAACAGGCTCTAAGTATGCTTTTTATTTTACCGAAAAAAAGGTTCTTTTAAATAACAAGCATTAAACAAGCATCGAACATTGCTATAACATGGGGCGGAGTAGATAGGGCACAGATGCGTAGATGAGGTAGCATTAAGGCGGCATTGATACGGCATTAAGGTAACATTGATGTGGCATTGTGGTAAGGTTGAAAAGAGCTGAAAATTCAAAAAGATGAAACCTAAAGTTGGAAAGTTAAAAAAATGGTAGTATTTTAGCTCTCTGTTTTTCAACGGGTTAAATATAGTGATTATGGCGAAATCAGACAACTTTTTTAACATTAGAGGTCGTATGGGAGATTTAATCTTCTGTATTCGGGACGGAAAGACCTATGTAAAGCGGTATTCAGGAGGGTTTACCAAAAAAGAAATCCAAAACAACCCCAACGTAAAAGCCTCTCAAGAGCGGTTTGCTCAGGTCTCCCGCTATGTGAAAAGCTTCAAACAAGGGTTGCTTCCCTATTTGTGGCGACAAAAAGACGGCAGTTTTCACAACCAATTGATGGCACATTTCTCGCAAATGAGCAAGAGTAATCCCGAAAAGTCTTTTGAAGAAATCCTCCGGGAGAAAGCCAATTACCAGAGTCTGAAAAACAAATCACTCAATAAAAACTCAAAAATCAACCCCTATTCTCTGTCTTATGACCCTATAAGCAACACACTTAGTCTGGGCAATCTTCTATATGAGTTATCAGGGAAATATCCCGGGATGTTTCTCGAAGTAGCCATGGGCTGGTATGGCGTGAACCAAAAACAAGCCTGTTTATCTGTGCCTGTTTTGCAGTATATCAAGCTCGATGCTAAACATTTGCACCAAAAAGTAACAATCGAATTTGCTCTTCCCGATAGCGATAAAGTGTTTTTGCCTTTCGTAGGATTAACCGTGGTTAACAGAGATAGCCCGGAAAGCTCATCACTACACCCTATGCATACCCTTACGGCTTGTTTTCTGTAAAGATGTAACATCAATTTATAGGGTGATGTCATAAATTTTAGACACTGGCTTTCCTACTCTCTATATTCGTATTTTGTATTTGTATCCACAAAGATTAAAAGTATTTTTTAAATACAACTATACAATTTACGAAGTTATTTAAAATACATACCCCTCTGTTTATCAATACATAAAAAATATTTTTAACAATGCTTTGTAAATCTGTTTTTAATTTGTAGTATTGCGTATATTTATGAGTTGGCGGTAATTTTACCAAACAGAATGTTGAACATAAAAAAGTATAATCCGATGAAGCTATAAGTAACTGTCCAAAATAAACAACGTAAAACTTTTTCATTGCTTTCAAAAAGTAGTGCGAACTTCTATTATCAACTTTTAAAAATT
>JBAYSC010000256.1:0-2910 GCA_041676345.1 Flavobacteriaceae bacterium | reverse complement strand
GTTTTAAATACCAAACCCGTTACGGTAGAATATCAGATTACTGATTTCGGAAAAACTCTCGAACCAATAATCGATGAAATTGCAAAGTGGGGAATTGCCTATCGAGATTTTGTTTATAATAAAAAATAACTTAACATACGGCAAAAATATAAGTGATTCATTATCAGCAGATTACTTTTATATTTTTCAATAAAAAAATCCGTCTTGTTCTAATGAATGAGACGGATTTTCTTTTTTAGATTAAATCGTATTTTACATCCTTTTCAGAATCGCAGCCAACCTGCTTTTGATTTCAGACGAAGCATCAAAAAGCATTTGTTCGTTGGATGGAAAAGGAACGTATTTGTTGTTAACCATCGCTTTTTCGTCTTTATTCAGCACTCTGTTATCGCCTTTGAATTCTGCAAAAACATTCTCAAAAATAAACTCGGTTTGAAGTGGAAAAGTGTTGATTCGTTTGTTTTGTACTATATCAAAATGCTGTACTTGTCCGGAAACGGCAAGTGATTTGGTCTGAATCACTTGTAATAAGGTTCCGCTTACGTTGATGATTTTGTCTTCTTTGATTTTGTTTCCGTTTTCGTCCAAAATATAATTCCCGTTTCGGTCTGTTTTGTAGGTGTAACCGTCTTTGACGTCTCGTTTGAGCTCTATTTCTTTTTCTGAAATTCGCTCCGGAGAAACTAAAATTTCACGAAAATCAAGCATTACTTCATAAGCATACGGAACGTTTTTTTGTTCTACCGAATGGAATTCTTTCCAAAAATTATCCAACCCATAGGTGTTGAAATCCAACAGTTCATCTTCCAATTTTCTCGGAATCATTTGCTCTGTGCTGTTGATAATCCGAACCAAATAAAAATCCGTTCCTTTAAAATGAGCTTCTTCAGATAAGGCCTTGGTGTTTTTATAGTTGGGCTCCAAAGCAGTAAGCTCTTTGAGCTGATTATATGCCTTTCTGAAATCTGATTTTTGATTTGACTTGAGCAATTGATTAGAATAATCATACAAATAAGCCACATAATCTGCTTTGGCTTCGATAATTTCATCCGAATAATCATCAAAGTCAAAACGGGCTTCTGAGCTATTGTTTTTCATCAAAGGAAGCAACGGGTAAATTTCGCTTTGAACCCGGTCTAAACACACGTATAAATCATAAATCTGTTGCGTATTGTAGGCTTTATTTTCCTTTTGAAGAAAAGCAATTTTATCGGTATATGATTTCTTGAATTTAGCGAAAGCTTTTTCGAGAATAACAATCTGTTCTTTATCTGCTTTTTTATCTTTATTTTTCTGCAAACGATTCACGGCAATATGTATTGCCTCTTCATAATTTCCAGAAGATAATGCTTTATTAGCCTGTTTTACAGAAGAACAAGCTACTATAAAAAGCAGCCCGAATAAGAGAAGTTTTGATTTCATAAAAGATAATAATTATGGTTCAAAAAGGCTGATTACAAAATCTTTGCCAAACCAAATGTAAACAGATTTTTAGTAACAGAGATGCTATATCTATGTTATATTTTAAAGTACTGTTCCATCAATAAAGTTACCATCTGATAATAGCACTTCCCCAAGTAAATCCGCTACCGAAAGCAGCCAAAACAACCAAATCACCTTCTTTGATTTTGCCTTGCTCCCAAGCTTCGGTTAAAGCAATCGGAATAGAAGCCGCTGTAGTGTTTCCGTATTTTTGGATGTTGTTATAAACTTGGTCATCAGTAAGTTTGAATTTTTGTTGAATGAACTGCGAAATTCTTAAATTTGCTTGATGCGGAATAAGCATGTTGATGTCTGATACCTGAAGATTGTTGGCTTGAAGCCCTTCGTTGATTACTTCCGAGAAACGAACTACCGCATTTTTAAAAACGAATTGTCCGTTCATATAAGGATAATAACTCTCATCATCAGGATTGTTATCAGCTAAAATATCTTTTACCCAACGTTTTCCCATTCCCGGAGCAATAAGAGCTAATTCTTCTGCAAATTGTCCTTCTGAATGTAAATGAGTAGAAAGAACTCCTTTTGATAAATCTTCTTCACGAGACAAAATAGCAGCTCCCGCCCCATCTCCGAAAATTACCGAAACTCCTCTACCTCTGGTTGTCATATCTAATCCACGAGAGTGAATCTCTGAGCCTATAACCAAAATATTTTTATACATTCCGGTTTTGATGAATTGATCTGCTACAGAAATGGCATATACAAATCCTGAACATTGATTTCTTACATCTAATGCTCCAACGGTTTTAAGCCCTAAATCCCTTTGAACCAAAACGCCCGGTCCTGGAAAATAATAATCAGGACTAAGTGTGGCAAAAATTAAAAAATCAATATCTTCTTTGTTTATTCCTGCTCTTTGAATAGCAACTTCAGCTGCTTTAACTCCCATCGAAGTGGTAGTTTGCTCAGGGTTATTTACATGACGTCTTTCTTTTATTCCGGTTCTTTCCTGAATCCACTCATCATTTGTGTCCATTATTTTTGATAAGTCGTCATTAGCAACCACATTATCAGGAACATAATAGCCTAACCCTGTTATTTTTGAATGATACATAATCAATTTCTATTTTAGACAAAAATCCCACCAACTTTGATGTTGATGGGATTTATTTAATTTTACAAATCAAACTCAATTCCTTGAGCAAGCGGAAGCTGTGTTCCGTAATTTATGGTGTTGGTTTGTCTTCTCATATAAGCTTTCCAAGCGTCAGAACCTGATTCGCGTCCGCCTCCAGTTTCTTTTTCTCCACCGAAAGCACCTCCGATTTCTGCTCCCGAAGTTCCGATGTTTACGTTGGCAATTCCGCAATCTGAACCTGCCTGAGATAAGAACAATTCCATTTCTCTCATATTGGTCGTGAAAATCGAAGACGATAATCCTTGAGGAACTCCGTTTTGCATTTCGAT
>JBAYSC010000255.1:0-2931 GCA_041676345.1 Flavobacteriaceae bacterium | reverse complement strand
GTTTACCAATGCCAGATTGGAATCAATATGAAAATCTGCCCCAACGCTTGTCAGGTTGTCCAATCCGCTAATAGCCGTCAATTGAGGATTCAGATAAACAATAAAATTTGTCCCGATGCTTTGCAGTCCGCTCAGTCCGCTAATATCTTCCAAAACGTGGTTTTGCTCAATATAAAGATAGTGGACGGTTTGCAGGTTTTCCAATCCGTCCAGATTAGATAATTGGGCATTGGCACTAATCCACAAAGTCCCTGTGATACTTGTAACATTGCTCAATCCGTCAAGGTTGGTGATATCGCTTCCCGCAATGGTAACATTGCCCAACGTTATGTCAGTACAGAGACTGTAGGTTGCCTCGAAATCGTCAATCGCCTGTTGGGTGCTAAAGGTAAAATCGCCTGTGGGGCATTGGGCAACCGCCTCTCCGAAAAAAGAAAAGAACATAAGCAAAACAGGAAAAACAACTCCTTTTGAGATTCTCCGTTTCATTTTTCCCATAAAAGGAAAAACATTGTAGTTGATAAAATTTTTCATAAGGTACTTTTTTTGTTGGTTATTTTTTAGTTTTTTTTCTTTTGCCACTAAGACCGTAAAGATTTTTTATACATTCGCTTTGTGCCTTTGTGGCAGAATTGTCCACAGGTGCAAAGTTGCGGTGCTTATCCCAAAAAACCTGAAAACAAGCGTGGACAAAGTGTGGACATCACTCAAAAAAATAACAGGGACACTTCATGCTTTTTATTTATAAAACACTGTAAATCAACACGTTGTTTTGTGGTTGAAATTTAAACCGTAATTCTTTACTTCCCGAAGAGCAGATACAGTAAAGTCTTTTTACCGTTGTTTTACATAAAATTTCTATACTTTTGATGTGGGATGTTGGGGGTCAAATGTCGGAAGTTGGATGTCGGATGTCAGATGTCGAACCCCACCCAACACCCAGCACCTAACACCAAACATTATGAAAAAGCTGTTATTTTTATTTTTTCCGTGTATGCTTTTTGCACAGGAAAACCGTATAAGCGGAGAGGAAGAAACTCAGTCTCTCGAAATCGAACTCCTGACAGACAGGAATTATACCATTGAGCAGGTTGTAAACGATTCTTCGGTAGTTTTTCAAAAAGACCTGACCCTCAAAGATTATGAAACCAATACGGCTTATTGGATAAAAAGTACATTAACCAATACCTCAGACCGTTATTCCGAATACTACTTTGATGCATTTCCCTTTTTGGACAACACCTATTATTATTTTGACCAAAAGCAGGACAAATGGATAACATTAAAAGGCGGTTTGTCCGCAAAAGAGGCTACGGGAAGATTAGGAATAGTAAAAATAGGCTTTTACCCGAACCAAACCACCGATTTATACATCAAAGCCAATGTGGAAAAATTTTCAGGTCAATCCTACAATACCACTGCATCACTCTGGACATACAAAGCAGCATATATAGACCAACGAGCACAACAAACCTATATGTACTGGCTGATTACCACTGTGGCAATCGGCCTGTTTTTTATTTTTAACGGTTATGTCTATCTGATGTTCCGGGACAGAGCTTATCTTTATTACCTTGCCATATTAGTTAGTGGTATGCTTTATCTGACTTCCATAACCGGGCTTGTTCACCGTTTTGTTCCGATACGTTTTTTTCAGGTAAAAATATGCGATGACAACAATATGGTTTGTTCTTTCGATTTTAATGTCTTTGTATTGCAAATTTCCATAGCATTGGTTATCGGGTTTTTCATCGCATTCACCCGTGAATTTTTGCAGACCCGTATTATTTTACCCAAATGGGACAGGTTTCTGAAATATGCCGGTTCTATTTTTGTTTCGTATATGGTTCTTTCTTCTGTGGTTACACAGAGTGGTTTGCTGTTTCTGAAAACCCCCGAATCTGTATTTGTTGAAAATATTGTTATAGCTGTTATTATCTGTTTTTTGATGGCTTCGGGAGTTATGGCTCACCGGAAAAATTTCAAGCCCGCAAAATATTTCCTTATTGCCAACTCTGTACAATTGGTCATAATGGCAGCACTTGCCGTTTACCTGATAGTTTATAAAGAATATGGAAACAACGCTACTTTCCTGCCTCATACCGCTTTGCTTATACAGGCACTTACTTTTGCTGTTTCTCTCGTTGCCCGAATCAGCAGCCTCAAAGAAGAGTTACGGGCAAAAAAGGAAGAAAGTATCCGTCTGCAAAGTCATAACGAACAAATGGTGCTCCGTGAGCAACTAATGGAGCTCGAAAAACAAAAATTACAGGAAGAATCTGATTTTAAAACCCGACAACTCACAGCCACAACCATGCACCTGTACAACAAAAACGAAATATTGAGTGAGTTGCAAACCCAGATCAAAAAAATCCCCAAATCAGAAACCCCCGATGTTGTTATCACACAAATCAAAAGAACTATCAACAATAATATGTATATAGATGCAGATTGGGAAAAGTTTAAACTTCATTTTGAACAAGTACACCCTGATTTTTTCAAAAAGTTAGACAAAAACCATCCTGATCTCACTGCCTATGAAGTTCGTTTGTGTGCCTATCTACACCTGCAACTTTCAACCAAAGAAATAGCAACCCTGCTCAATATAGAGCCGGAAAGCGTTCGGAAAGCAAAAATGAGACTTAAAAAGAAGATGGAAAGAGAAGTGTTGTAAATACGGTTAAATAAAGTAAAAATGTTTTTGCCTAATCTCCAAGTTTTGTACTTGTCCCCTGACTTCCCTTATTCAACCTATATACAACAAAAAACCCCTATCGTTTTGCGATAGGGGTTTTCAAAAGAAAGGCAACGACATACTCTCCCACTGATGCAGTACCATCTGCGCAGTCGGGCTTAACTTCTCTGTTCGGAATGGGAAGAGGTGAGCCCCGACGCAATAATCACCTTAAATTTTTGTTTAAGGTTTCAAGT
>JBAYSC010000254.1:0-2982 GCA_041676345.1 Flavobacteriaceae bacterium | reverse complement strand
GTAATCAAAGTCATTTCTTCCACTGCATAGTCAACGATTTTCTTGTCAGCCGTTGCAGCTCCTAAACCTTGAGACAAAACGATTTTCTCTAATTTAGGCACCTGCATTACTGAAGAATAAGAAAATTCTTCTTTCAATGCCGGAACGATTTCTTCTTTGTATTTTACTTGCGGACGCGGTTTGTATGTACTTGTACTCATGATTAAATTTCTTTACCGGTTTTCTTAGCAATTCTCACTTTTTTACCATCTTTCACTTCATAACCCACACGAGTCGGGTTTCCGTTTGAATCCACCAAAGCCAATTTGCTTACGTAAATAGGTGCTTCAGTTTCTACGATTCCTCCTTGAGGGTTTTCTGCGTTCGGTTTAGTGTGTTTCTTAATTTTGTTCACACCTTCGACTATAGCTTTTGCTTTGTCCGGGAATACTTTCAAAACAGAACCTTTGGTTCCTTTTGATGATCCTGACAATACAACTACTTTGTCGCCTTTTTTAATTTTCAATTTCGTCATTGTAATTAAATTTTAAAGCACCTCAGGAGCCAGTGATACGATTTTCATATATTCCTTGTCACGAAGTTCTCTCGCTACAGGTCCAAACACACGTGTTCCTCTCATCTCACCTTGAGCATTAAGCAATACACACGCATTGTCATCAAAGCGGATATAAGATCCGTCTTTTCTTCTAACTTCTTTTTTGGTACGGACTACAACTGCTTTGGAAACGGTTCCTTTTTTTGCATTTCCAGCAGGGGTTGCTTCTTTGATGGAAACAACGATCTTGTCTCCTACAGAAGCATAACGTCTTTTAGTACCACCTAAAACACGGATAACCAGCGCTTCACGAGCTCCTGTGTTATCTGCCACCTTTAATCTTGATTCTTGCTGTAACATATTACTTAGCTCTTTCTATGATTTCTACTAATCTCCAACGTTTGTTTTTACTCAACGGACGTGTCTCAGAGATACGGACTGTGTCACCTTCATTGCACTCGTTGTTTTCATCGTGTGCAGTGTATTTCTTCGTTTTCTTAACGAATTTCCCGTAGAACGGGTGCTTTTGCTTGTAGGTTTCAGAAACTACAATGGTTTTTTCCATTTTGTTGCTGGAAACTACTCCAATTCTTTCTTTTCTTAAATTTCTTTCCATCTTGAGACGTTTTTACTGTTGAGCTAATTTTTGGTTCAACACGGTTGACAATCTCGCGATAGTTTTGCGAGACGCACGGATCGACAAAGGATTTTCTAACTGAGAAACTTTGTGGCTCACCTTCAATTTCGCATAGGCAGCTTTCTGCTCAGCAATCTGTACTTTGATGTCTTCTATGCTCATTTCATTGATATCTGATATTTTCATAACAAATCTTTTTTAATTAAGCCGAGTAATCTCTGGCTACGATGAACTTTGTCTTAACCGGAAGTTTCTGAGCAGCTAAACGCAATGCTTCTGTTGCAACTTCCTGAGGTACCCCTCCTACTTCAAAAATAATTCTTCCAGGCTGTACGGGTGCAACCCAATATTCCGGTGCTCCTTTACCTTTACCCATACGAACCTCTGCAGGTTTTTTGGTAATAGGTTTGTCTGGAAATATTTTAATCCACAATTGTCCTTCACGTTTCATAAAACGTGTAGCGGCAATACGGGCAGCTTCTATCTGACGCGCAGTGATGAATGCTTCGTCTAACGATTTGATACCGAATGTCCCATAGGCTAGTTCTGCACCACGTTTGGTGTTCCCTTTCATTTTGCCTTTCTGGGTTTTTCTAAATTTTACTCTTCTCGGTGATAACATTTTTTAATCTTTATCAGTTAAACTAAATTAACGCGGTTGTCTTTTACGATCTCTATCGCCACCTCTACCTTCCGGTTTCTTTTTGCCTTGCTTTTTCTGCAAACCAACAAGTGGAGACAATTCGCGTTTACCATAAACTTCTCCTTTCATAATCCAAACTTTGATTCCCATACGACCATAGGTTGTATGTGCTTCACCAATGTGATAATCAATGTCTGCTCTGAAAGTTGACAAAGGAATACGTCCGTCTTTGTAAGACTCTGAACGTGCCATCTCAGCACCGTTCAAACGTCCGGAAATCTGAACTTTGATTCCTTCTGCATTCATTCTCATAGCTGCTGCGATCGCCATTTTAATCGCTCTTCTGTAAGAAATACGATTTTCGATCTGACGTGCTATGCTATCTGCTACTAAAACTGCGTCTAACTCAGGTCGTTTGATTTCAAAGATATTGATTTGAACCTCCTTACCGGTTATTTTTTTCAACTCTTCTTTCAATTTATCAACTTCCTGTCCGCCTTTTCCGATAATAATTCCGGGACGAGCTGTCGTAACGGTAACGGTAATCAGTTTCAAAGTACGTTCGATGTAAATTCTGGACACACCCGCTTTTGAAAGACGTGCTTTCAAATACTCACGGATTTTTGCGTCTTCTGCAATTTTATCACCGTAGTCTTTTCCTCCGTACCAGTTTGAGTCCCATCCTCTGATGATCCCTAAACGATTTCCGATTGGATTAGTCTTCTGTCCCATATTATTTATTATCTTCTGCTTTAACTTTATCTTCCTTTGTTCCCAAAACGATTGTTACGTGATTGGAACGTTTTCTGATTCTGTGCGCTCTACCTTGTGGAGCCGTACGGATTCTTTTTAACTGACGTGCGCTGTCAACTGTGATGCTTTTCACGAAAAGTCCTGCTTCTTCAACATCGGCTTCTTCGTTTTTTACCTGCCAGTTGGCGATGGCACTCAATAATAGTTTCTCCAAACGGTCAGAAGCGTGCTGTTTTGAATATTTCAAAATCGCCAATGCTTTCTGAACTTCTTCTCCGCGGATGATGTCTGCTACCAATCTCATTTTACGAGGTGAAGTAGGGACATTGTTCAATTTCGCGAAAGCTATGCTTTTGTTAGCCTCCTGAATTTTTTCGTTGCTGATTCTTTTTCTAGATCCCATCGCCTACTTAT
>JBAYSC010000253.1:0-2993 GCA_041676345.1 Flavobacteriaceae bacterium | reverse complement strand
GTGAGAATGTTTATAGCTTATTTTTGAGCGAAACGAGGCATATTTTTTTGAGATAGCGGTGTTCTATCTCAAAAAAATATAACGAAGTTGCAGCCAAAAAGAAGCATAAACAAATTATTAGATAAATTTTAAACAGGCTCTTAAATCCTAAAACCTTTTCTTATGAAAATAGTCGCCTTTGCGGGAAGCAACAGCCGCAATTCCATCAATAAAAAATTAGTTACCTATGCTTCTTCTTTATTTGAGAAAGCTCAAATAGAAATTTTAGATTTAAACGATTTCGAACTGCCCCTTTTCGGAGTAGATTTAGAAAAACAAATCGGAAAGCCCGAATTGGCAGTAAAGTTTTTAGAAAAAATTGCAACTGCAGATTTGGTTTTGCTCTCATTGGCAGAACATAATGGCAACTATTCGGTGGCTTTCAAAAATATTTTTGATTGGGCTTCACGAGGTGGCGTAAAAGTTTTTCAGGAAAAATCCCTATTGCTTATGGCAACTTCCAACGGAGCAAGAGGCGGAAAATCGGTTTTGGAAATTGCTGAAAAACGCTTTCCTTTTGACGGAGCAGCAATCAAAGCCACTTTTTCGCTTCCTAAATTCTCCGAGAATTTCGATGTAGAAAACAATAAGATTTCCAATCCTGAATTTGACGGGCAACTAAAGGAAATCGTTCGACAAATTCAATCGGAATTATAAAATCAAAGTTTGATCTTGTCAAAATAGACCTCTTTAAAACCATTTTTAAAGAGGTTGTTTTTTATGTCTTTGCAGATTAGGGTTGTGCAAGAGTTATCCTTGTTATCGGTAGTGATAATTCATTCGTTATGTTTTCGGTAGCTTTATTGAGCCTTGGGTTGCCTTGTTTTTGTCTGCACAACACGAACAATTACTGAACGATTAGTGAACAATACGAACAATTAGTGAACAATTATTTACAATATATATTTTGCTCCTCTGCCTTTTGTCCCTGATGATTTTAAAATTCCTTTTTCGACTAATTCGCTAAGTTCTCTCGATGAAAGCGTTTGCTTAGTGTTGTTGATTTTTTGATAAATAGCGTTTGTTATAGAGCTGTTTTCTTTTGTGTAAAGCACTGCTTTTACTTGTCTGTCGTTAAGTCCAAGCGTTTGCAAATGTTCAGCGTTGTAAATGTCTTTTTGGAAAACAGCCCACATACCTGAACCTTCATAATCAAATATAGGTTTTGGAAGTCCTGCTTCTATGCACAAAACTGTCATTTTCGAAATGCCACGTCCCCACGATTCAATGTAACCGCTTCTAAAAAAAGCGTTGGCAATGTCAGGGTTGAATGGATTTGAAGAATGATTTTCTAATAACGTTTCAACAGTCCAATTTTCAGGTAATTGTCCTGCATTCCAAATCATAATCTTGTTTTTGTAAACTCTGATTTGAATTGTTGCACCGCTTGAATAATCTTTGTGAGCAATGGCGTTTAGTAGAGCTTCACGAATAGCATCTTTCGGATATTCATACGTTTCTATGCGATGAATTTTGTTCTCGTAACTGATAATCGCTTTGATGTACTTCGTAAAAAGGATGTCAAGCGTTTTTTCAATTTGCTCAAACAAATTACCGTGAATTTCATCTTGAAAAATCAAATCGGCATCATTTTCAAAATAACCGATTTTGATGTAAGCACCCGTTACAAATTTTTCGGGGTCAGGGTGAAATAATAACACAGCTGCTCGTTTTAAATACTTGCCTTCTTTCAGTTTTAGATTTTCAAGAAGTTGTTCAGGTGCATCATTTAAACTTTCTTCGTCAAGGCGTTTACTTCTTATTCCTCGTTTTTTGAAAAAATCAAACGTTTCTTGTTTCAAATCTTCTGCCGAAACGTATGGAATAGGTGCTCCGTCCCATTGTTTTCCTTTTGTTCGTAGCAAGAATTTATCCAATGCCGCACCTTTTAATTCTTGTCTGGTGCTTCCGCTTCGGTAATGATATTGCCCTTTGTAGCTTACTCCGTTTGGGTACGGTTCGGTAATAATTTCAATGAATTGCTTTTTGTTTTCAGTATGCAAATTTACATCAACTAAAATCCCCAAAATATCACGCACTTTGTTTGGAATATCTTCCAATAATTTTTTGGCTTCATCAACACCAACAACTTTTCCGTTATCGTCTTTCCCAATGAAAATAGTTCCTCCGTTGGCGTTAGCAAAACCGCAAATCCATTTGAGATATTCATCTCTCCAAGTGCTTTTATATTCTATGTTTTGAGATTCTGCCATATTACAAAGATATTCAAATTTTTCATCTGAATAGTAGATTCAATTAGCAAATGCGACAGGTGTGTTTTTTCTCGTGCAGGGAGCTTTTTTTGTGTACATTTGTTTCCGAACTAACCAAAACTTTTTTAAGATGCTCAACAACAGAACACTTCAGGGCTTTTTAGCCATTGCTCCTTTTGTCTTATTTATTTTGATATTTGTGGGCTATTTTATATTTATTTTTTCGATGGTTTCCAATACCGGAAATCTCGAAAATCACAACGGTCTTCCGCCAAATTTTCTGACAGGAATGGGAATGGTGCTGCTCATCGCTTTTTTAACGGCTATTATTTCGCTTTTGAGTTTGGTGTATTTCCTGATTCATGCAGCCAAAAACCCGAGTCTGGAGCAAAACAATATGCGGGTGGTTTGGATTTTGATTATCGTTCTGGTAAGCGGAATCGGGAATCTCATCTACTGGATTGCTGAAATCGAAACTAAAAAACCAAGACCCGTTATTCAATAATCCAGAGTAAAACAGGTTTTTGGGCAACTTGAAGTTTTTGGTCTAAAAACTCCATAAATTCATTAGAAACAGCAGGACATCCCCAGCTGAGTGGACTTACATTCGGATAAATTTCATCATCAGAAACCGCTTCCCACGAGTGAAGCACTACCACTCTTTGCATAGCATTGGAATTGGTTGCTTCCAGCCCGTGAAGCCAATATTTGATTTTAATACCCCAACTGCTGTAATCTCTT
>JBAYSC010000252.1:0-3027 GCA_041676345.1 Flavobacteriaceae bacterium | reverse complement strand
TAGACATTTTGTAACCTACGGTAGAGACGAACTGCAACAAGTCATCTGTTTTCCGCATCTCCTGGTCGTCTTGTTTGTTGATTCCGTAGCGAACCGAAAGATCGTTATTCCACGAAAACATGTCTTTTTCGTAGCGTCTTTCAAACCTTCCTTTCAAAAGGGCAGCAATGGAGTTGTTTCCTCCGATATTCCAGTTGATAAACGAAACCTGAGTGATATCCAACCCGATTTCGTTTTTTTTTGTCCAATAAATGGTGTCCTGAGGCAGGCTTAGAGAATCGGTTTTTACAGTGAGCGAATCTTGTGCAAAAACAGAAAGGTGAGATAATAAAAAAAGTAAAAACAGAAATCGTATTGTCATAAATTTTTATTCTATTTCCTACAACGATTATTTGCCGTATCTATTGTTTGTTGTCGGGCAAAAAACTATACATATATTCTACAAGGGCATTTAATTCTTGATCGGTCATTTTTTTGGTAATCTGAAAATTGACTTTCATCACCTCATATTGCGAAGGGTCAACTATAGGCTGGGCATTTCCTTTCAAAAAGGCTACCATATCTGCATTTTGGTCTTTGTAGGTTTGGGCAATTTCTACGATGCTTGGTCCGATAACTTTTTGGTCGGGTTTGTGACAGGCAAGACAGGTTCCTTTTCCGTTAAATAGTTTTTTGCCGAGTTCGAGGGTGTTTGTTTCTGTCGTTTCGGGAAGAGATTCGCTTTTATCAGACTCGTTTTTGCAGGAATAAAAAAACAAAAGAGCAACAAACAACAATAAACGAAGCATTATCAAAGAGATTTTTTGGGTTATAATTTCTTTCTTCGAGGTAGTAATTCTCGGTTTTCAATAGGATTTTCTTCTCGTTTGAGAGCTTTTTCGATTCCGTCTAAATATTCGAGGGAGTCGTCTAAATAAAAATTCAATTCAGGCACTCTGCGAAGTTGTTGTTTTACTCTTTGAGCCAAATCGTGTTTAATTAGCGGAGTATTTGAGCGAATAGCAGCTAAAATTTCCAGACCTTTTTCGTTCGGAAAAACACTCAGATATACTTTTGCTAAAGACAAATCAGAGGTAACGCTTACTTTTGAAACGGAAATAATCAGATTAGCAACAGCATTCTTACGGATTTCGCCCTGAAGAATATCTACCAAATCATTTTGCAATAATGCTCCTATTTTTTTCTGCCTGTTTGTTTCCATCGTTTTGCTTTAAGCATTTTTCTGACAGGCAAAAGTACGAAAAATTTAGTTCTTATCAGCATACACAAAAAATCCCGAAATCGAGGTTTCGGTATTTTCTAATTTAGAAAATCGGGTTATTTATGTTTTTTCGTATTTGTCGGCAAATGAATATAAGAAAGATTGAAAAATAGAGAGTATCAGGCTGAAAAGCAAGGCAGTCCAGAAAGAACTTACTTCAAATCCGCTGACAAAATACTCACACATAAGTATTACTAAAGCGTTGATAACCAGTAGAAAAAGCCCTAACGTAATAAGCGTAGCAGGTAGAGTCATAAAGATTAAAACAGGTTTTACAAAGGTGTTGAGTAGCGCTAAAACGATTGCTACCACAACAGCAGTTCCCAAGCTATTCACCGAAACTCCGGGAAGGAAATTAGCTAAAAAATAGACTAAAACAGCAGTCAACAAGAGTTTGATAATCAATTTCATATTCAAAAGTTTATAGTTAACATTCCAAAGATACATTTTTTGTGAGATTAAATGTCAATTCATTCGGAATTTTATAACGTATGTTGGGAATGTTTGTTGCTGATAATTTCGCTCGGAATCTTTATCTTTGCCCTCAAATTAATTTAAAAATGGCAAAAATACTAACCGGAATTCAAAGCACAGGAACCCCACATTTAGGGAATTTGTTAGGAGCGATTCTTCCTGCTATCAAAATGGCAAACAATCCTGAAAATCAATCGTTTTTGTTTATTGCAAATTTGCATTCCGCTACACAAATCAAGAATGCGGAATTGCTAAGACAAAACACTTTGAGTGTAGCTGCCACTTGGCTTGCTTGCGGGTTAGACGTGAATAAAGTTACGTTTTATCGTCAGAGTGATGTGCCTCAAACCTGTGAACTTTCTTGGTATTTGAGCTGTTTTTTTCCGTTTCAACGACTAACATTAGCTCATTCGTTTAAAGACAAACAAGATTACCTGGAAGATGTCAATGCAGGGTTGTTTACCTATCCGATGCTAATGGCAGCAGATATTTTGTTGTATGATGCAGAAATTGTTCCTGTTGGGAAAGATCAATTGCAACATTTAGAGATTACTCGTGATGTAGCTTCGAGATTTAACCACCAAATGGGAGAAACTTTTGTTTTGCCTCAGGCTAAAATCGAAGAAAACGTGATGATTGTTCCCGGAACAGACGGACAAAAAATGAGTAAATCCAGAAACAATTACATTGATATTTTATTGGATGACAAGAAGTTGCGAAAGCAAGTAATGGGCATTGAGACCGATAGTACTCCGCTTGAAGAACCAAAAAATCCGGATACTTGTAAGGTTTTTGCTTTGTATAGTTTGCTTGCTGATGCTTCTCAAATTGAGCAAATGAGACAAAATTATCTGGGAGGAAATTACGGTTACGGTCATGCCAAACAAGCTTTTTTTGAACTCATTACAGAAAAGTTTAAAACCGAAAGAGAAAGATATAACCACTACATCAACAACCCTCAGGAAGTCGAAAAAATCCTTTTGGAAGGAGCTGAAAAAGCAGGTAAAGTGGCTGAAGGGGTGCTGAAAAGAGTGAGAGAAAAATTAGGGTATTAAACTGATGGTATTCCATTAAATTCCGTCATTTTCCTCTTGCTAAGCGAAATTAGCCTCGAAACTGTTACAAGTTCATCAGATTGCACAGATTACCTCGGTTTTTCATATTTATTTGAACCTAAACCTGTAATTAGTGCCATTTATAAATTGTATATTCAGCTGATTTAATGTATATTTGTAGTATGACACGTTCGGAATTTATAGAAAAAAACAAGCACCTTTTCTGGTATATCAAGC
>JBAYSC010000251.1:0-3037 GCA_041676345.1 Flavobacteriaceae bacterium | reverse complement strand
CGCTGAAATACCTTTGTAATGGATAATCGGAAATAATTTCTTCTTTATCCTCAACTCCCCAAGTATCTGAACCTGGGCCAATCATTCCTTTCAGAATTCTGCTCTGTATTATTTCTCTGGCTTTTTCGTCTAAAATATCAAATTGACTCATCTTCTTCTGTTATTGAAATGTTTTTAATAGTACTTTCGGGCGCTGCTCTTTGAATGAATATTTCTATTTCATCCTTGGTGAAATTTGAAAGTATCTTTCCAATGCTTTTCCCACCACTAACAATGTACTCCATAACATCATCACTTAGGTCTCTACCAAGTGAGATCATAATGCCTCTATAAAACCTTTTACTTCTTTTTATCGATTCAAAATTATCATTAAGGATTGGGTCGTTTAATGTTGATTTAATTGCAATTAAATTATTTGCTGAATTTGGAAATCTTTCTTTATCGTCCTTTGTCAACCATTTTTTTATAGTCAATGGATTGGAAATAGTCAAACCTGATTTTTGAAGTGCCTTCATCAAATCAGTTTCGGTATAAAAAGGATTTGAGTGAGTTTTTTGATTGAAATATTTCATCAATGCTTCCTTCCATATTTTGGAATCGGAATCTACTTTATTAAATCTGCCTTTTGTGTCTTGTTGTGCAGCTATCTCAAATAGTTTATCTTTTGAGAGATTATTATAAATTCTTACCCTATCCTTTTGAATTAAGTTTGAAACCTTGCTTTTAGTCCAGTTATTATTGCTTAAGAGTAGTACATTTTTTGAACCATCTGAAATGATAATTTCGCAATTTTCTTCGAATTCAATTTCATAGTTTATTTGCTCAGTATCTTCATAGTTGTACTCCTTTTTGTCTTTTAAAGACTTGTCGTGTAGATTCTCTATTAAGTCTGAAACCTTAATCTCAATAGGCGAAATTTCATATTTAATACCTGTTATCTTTTCTCTATCACTAGAAGTGTATTCACCAATTATTTCATTGAAATATCGATTTTTTAAGTTTTCTAGTATTTCTGATTCCTCTTTATAGCATAAGAATTTATAATTATGTTTTGTGTTTAGAAAGATTCTCACAACATCAAATGGTTGCATTCCATTTCCAAAAAGACTTAATACTAAAACCCGCTTAGTCGTTGTGAAACTATTCTGAACTTTATAAAATTCTTTTAATGAAAGCAATTTTGATTTTGATTTAAATTCATTCTTCCAATTGGGAAGTAACGGTTCAGGAACTATTATTATATCAAAATCTACGCTGTCAAGTAGTCGAAATTTATCGTTTTTGAAATTGCCGAAAATCCCGTCTATCAATAGATCAACATTTGTTATTTCTTTACCTGGATCAATATTTTGGTTATACAAGTTTTCAACTATACATTCTCTGCTAACCTTGTGCATCAAATGTTGAACGTAATCTAATTGGTTGGTATTTCGACTGTTTGATTCTTTGGATAAAACTAACGGATAGAGAAATTTTCTTAACGTTTTTATATTGTTGAGATTGATTGAATATGTAGTTTCTAGGCTATCTAAAAAATCTATATAAGAGTTAATTGCCACTTCAAATTCAGAATCTTGAATTTGAATGGATTCAATTCTACCTAGACTCAAATCTTCAAGTAAAGCAAACTCTTCATAAGTCCATTTCCATTTTATAAACTGTGAATTATTATCTTCAAAACCTTCATTGCCAAGAATAACACAATTTGGAATATCTCCTTCTCTCAAATAACGTTTGATTTTTGTTAAGTCGTTGTCCTTATATTTATTTTTTCCAATTACAATTAAACTTTCAATCTTGATTCCTTTTTCCAAAACGTATTCTTCCAATGTTTCAAAATCAGGTACACAAAGAATCATTGGTTCAATTGGAATGTGATTCCAAGATTTTGTACCATTTTTAGAAATCCATCTTATGGGAATTGCTTTCAGAATGTTAATATCGGTGTATGTTTGATTTTTAATTTCATTATCAAATTCCTTCTTTTCTAATATGATGGCGGATTTGTAACTAAATTTAGAGGGAACGTAATCAGTTTCAAAAACTAAGTTGAAAAGTTTCTTATAATCATCAAACCTTGTCTTAACTCTCCTATTTGACAAATCTGCATTCGTTACTATGTATTTCTTGATTCCTTTTTTAGAAACTTCCGTTGAATACCCACCTTTAAAGTTTGTTCTGAGTTTGTATCCGTCATCTTTAACCCCTATTATTTCGAATCTTACACCATCCTTTTGAAGTATTTCTCCAACTTTATAAGTTGTTCTATCATCACAGTAGTTCTTGAAAAACAATGATATTGCAGCTGCAAGAAGGGTAGGAAACTGAGATATAGAAGGTAACTCCTTATCGAAAGACTCAATAAAAAGATTTTTATTTGTATTAAGAGCTTTGTCAATCAAATAAAAATTGATTGATTGGAAATGCGAAATATTAAATGAATCGATATTGTATTCAGCTTTTAGAAAGCCATTAGCTTTCTCTGAAAGTTCCAAAACATACTTTTCAATCTCTTTCATAGAACTGTCATTAATGCGTTGGCTAAAAAGTGGCTCTTTTGGCTTTGAGAAGGGTCGGCTTTGTGTGATGGGGCAAAGCCAAATGTGCCACTTGCGGGGTGGTTTAAAATTGTTTTTAAAAAATGCGGGTGGGAAAAAAATAAAAAACATAGGGTCGGCAATGAGTGTCGGCTTACTCGTTGTCCGTTTGTAATATCGTTTCTATGTCTTTGGTCACCTGTCAAAATGGTTTACTTTTTCTCAGTTTTTAGTCGTCTGTTTTTTGTTGTGTTGTCGTCCTTTACACTTGCTGCCAACGTTTCGGGGCTTTGCGAAGTGGCGGATTTCGGAACACAAATGTTTAGTTTTGCACTAAAGTTTATTAGAATTACTGCTATTGATTTTACCACTAAGCCCGCCATTTTGCCAAACGCCTGTTCAAGCGACACCTTCGGTGAGTGTTCTAACGTACCAAAAGTAGTAAATTGCTGATAAACATTCAACTTTACCTTTCAATTAAAAATTCAAGATATGAAAGG
>JBAYSC010000250.1:0-3038 GCA_041676345.1 Flavobacteriaceae bacterium | reverse complement strand
TATAGGAGTCAATTTTGTCAAAGGCTTTAGAAAAAGTCTCAATGGTGATGTCTTCTGCATCGGTCTCGTTTTCAGTACGTTTCAGCATAAAACCATAGACTTCGTTCCAGAAAAAATCAAGCAGAAACGTAAAGGCAATCTGATCTTTCGTCTTTGCCTTTTCGATGTTTTTTTTGATAATTTCCGAGTTTATTTCCAAGGTTTAGGTTTTGAAAACAAATGTATGAAAAACAAATTTGCCTGAATAAAAATCAGGACGATTTCCAACAGCGGATAAAAATAAATGGTGTCTTTTTCGTTTAATTTTGAAGCCGAAAAGCCCAAAACCAACCAGCTTATCAAATAGCGAAAACCAATAAGCGAAACCATATAAATCCAGTTATAGCCCAAAACAAACAGCAATACAGCCAGAATCAGAAACCAAAATTGCGAAAAATGAAATAATCCTAACTGGAATTTGTCAAAACTTCTGAAATAGGAAGTTACGGCTTTTCGGTTTTGTTTTTGTTTGAACCAGTCTTTAAAAGTAGTTTTGGCTTTGGAGTAGGTAAAACTATCTTTGCTGTAGCAAACCGCTGTGTTTTTGCTGGTTGCAGCTTCGTTAATAAACAAACTGTCTTCGCCCAAACGCACCTGAATATGGTTGATAAAGCCGTTGGTTTTAAAGAATTCCTCTCGTTTATAAGCCAGATTTTTTCCCGAACCCATATAGGGTTTTCCTGTTTTTGCCCAGGCAAAAAACTGAGTAGAGCTGAGCATCACATCAAAACGGATTAACAGATTGAGCAGTGATTTTCTCACTTTTTCATAGGCTCCATAGCCCAAAACAATGGTTTTTACAGGGCTAAAACAAGCACTCATTTCGGTTATCCAGTTGTCGGAAGTGGGGTAGGAGTTGGAGTCTGTAAACAAGAGGTATTCGTTTTTGGCAGCCTTAATCCCCAGAGTGAGGGCATATTTTTTGTTGGCCCAAAAAGCCTCGTTGTTTACCACATCAACAAGTTTTATATTCGGATACTGATTGGCAAAAGCTTTGAAAACTTCCAGAGTATCATCGCTTGAAGCATCGTTTATCAGCACGATTTCATAATCGGGATAGTTTTGTTTTGCCAGAAGGGGGACAAACTTTTTTACGTTTTTTTCTTCATTTTTAGCACAAACAATAACCGAAACAGGGATTTTCTTAGGCTTGACCTGCTGTTTTTTAGCAAAGGCAAAACGGGAGAAAATTCCCAAATAATACAGAATCTGGATAGTTGTTATCCCTGCAAAAACATAGAAAACAATGTCTGAAATCATTTGATTTGAGATTGATGATTAACGATTGCAGATTGCAGATTTTCACTTCACAAATCTTTAATCTGCAATCTTTAACCTTTAGTTTCTTCTTGAAGAACGTCTGGATGAGCGGTCTGAACCTCCTCTTGACGAAGACGAACTTCTTGACGAAGACGAACCTCTGGAGGGTTCTGCTCTAAAGGAGCTTCTTCGGGATGGTTTTTCAGACGAAAAACGACTTCCTCTGGAGCTTCCCGAATCTGAGAAACGCTCTCTTTTTTCGCCCCGGTCTCTGCCTCTTCCGTTGTGGTCACGTCTTCCGGAGCTTCTTCCTTCGTTTTGAGAAATTTCTACGTTGATTTTTCTTCCGTCAAGGCGGAAACTGTTGAGGGTTTCCATCACGAGTTCCTGATGTTCGGGTTCGGTATTGAAAAACGAAAACCCTTCTTTTACATCTACCTTAAACACATCGTCTTTGCCAAGGTGAAGCGTTTCTTTAAGGAAATCTTTGAGTTTCATCCAATCGAAATTATCTCTCGAACCGATATTGATAAAATAACGAACAGCTCCCGAATCAGAGAACGATTGTGCTTCTCTTTTTCCTGATTTTTCTGCCGTTATATCACCATTTTTTCTATAGTAGGAAATAAATCGGTTGAACTCTACCGAAACCATTTTCTTGATGAGTTCTTCTTTAGAAAGCCCTTCCAATACTTCGTTTATCGAAGGTAAATAGGCATTGATTTCTTCGTCAACTTCAATATTTTTTATTTTGTTGGCCAAATGATAGAGCTGTGTAGCACAGATTTCGATACCTGTCGGGATGGTTTTTTCTTCAAATTTCTGTTGAATGATTTTCTCGATAGCCGAAATTTTACGGTATTCACTTTTGGTGATGATAACCATCGAAGTCCCTGATTTTCCGGCTCTACCTGTACGACCACTTCTGTGGTTATAGGTTTCGATTTCGTCAGGAAGCTGGTAATTGATTACGTGAGTAATGTTGTCCACGTCAATTCCACGAGCTGCTACATCGGTAGCGATAAGCATCTGAATTTGCTTGTTACGGAACGATTTCATAACCGTATCTCTTTGAGCCTGAGACAAATCTCCGTGAAGGGCAGCTGCATTATAACCGCCTTCGATAAGCTTTTCGGCTACCGCCTGAGTATCTCTTTTGGTTCGGCAAAAAACTACCGAAAAAATATCCGGATTGGCATCTGCCAGACGTTTTAAAGCCTCAAAACGATCTCGTGCATTTACTACATAAAATTCGTGAGAAACCGTTGAAGACCCCGAATTTTTGGTTCCTACCGTGATTTCGAGGGGTTTTCTCATAAAATCTCTTGCAATTCTGGCTACTTCATTTGGCATTGTAGCCGAGAAAAGCCAGGTACTTTTGTCATCGGGAGTGGTCGAAAGGATAGCCGTAATGTCTTCATAGAATCCCATATTGAGCATTTCGTCTGCTTCGTCGAGCACACAAAAGTCAATTTTTGAAATATCGACATAACCACGATTGATCATATCCTGCATACGACCCGGAGTAGCCACAATGATTTGGGCTCCTCTCTTTACTTCTCGTGCTTGTTCGGTGATGCTGGCACCTCCGTAAACAGCAACTACATTTACTCCTTTTTCATATTTGGAGTATTGCTTTAACTCGTTGGTAATTTGCAAACAAAGTTCTCTTGTGGGAGAAAGAATCAAAGCTTGTGTAGCTTTGCTTTGTGCATTGATTTTTTGGATAAGCGGAAAAC
>JBAYSC010000249.1:0-3042 GCA_041676345.1 Flavobacteriaceae bacterium | reverse complement strand
TCGTTTGAAAAAGTTTTTCGTGTAACCGTTTCTGCGATTGTTTCCATATTGTTTGTTTTTTTGGTGTTAATTTCAGTGAGGTAAAAGTAAACAAAAAGCAATAACAAAAAAACCTGTTTTTAAAAAGTTATCAAGATAAAATTGTTAATTTACTTATATTCAGTAATATAGAAAAAACAGAAGTTGAAAAAGTTTACAAAAAAATATTTTTTAGGAAATTATTTTTCTATGAGTACACTCACAGCATTTCCCCCGAATCCCACAGCGTTTATAAGGATTTTCTGCAAGTTTTTCCGGGGTTTTCCCGGAGTTGTAAAAGGAGTGCCGATGAATTTTTGGTGCTGTAACATCAGCAATGCCAGTTCCATACTCAGGGTTCCTGAAGCTCCGAAGGTGTGACCTATTTTCCATTTATTGGTAGTGAGCATCGGTAGTTGATTTCCGAATACTTTTTCGATTGCCCGAAATTCAGACATGTCGCCTTTTATGGTTCCGGGAGCATGCATCACAATCACGTCAACTTCGCTCGGAGGAATGTTTTTGAGAGCCATTTTCATAGCTTTTTGCATACTTTCGGCTTCATCAGAAATAGAAGAACCGTGTGTGATAGCCTCAGTAGCATAACCCAAACCCGTTATATAGCCCAAAGCATTTTCTTTTTTGCCTTTTTCCAGACAGACTACTGCTGCCCCTTCGCCCAAAACCATAGTGTTTTCGGTTTTTTGCAAATCAAAACTCCTGCACGGAAACTCCGAAGCAGTTTTTGCATAAATTTTCATGGCTTTCATTTGGGCTAATGTAAAAGGAGTAAGCGGAGCTTCGCTGCCTCCTGCCAGGAATTTATCGGTCATTCCTGAATTTATCCAGACTATTCCGTTGAGTACAGCGTGGAGTGCTGTAGAACAGGTTATGGAATGAGAAATTTCGGGGCCTGTGCTCTTCAAATCCTGAGCTATCCAGGACGAAATGTTTCCCAGTGTGGTGCTTGGAGAAGAGGGTGTAGCGGTTTTTCCGGTTTCGATGAATTCTTGGTGGTATTTTTCAAAAAGAGCAGTTGCTCCTCGAGACGAACCGATATTGATTCCGAAAACATCACTTTCTGTCCAGCCTGCTTTTTCAACCGCTTTTCTGGAAGCTAAAATTCCGTATAAAACCGAATCGTCAAGGTTTCTGTACTTGCTTTTTTCGCTTCGCAAAGCTTCTTTAATTTCAGATAATGGGTCGGATAGGGCACAGACCCACTCGATATGTTCTCCGATTTGTTTTGGTGTTATAAGCGATTTTAGATTTTGGTAATTCTCCCAAACCGTATCAGTATCAAGACCTAAGGCGGAAAAAGAAGCAACAGCAGTTATGGCAACAGGGGTCAAAGCAGAAATTTTTCTGCAAAGGTACTCAGAAATGTTTAAAAACATAGTATGAGTAAAATAACTACCTTTGCAAAAATTTTTAAGGATGCACAAAGCAGGTTTTGTAAATATTATCGGGAATCCGAATGTGGGGAAGTCAACTCTAATGAATGCTTTCGTAGGCGAAAGGCTTTCGATTATTACCTCAAAAGCCCAAACGACAAGGCACAGGATTCTGGGAATCGTAAACGGAGAGGATTTTCAGGTGGTTTTGTCAGACACTCCCGGAATCATCAAACCTGCCTATGAGTTGCAGGCTTCGATGATGGATTTTGTGAAATCGGCTTTTGAAGATGCTGATATTCTGATTTATATGGTTGAAATCGGCGAAAAAGACCTGAAAGACGAGGCTTTTTTCAAACGAATTATCTTTTCGGAAATTCCCGTTTTACTTTTGCTGAATAAAATCGACAAATCAACACAAGAACAATTAGAGGAGCAGGTTGCCCTTTGGAAAGAGAAAGTTCCGAATGCGGAGATTTATCCGATTTCGGCTTTGGAGAATTTCAATGTAAAAGAAGTTTTTGACAGGATTATCGAGCTTTTGCCCGAATCTCCCCCGTATTATCCGAAAGATACTTTAACCGACAAACCCGAAAGGTTTTTTGTAAACGAAATCATCAGGGAAAAAATCCTTTTGAATTATGATAAGGAGATTCCGTATGCTGTGGAAATCGAAACCGAAGAGTTCATCGAAGACGAAGATATCATCAGAATCAGAGCGGTAATTATGGTCGAGCGTGACACTCAAAAGGGAATCATCATCGGACACAAAGGTGCAGCTCTAAAGAATGTTGGGATTCAGGCAAGACAGGAAATGGAAAAGTTTTTCGGAAAACAGATTTATCTGGAAACTTTTGTCAAAGTCAATAAAAACTGGAGAAGTGATGTTAGGCAGCTCAAACGTTTTGGGTATAATAACAAGTAATTTTTAGATAATGATAAGATATAAAATATTTTTAGGATTATTTTTATTTGTTTTTATTTCTTGTAAAACAAATAAGACAAGTATGTTGATTTCCGATAATTATGATGAAAGTAAAAACCAAACAACTTTAATGCTTTTTCCATACGGGAATATTGTTTTTCCTGACAAATGGACAAAAACAGATTTTAATCAAAGCAGTAAACAGCATATTTTCACAAATAATAATTCTACAACATTAGCTATTGCAAAAAATCCCAAAGAAAAATATCCGTTTTTCAAAACAGAATTAACCGATAAAGAATTTGTGGCTGATTTTGTGCAGTGGGACTCTGAATATTGGAGAAATCAGGGAATTACTGTAAGTATAATTAATGACCAATCTGATAATGGTTATATATTATGGAAAGCCACCAATGAAGAAAAAAGTATAAACACAATTTTTCTGTTTGGAGCAAAAAATGATTTCGGATATAATTTTTCAGTAGCCTCTGAAACTTGGAGTGAAGAAAAAATAAAAGATTTTCTGATAGATTTATATATAAACAATTAGCAAAACGTCCGAATATAGAGAAATATCTTTTTCAATATGAATTTTGAGATATTAGTAAATACGATACAAAGCACTCATAATCAGCTTCAACAAAATGCGATTAAGTCGATTAACAAACATTTGACTATTCGCAATTGGTTGGTTGGTTTTTATAT
>JBAYSC010000248.1:0-3050 GCA_041676345.1 Flavobacteriaceae bacterium | reverse complement strand
TTTATAATTTTCATTATGAATATAATTTGGGCTTTTAGAAACAGGAAACGATTAAACAAATCAACGACTTAACGATTAAACCAAACATGAAAGGAGTTCTTTTAGTAAATCTCGGTTCGCCCGACAGTCCAACAGCCAAAGACGTAAAACCGTATTTAGACGAGTTTTTAATGGATAAATATGTGATTGATTATCCGTATTTGTTTCGTGCTTTTTTGGTTCGGGGAATTATCATCAATTTCAGAAAAAGAGCCGAAAAATCAGCAGAGGCATATAGCAAAATTTGGTGGGACGAAGGCTCTCCACTCATCGTTTTATCGGAAAGATTACAGAAAAAAGTGCAGCAAAAAACGGATATTCCTGTTGCTTTGGCAATGCGTTACGGAAAACCAAGCATCAAAACAGGTTTGTCGGAATTACACCAAAAAGGCGTAACCGAAGTTTTGGTTTTGCCTTTGTATCCGCAACACGCAATGGCTTCGACATTGACCATTACGGAATTGGCAAACAAAATCCAAAAAGAGCATTTTCCGAAAATGAAACTCACACATTTTCCTGCTTTTTACAACCGAAAAGAATATATCGTTGCTCAGGCGGAATCCATTAAAAAGCATTTGGGAGATTTCGATTACGAAAAATTGGTTTTCTCCTACCACGGAATTCCCGAAAGACATATCCGAAAAACCGGAAAACCCGGCACACATAAAAAGTTTGTAAAAGACGAATATTGTTGTGAGCCCAACACGTCTGATTCTGAATTCTGTTACAGAACCCATTGTTTTGAGACCACAAGGCAGGTGATAGAATACTTGGGAATTTCCAAAGAAAAAGTAATGGAAACGTTTCAATCGAGATTATCGGGAGACAAATGGCTTGACCCATATACCGATGTCGAAATCGACAATTTAGCCAAAAACGGAACTAAAAAAATAGCAGTCGTAACACCTGCTTTTGTTTCAGATTGTTTGGAAACCCTCGAAGAAATCGGAATGAGAGCCAAAGAAGATTTTATCAAAAACGGAGGAGAAGAATTTTTGACGATTCCGTGTATGAATGAAGACGAGCTTTGGGTTGATGCCCTTCACACTTGGATTGAAGAATGGAAAAAATAAAAACCCTCTCTTCCTAAATCAAAGGAAGAGAGGGTTTTTAGTATTGGTGAACTTTTAGAAACCCATAGATTGGATAGCGAATGTTGTCTTTACACTTGCAGAGGCAGTAACGTTATCAGCATAAGTTACATCAAATTCTAATGTATATTGATTATTTCCATGTGAGATAATCGTAACAGGACCTACAGGTTGGTTTGAAGTAGTCATATCCATATTTTGAGTAATAGAATACATACTCAACCAAGAAGAATAGGTGTCTTCTATTTGATCCCAACTATCTTCGTCAGATGTATAAACTCCTTCTATACCATTAGATGTATTATAAAAAACGCTAAAACTTATAGATGCTACTTTTCCTCCTTTGCTTCCTGTAAGAGAGATAGAAGCATCAGAAGTATTTGATTCTGAGTCATTGAAAACTTGTATTACTGCTTGTTCTACTCTATAGGTTTCTCCATTAAGAGTAAAGTTTTTTGAAGATGATCCACCTTCACTGTCGTCAGATGAGCAAGAAGCAAGGAACAAAACACTGATAAAGAAAAATGTTGTTTGAAAAAATTTTGTCATGATTTAATTAATTGAAATAGTTAGTAATAATTTTTTTTTTCATTCGTGGGCAAAAGAACGCAAAAAAACTATTCAAACAAAATTTTATTATTATAATTTGTGGTAAGGTTATGGAAACTGCTTTAAGACTAACCTAAAAAGTCGTATCTTCGCAACGTATAAATTTTAAATAAAATTCATAAAAAATGGCAACTGTTTCAAACCAATTCGGAATACAACAAGCCTTAGAGCAATTAGGCATTAAAGAAGTAAACCCGGGAACTTCAACAGGATTAGAAAGTTTCGCTAACGGAAGAATCATCGAATCCTATTCTCCGGTTGACGGGAAATTAATAGCAAAAGTACAGGCTTCGACTTCAGAAGATTACGAAAAAGCAATGCAAAAAGCGACCGAAGCTTTTAAATCGTGGAGAATGGTTCCCGCTCCGAAAAGAGGAGAAATCGTAAGACAAATGGGAGAGGAGCTTCGCAAAAACAAAGAGGCTCTCGGAAAATTAGTTTCTTACGAAATGGGAAAATCGTTGCAGGAAGGATTGGGAGAAGTACAAGAAATGATTGACATCTGTGACTTTGCAGTAGGATTGTCAAGACAATTATATGGTCTGACCATGCATTCGGAAAGACCACTACACAGAATGTACGAACAATGGCATCCGCTGGGAGTAGTCGGAATTATTTCTGCTTTTAATTTCCCTGTGGCTGTATGGAGTTGGAATTCGATGTTGGCTTGGGTTTGTGGAGATGTTTGTATCTGGAAACCGAGTTCAAAAACACCACTTTGTGCTTTAGCTTGCCAGAATATCATTCAAAAAGTATTAAGAGAAAACAACATTCAGGAGGGAGTAAGCTGTTTGGTTGTCGGAAACGAATCGGGAGATTTGATTAACAACGATTCGAGAATTCCGTTGGTTTCGTTTACAGGTTCAACCCGAATCGGACGTCACGTATCAAAAACCGTTGCAGAACGTTTCGGAAATACAATTCTTGAATTAGGAGGAAACAATGCGATTATCGTTTCCGAAAATGCGGACATCAATATGGTTTTGGTTGGAGCGGTTTTCGGAGCAGTCGGAACAGCAGGACAAAGATGTACTTCTACAAGACGACTTATCATTCACGAAAGTATATACGACAAAACAATTTCTGTGCTTAAAAATGCTTACGGACAGCTAAAAATCGGAAATCCTCTTGATGCAAACAATCACGTAGGACCACTTATTGACAAAGCTGCGGTTAAAGATTATCTTGAGGCTATCGAAAAAGCAAAAGCAGAAGGAGGAAAAGTAATCGTAGAAGGTGGTGTCTTAGAAGGTGAAGGATACGAAAGCGGTTGCTACGTAAAACCTTGTATTATCGAGGCTAAAAACGAAT
>JBAYSC010000247.1:0-3066 GCA_041676345.1 Flavobacteriaceae bacterium | reverse complement strand
TAAGCCTCGGATAGGTTTTGTAGTAGGCATCTATAAGTTCTGCACTTTCGGAACGGGTCAAATCGGTTTGGTTGGAAAGCCCGAAAGCGGAAACTCCGTAGATAATCCCGAAATTAACGGTTTTGGCATGACTTCGTTGCTCTTTGGTTACTTCTTCCAAAGCCACATTAAACACTTTGGCTGCTGTGGAACGGTGAATGTCTTCGCCTTTGGCAAACGATTCAATCATATTGGGTTCTCCGCTCAAAGCAGCGATTACACGGAGTTCGATTTGAGAATAATCGGCTGAAAGTAGTGTGTAATTTTCGTCTCTCGGAACAAATGCTTTACGGATTTGCCGCCCTCTTTCCGTACGAATCGGAATATTCTGCAAATTCGGATTGTTGGAACTCAAACGACCCGTTGCCGCAACGGTTTGCATATAATCCGTATGTACTCGTTGAGTTTTCGGATTTACCTCGTTCGGAAGCGAATCCACATACGTGTTTTGTAGTTTCACAAGTTGCCTCCAATCCAGAATATCGCTTACGATTTGATGGTCTTTGGCAAAAAAGCTCAACACTTCTTCACCTGTAGCATATTGTCCGGTTTTGGTTTTGGTTATTTTCTTATTGGGATCACGAATTTTTAGTTTATCGAACAGAATTTCGCCCAACTGCTTAGGGGAAGCCAGATTAAACGAATGACCTGCTGCCTGATAAATCCGCATTTCCAAGGTTTTGATGTCTTTGTCTAAATCGCCCGAAAGCGATTTGAGAAAATCCACATCCAAACGAATTCCCTCAGATTCCATATCGGCTAAAACCGGAACAAGCGGAATTTCGATTTCATCAAAGAGTTTTCGGGTTTGGGTTTGTTCTAAAACAGGCTCAAAAACTTCTTTGAGCTGCAACGTAACATCGGTATCTTCAACCGCATATTCTTTGGCAAGTTCCACCTCAACCTCACGCATTGATTTTTGGTTTTTTCCTTTTTTTCCAATCAGAGTTTCGATAGATTTCGGGCTGTAGTTCAGATAGGTTTCCGAAAGTACATCCATATTGTGTCTCATATCGGGGTTTATCAAATAATGAGCAATCATGGTGTCAAACAGTTTCCCTTTGATTTCAATTCCGTAATTTCTTAGAATCTTGATGTCATATTTCAGGTTTTGCCCGACTTTTTCGATAGATTCATCTTCAAAAAACGGACGTAGTTTTTCAATCAGCACCTGAGCTTCTTCCTGATTTTCCGGAAACGGAACATAATGACCTTTTCCTTTTTCATACGAAAAAGCAATCCCGACCAGTTCTGCATTCAAAGCATCCAGACTTGTGGTTTCGGTATCAAAACAAACCGATTTTTGTTGCAGTAAGTTTTGCAAAAGCAGTCTTAACCCCAAATCTCCCTGAATCGTCTGATATAAATGTTCGGTATTTTCCAGATTGCCGTATAGCGATTGAGTAGCGGTAAACAAATCTCCGCCTTCGTCCCCAAATAGAGAGGTTTGGTTTTCGTCCTGAGGTTTTTTCCTGGTCTCAGTAGTTTTTTGAATTTCGGTAGTGACAGCTTGTGAAAGAGCAGTATTCGGTGAAAATATTTTTTGGAACTGCTCCGCCATACGACGAAATTCCAAATCATTAAAAATTTCTGCTATTTTTTCGTAGTCGGGTGTGTTGAGTTCGAAATCCTCTTCGTGAAAAGTAACAGGGCAATCCAACAGTATGGTAGCCAGTTTTTTAGACAACATTCCCTGCTCTTTATGGGCTTCGATTTTTGTTTTTAAAGCTCCTTTGAGTTTGTCAGTATTGGCTAACAGATTTTCCATTGAGCCGAATTCGGCCAGAAGTTTTTTGGCTGTTTTTTCGCCTACTCCGGGAAGCCCCGGAATGTTGTCGATAGCATCACCCATCATTCCTAAAAAGTCAATGACTTGTTCCGGACGTTCGATTTCAAATTTTTCTTTTATTTGATCAACACCCCAAATCTCGATTCCGTTGCCCATTCGGGCAGGACGATACATAAAAATATTATCAGAAACCAGTTGTGCAAAATCTTTGTCGGGAGTAACCATATACACCTTAAAACCTTCTTTTTCAGCTTGTTTTGAAAGGGTTCCAATCAGGTCATCTGCTTCAATTCCGGGTACTTCCACAACCGGAATGTGCATCGCTTTGAGGATTTCTTTGATATAGGGAACCGCAATTCTGATGGCTTCGGGAGTTTCATCACGATTGGCTTTATATTCGGGATACATTTCGGTTCTGACCTGACTTCCGCCATTGTCGAAAGCTACAGCCAGATATTCGGGTTTTTCACGATTGATTACGTCTAAGAGCGAATTCATAAACCCCAAAACAGCAGAAGTGTCCAACCCTTTGGAGTTGATTCTTGGGTTTTTGATAAAAGCATAATAGCCCCGGAATATCAAAGCATAAGCATCGAGAAGAAAAAGTCGTTTCATTTGGGAATGATTGAGGTTAGTTAAAATCTATCCTACAAAGATATACTTTTTCGCCTTTTCGACCCAAAATGAATCCGAAAACTACCAACTATACACCAGCCCGACACCCAATGATTGTTTCATCTGAAGTTTGGGCCCAACGGTAACCATTTCGCCTGCTACTTCTTCTTTGGCTTTGACGTCATCGTCATAAATGATGTGGGCTGTGATATTGGCTCTCACGTGTTTGTTTACCACAAAATCGAGTTGCATTTGCCAGTCGATATCAATGTTTCCGAAGTTGTTGAAATAATCGGTAAACAGAGTGATTCGGTTTTCGAAGTTGATATTTTCGTAGATTTTCTTTTTCCACCCGTTGGAAACCAAAAAACCCACTTCGGTTTTGTGTAACTTTCCTTTTCGGATACGGTTGTTATTTTCGTCATAAACAGCAGCTTTCACCCCAAACGAACCCTGGTCTGCCAGTCTTTGGTTGAGTACTAAAGTCGATTTTAGCGTAAGCGGAGAAAGATAAACGTTGACTTCTTTCTCTTTTTTGTAGTATTCGGCTCCGACCCCTAAGAATATATAGGCAGGAGCAAAGGCGTGAGAAATAGAAACATCAGTATTCGGGTAGGAATAAC
>JBAYSC010000246.1:0-3071 GCA_041676345.1 Flavobacteriaceae bacterium | reverse complement strand
TATTTCAGGACCTTATCGTGCCAAACTCAATGCGGCTACGATGATTGCTCAGTCAAAAACCGTTCACCAGGCTGAAATTGATGCGGCTTGTGAGCTAATCGACTTCTTGCGTTTCAACGTAGAATATATGACACAAATCTATAGCGACCAGCCTATTTCTGATTCTTCGACTTGGAACAGAGTAGAATATCGTCCGTTAGAAGGATTTGTATATGCTATCACTCCGTTTAACTTTACGGCTATTTCAGGAAATCTTCCTTCATCGGCTGCCCTTATGGGAAATGTTGTAGTTTGGAAACCTGCTGCAACACAAATTTTCTCTGCGAATGTAATTGTTGAAATCTTCAAAAAAGCAGGTTTGCCTGACGGAGTTATCAACGTAGTTTACGGAAACTCTTCAATGATTAGTGATGTCGTTTTAACTCACAGAGAATTAGCCGGAGTTCACTTTACGGGTTCAACCGGAGTATTCAACAGTATCTGGAAAACCATCGGAAACAATATTGCCAATTACAAATCCTATCCGAGAATTGTTGGAGAAACCGGAGGAAAAGATTTCGTTATCGCTCACCCGAGTGCTGATGTAAAAGCCTTAGCTACAGGACTTGTTAGAGGTGCTTTTGAATTCCAAGGACAAAAATGTTCCGCTGCTTCAAGAGCTTATATTCCTCAAAGTTTATGGAACCAGACCAAAGAATTGATGTTGGCTGATTTGGCTTCCATCAAAATGGGTTCACCTGAAGATTTAGACAACTTCGTAACTGCTGTAATCTCAGAAGAGTCTTTCGACAAATTAGCCGGATTTATTGACAGAGCCAATCAGGATGCTGATGCAGAAATCATCGCTGGTGGAAAATATGACAAATCTGTCGGATACTTTATCGAGCCTACGATTATCCTGACTACAAATCCGAAATATGTAACGATGGAAACCGAACTTTTCGGACCTGTGCTTACGATTTATGTTTATGACGACAACAAATGGGAAGAAACACTTGAATTAGTTGATTCCACTTCGGAATATGCTCTAACAGGAGCTATTTTCTCTCAGGACAGATATGCTATTGAGGTAGCTTCTCAGAAACTTCAAAATGCAGCCGGAAACTTCTACATCAACGACAAACCAACCGGAGCCGTTGTAGGAAATCAGCCGTTTGGAGGTGCAAGAGGTTCCGGAACCAACGACAAAGCAGGTTCGGCTCTGAATTTACTTCGTTGGGCTTCTGTAAGAACCATTAAAGAAACCTTGGTACCACCAACCGATTACAGATATCCGTTTTTGGGATAATCACTTTGTAGAGACGGATAATTATCCGTCTCTACAGGATAATTTATACTATAAAAGGCTTTCTTTCAAGAAAGCCTTTTTTACATAAAAATTATATGAAGAAAACATCTTACTATTTGCTGTTATTTTTTAGATTTCTTTTTTTCTGTATTTGTGTTGTTAGTTTTTGGTTTCATTCTCAGTTTAAATCTTCTTACAAAAAAACAGTAAAATAGACTATACAATTGTTGAGAAAAAAATCAACAAAGGAGGAAGAGGAAGTCATTATGATATGATTATTCTGTATGATGATAAACTCTACAACATAAACCTTACACATAATGAATATCAAAAAATTGAAAATTCGATTCCACCTGATTTGTTCTATTCAGAAACAACAGAAAAAGTTTTTTCTGAATGGGAAATAAAAATGACTTTAAGAATATCTCTAATATTTCTTATTGGGTTTTTAATCACATTTATTCCTGCTTTTAAAAGAAAATAAATGTGTAATGTAAGTTCATTTTGAGATTCTTTCTTTTACTCTCTTGTTTTTTTTCATACATTTGGTACTTTAAATTTTTTCAATACTATGGAAAACATCAAAGATTATGTCAATACTCACAAAGACCGATTTATTTCGGAGCTTGTGGAACTCTTAAAAATCCCCTCGGTAAGTGCAGATTCTGCCTATTCACAAGATGTTATTAACACGGCAGAAGCCGTAAAAGCAAGCCTCGAAAAAGCAGGTTGCGATTTTGTCGAATTATGTGAAACTCCCGGTTACCCGATTGTTTACGGAGAAAAAACCATCGACAAAAACCTCCCTACTGTTTTGGTTTACGGACATTATGATGTGCAACCACCAGACCCGATGGATTTGTGGAATTCACCTCCTTTTGAGCCCGTAATCAAGTCAACTCCAACACACCCTGACGGAGCTATTTTTGCCCGGGGAGCCTGTGATGACAAAGGGCAAATGTATATGCACGTGAAGGCTTTTGAATATATGATTCAGAACAACAATCTGCCTTGTAATGTAAAATTTATGATTGAAGGTGAAGAAGAAGTTGGTTCATCGAGCTTGTCCTGGTTCGTAAAAAGAAATCAGGAAAAACTGAAAAACGATGTGATTCTGATTTCTGATACCGGAATGATTTCCAACACGCAACCTTCTATCACTACCGGTCTGAGAGGTCTTAGCTATGTAGAAGTAGAAGTTACAGGCCCCAACCGAGACTTGCATTCAGGTCTTTATGGAGGTGCTGTTGCCAATCCGATAAACATTCTGGCACAAATGATTGCTTCACTTCATGACGAAAATAACCGAATCACCATTCCGGGATTCTATGACAAAGTAGAAGAATTGTCTCAGGAGGAAAGAGCCGAAATGGCAAAAGCTCCTTTTTCTTTGGAAAACTACAAAAAAGCCCTTGATATTGAAGAAGTTCACGGAGAAAAAGGCTATGTTACCAACGAAAGAAACTCAATCCGTCCTACCCTTGATGTCAACGGAATCTGGGGAGGTTATACAGGAGAAGGTGCAAAAACCGTAATTGCCAGCAAAGCCTTTGCGAAAATTTCGATGAGGCTTGTTCCGAATCAGGATTGGGAAGAAATAACCGAATTGTTTACGAAACATTTCGAGAGCATCGCTCCGAAATCGGTTAAAGTAAAAGTTACGCCTCATCACGGAGGACAAGGCTATGTTACTCCGATAGACAGCATCGGTTATCAGGCAGCTCACAAGGCATATTTAGACACTTTTGGAGTTACTCCGATTCCGGTTCGCTCAGGCGGAAGT
>JBAYSC010000245.1:0-3085 GCA_041676345.1 Flavobacteriaceae bacterium | reverse complement strand
TCAGCTTACTTAGCATAATGAAAATAGATTTTCAAGAGTTGAAACGGGAATTTCAGAAATGCAAAAAAAGAATGAAAAACTTTAAACCGTTTTTTGAACCACTTCAAAAATCACTCCTTCATCACATTTCAGGGTTTTGGCAGGGAATTTCATAATCAGGGCATAATCGTGGGTAGCCATAATGATGGTTTTCCCGTTTTGGTTGATTTCCCTGAGGAGCTGCATCACTTCTGAGCTGGTTTGCGGGTCGAGATTTCCTGTGGGTTCATCAGCTAAAATCAATTCCGGGTCGTTGAGCAAAGCTCTGGCAATAGCCACACGTTGCTGCTCTCCACCAGACATCTGGTGAGGCATTTTCTGAGATTTCCCTTTCATACCGACTTTGTCCAGCACTTCATCAATTTTGAGTTTGATTTCGTTGTCGTCTTTCCATCCGGTTGCTTTCAGGGTAAATTCCAGATTTTTATAAACCGTACGGTCGGGCAAGAGCTTAAAATCCTGAAAAACGATTCCTATTTTTCGTCTCAAATACGGAATATTTTTTTCTTTGAGTTTTGCCAAATCAAAGTCAACAATGTTCCCCTGCCCTTCTGTCAAAGGCAAATCAGCATAAAGCGTTTTCATAAAACTACTCTTTCCTGAGCCTGTCTTTCCGATAAGGTAAATAAATTCGCCTTTATTGACCTCTATATTAATATCCTGAAGGATAAGATTTTTTTCCTGATAAATGTTTACGTTTCTCAAAAACAACACCGGCTGATTCATATTCAAATTATTTTTCGGTAAAGTTATGAATTTTTAGTAATTAGTAACCAGTTTTTAGTTGGCAGTTTGAACTTTACTTTAAACCAAAATTATTATCTTTGTGCCTTTACGAAAAAAACCTATGGAAGAGCAATTTATCGTTTCAGCCCGAAAATACAGACCTCAAACCTTTAAAGATGTTGTGGGTCAGAAAGCTATTACAGACACATTGCTCAATGCCATCGAAAGCAATCATCTGGCTCAGGCATTGCTTTTTACAGGTCCCAGAGGTGTCGGAAAAACCACTTGTGCCCGAATTTTGGCTCGAAAAATTAACCAACCCGGTTATGACAACCCAAATGAAGATTTTACCTTTAACGTATTCGAACTCGATGCAGCTTCCAACAACTCGGTTGACGATATCAGAAGTCTGATTGATCAGGTTCGGATTCCGCCTCAAACCGGAAAATATAAGGTCTATATCATTGATGAGGTGCACATGCTTTCTCAGGCAGCTTTTAATGCCTTTCTGAAAACCCTCGAAGAGCCTCCAAAACACGCTATTTTTATCTTAGCCACTACCGAAAAACACAAAATCATCCCGACGATTCTCTCTCGTTGTCAGATTTTTGATTTCAAACGAATTACCGTTCAGGATGCTAAAGAACATTTGGCAGAAGTAGCTAAAAGTCAGGGGGTTACTTTTGAAGACGATGCTCTGCACATCATTGCTCAAAAAGCAGACGGAGCGATGAGAGATGCCCTTTCTATTTTTGACAGAGTGGTGAGTTTTTCAGGAAAAAACCTGACTCGGGAAGCCGTTACTCAAAACCTGAATGTACTTGATTATGAATATTATATCAAAGCAACCGAACTGATTCTGAGCAATAACATTCCCGATTTGCTATTGTTTTTCAATGATATTTTAGCCAAAGGTTTTGATGCTCACCATTTTGTTCAGGGTCTGGCTTCACATTTCAGAGATTTATTGGTTGCTAAAAATCCGCAGACTCTGGAGCTTCTCGAAGCGGGCGAAGCAGCCAAAATTCAATACAAACATCAGGCTTTGCAAACCTCACAGGAGTTTTTGCTGGAAGCGATTGCCATAGCAAATGATTGTGATTTGAAATATAAATCCAGTCAAAACCAAAGGCTTCTGGTCGAGCTTTGCCTGATGCAGCTTGCCTCCGTTACGTTTAACGGAGAAAAAAAAAAGCTGATTTCATAATTCCGGCTTCTCATTTTTCTCCGAAAGGAAATCCTAAAAAACAAGAAGAAAAAACGGTTATAGAGGCTGTTGTGGCTGAAAAACCTGCCACAACAACACCAAAAACAGAAGTTGCTGCTCCAACACTGGGTGCAAATCCGCTTTCGATTTCGGGATTGCGAAAGCTCAAAGAAATGCAGCAGGCCAACGAAAAACTGCAATCTGAAAAGCAAAATGTTTTTCTGGAAGAGCCTTTTTCAGAAAGTGATATGATGGTATATTGGAACAAATATAGAGACCGTCTTGATGCCAAAGGCTACAAAATTATCGCTTCGATTATGGGAATGAGTACTCCAAAACTAGAAGGAACAACCATCGTTTTTGAAGTGCCGAACCAGAGTTCAAAAATGGATTTTGAATCGGAATTTCCCGATTTGTTAGGCTATTTGAAAGGTCATCTGAAAAACCATACTATTGCCATAAAAACGGTGGTAAACGAAACCATACGGGTGAAAAAAGCCTTTACAAACGAAGAAAAATACAGACAAATGGCTGCAAAGAATCCTGTTTTGGAACTGCTGAGAAAAACCTTTGAACTGGAGCTTTAAAAAACCTGAAAAAGATGAACTTCCGAACCCCAGTCCCGATACAAAAACCTGATTTTCAGATAGATTACAAGTCTAATATTTTTTCTGTGGGTTCTTGTTTTGCAGAGAGTATGGCTCAGAAACTGAGTTATTTTATGTTCGATAACCTGAGTAATCCGTTTGGGATTTTGTTTCATCCGTTGGCTATCGAAAAGATTTTACACAAAGTGATAAACGAAATTTCCTTTACCGAAAACGATATTTTTTTCCATAACGACCTCTATCATTCTTTCGATGTTCATTCTCAATTTTCTCACCCGGATAAAGATGTTTTAGTTCAAAATCTCAATCAAAAACTTTCTGAAACGAAGATTTTTTTAGAAAAATCAAATTATATAATTATCACATTAGGAACATCTTGGATATGTATCGTCCTAAAATAGGTTGACCAAAAATTAAACAAATACGGTCAACAATGGAAACACAAAACACACCACCCTGCCCAAGAAAAAACGGTAAACAAGTATCGTTTGAGTTCAAAATTTTC
>JBAYSC010000244.1:0-3131 GCA_041676345.1 Flavobacteriaceae bacterium | reverse complement strand
TACACTTTATGCTTCGGCTTTCAGTGGTTTTTATCTGCCTTTGATGCTGGTATTATGGTTATTGATTTTCAGGGCTGTAGGATTGGAGTTAAGAGGACAGGTGCATAACCGAATGTGGGAAGCAATCTGGGATAAGGCATTTGGTATAGCAAGTTTATTATTGGCTCTCTTCTTTGGAGCTGCACTCGGCAATGTAGTGAGAGGTGTCAATCTTGGAATGGTCGAAAATGGTGTTTCTACACAGGAGGCTCATTATTTCTTCTTACCACTTTGGAATCCTACGTTTGATCCGCTTGCAGAACAACAGGGAGTTATTGATTGGTTTACCTTGTTATTGGGACTTGTGGCAGTTGTTACATTAACCATTCATGGAGCAAATTGGATAATTCTAAAAACTTCTACTTCACTAAACCAAAGACTTAAAAAGGTCATTTTTAAATTGAATTTTGTATTGCTGGCATTAGTTGTTGCTTCGGCTTGTTTATGGCATTATGTAAAACCCTTTCCTTTAAATAATCTGCAAACGCATTATTGGCTTTGGATATTCCCAATATTTGGTGCAGTAGGTCTAACCGGGTTGTTCCGAATTAATAAATTCAAAAAAGATAGTAGTGGTTTCCTGTTTTCTTCGATGTTTATTTTCGGGAGTTTTGCCACCACGATAGCTTCTATGTTTCCCAATTTATTACCATCAACAAATGGAGTTAATCCTTCTTTGACGGTTCAGAATGTAGCGGCTCACGAATACGGCTTGTCTGTAGGTTTGGGCTGGTTTATTGTTGCTGCGATTTTAGTTGTAGTTTATTTTATCATTCAGTTCAGAGTTTTTAAAGGAAAAATGGATGATGTAGGTTACGGAGAGCATTAAGAAACCGATTTTTTACTAATTTAGTTTCAGATTTACCATATTATCGAAACAACCGTAAAATATTAGACATCTAATGAAAGTAAAAATTATCCAGATAATACTCGCTTTGTTTTTGACAAATTTTGTTTTTTCACAAAATACACCCGAGATTAAAATTACCTACTCAAAATTATTAGCAACATACGACTTTGTTAAACAACTTTCCAATAATTATCCTGACAATCAATACAAACAGGTTTTTAAAGAATCGGAGTTTAATAAAAAGCACTATAACGATTTAATCAATCAATTAGATACGCTAAACATTTACGAATCTTACAATTTTCAAGGTTATCCGATTGGTCAAAAAAGACCAGTTATGACGAAATCGCTCATTGAAAGAAATTTAATCCATTCTAAAACTATAACTGAATTCAAAAAAAAGACTTTCGGAATTATTCCAAATTCAGAATTGTTACCACTAAGCAACATAATTTCTGAATTTGAGATTGTGTATAATCAACTTGTTTTCATACCCAATGAAAACGAGTTTGAAACTAAGCTTGATGAGTTAAAAAACTATGTCACAAATGCGAATCTTTCTTTTTTCTTTGAAAAAGGACTCACCTTTTATAATGCCGATTGGGATATTTCTATTCCTATTGATATTGCCATAATTCCATCCATAAAAGAAAACGGATTTACGGCAACAGCATTTTTGAATAATGCAGTTAGTGAAGTTCCGCTAAAGTTCAAACAAAATGACGTTTTGTTTAGTGTGTTAATGCACGAAATTTATCATTCCGTTTACAATGAACAATCGCTGGAGCTTAAACAAAAGATAGAAATTTGGTTTGAAAACAATCCTTCAAAAAATAGTCAATATGCTTACTTACTTTTGAATGAAGCACTGGCAACCGCTTTGGGAAATGGTTTTGTTTTTGAGCAATTAAACGGAACCACAGATAAAGAAGATTGGTATTTCAATAAATACATCAACTTAATGGCAAAGGAAATTTATCCGCTCGTTAAGGAATATTTAGATGAAAACAAACCAATAGACAAAAGGTTTATAGATGAATATATTGCCATTTATGATAGGAAATTTTCAGTTTGGCTGAATGAATTAGATAATTTATTAACCAACCGTTATGTAATCACGGATAATCCAAACGATTTCAGTTTTTTTAGAAAAAACTACCGTTATTCCAGTATTTCCCAATCGGAAGTTCCATTAACACAAATTGCCTTGGAACGAATGAAAACCACTCCAATAACAAAAATCATCATCGTTTCTTCTGACCATCAGAATAAATTGGAACTTATAAAAAATACATTTGAAGAACTGAAAAACTGGAAATTCAGTTCACAAAAGGAATTTATTTACTTATCAGATTTGAAAGACAAAACAAAACTAATTATCATCAACCAACATAAATCTACTATTGATGAAATCTTTAACGAAAATTTCAAAAACAAAAAACTGAATTAAAAAATACCATAATGAAATCAATTCACGAACTGACTTTACAGCTCAAAACCTTTCAGCATAAAACCTATTGCTAAAACAATAACCAAAAAATCACATACAAAATGGCAAGCGGCAAACAAGTATTATTACATTTTCTCAAAAAATATTCTCTTCAAAAAACAAAAAAAGAAGATTTACCGGAAGTTTCTGAAAACATAAGAGTTGGATTTCTTTTACACGGTTCGACCCCAAAAGAAATGTGGCAAATTGTTGATACGATTGAATGGGGAGAAGAAACAGCAGATGATAGCGATGAGGTTATAGGTCAGGGACTAAAAATCAAAGATAAAAATATTTCTCTACCTGAATTATTTGATTATATGACATGGGAATCGGAGCATAAAACCCCCAAAAGAGTAGCAAAGCGTTTTCCGGAACTTACTCAATCCGAATATTATGCCGCGACAAGAATAATGTCATTAGTTTTATCTTCCATAGAATGGTCGGACTGGTTGTCGGAAGTTGAAAACGGTTGCAAACTGGATTCTGTTGAACTCAATAGGTATTTAAAATCGTATAAAGAAAAATTAGGTTATTACAGAGAGGATCCTGAAAATTATATTTAAATACGCTACCAACTTTTTAACACACAAATTGAAACAGTAAAATGACGCCTAAAGAAATACTAAACTTAATCGTAGAACAAAACTACCAAGCCGTTGAAAACGCTTTACAAAACGGATTTGATGCGAATGCTGTTGTAAATAATGACGTTGCAGGTATTGAATGGGCTTCTTACACCGATGATTTCCG
>JBAYSC010000243.1:0-3138 GCA_041676345.1 Flavobacteriaceae bacterium | reverse complement strand
GTCGTTATAAATCCAGAATTTATTAGAAATTTCACAAAAAATTTCATGTCCTAGTTTTTTCAAGAATCAAAATTCAATTCTCCAAAAACTCAAAATTTTCTCCAAAAAATAAATTCCAAAAATCTACAAGAATTTTTCCTTGTCGTTATAAATCCAGAATTTATCAGAAATTTCACAAAAAAATTCATGTCCTAGTTTCTTCAAGAATCAAAAATTCAATTCTCCTAAAACGGAATTTTTTCTCCAAAAGCAATTCTAGTCTTGGAATTTATTTTGGTAAATAAGGAATTAAGGATTGTCTTACGGCTTCCTATTTCATTTGAGAAATAGGAAGCCAAAGTTAGAAGAATTTCCTGACGATATCAATTCATATTATATTTAACTTCCAGGAAAGTATCCTACGGGGCAAACAAAATTTAAGAAAAAACGAGGTCATTTTTTATCTTTGATTCCTGAAAATGGAGGTTGTGCAACGGTTACCGATGTTGGCGTCTGCCTTTATTTTTCGTCTTTTTTGTCAATTATCATTTCTTCAAATTCACTTTCTTTTGTTCCAATTTTTAAGGGGTCTTCAACTAAAATGTCTTTGTAGTCTATTTCTAATTCAGGTTTTACAATGATTTTCAATTTACCCTCGTCTTTAAAGTCTTTTGAGATTAGTTTCCAACTGACATCAATTTCGTATTCATTCGGTGAGAGTTTAATGAAAATATCGTCCGAAGAGTATGTGTCATCGCCAACCAAGATATTTTTTTTTGGAACAACTTTACCCGACATTGATTCTGTCCATAAATACACATCTGTTGTATAAAGTTTTGGTATAAGAAGTATGCTATAAGATTCTTCATTGCTTTCTTTTAAGTCAAGCACTTCGCCTTCAAACTTAAAAGACATTTTGTATTCTTCAATTGGGTCAAGCCCGGTATTATGTATCTGAAAGTAAAGATAGCCATAGCTAAGGTTTACTTTTGTCCCCGACATTGGGGTAGCAACCACATAACCAAACGGCTTATTAAATTTTTCTTGTTGAGCAAGAATGTGAGCTAATGGATTGTTGTATGGGTCTGCTGGAACAATTTTTTGTCTGTAATGCGTAATTGTCTTTTTATATTTTGGTGTCAGAGTAATTTCAGTTAAGCAGTCTTGGAAAGTTACAGAAACACTTTTGCTCGTTTTGAAGTTTTGACTTTTTACATAAAAGTCGTGAGTTTGTTTGTTTTCGTCAATTAAGTCAACAATGTCTTCCCAAGAAAATATATGAACTTCAAAAAGTCCGTTGGCAATGTTTTCAATGTTTTGTTTACGGACAAATTCTTCTATTCCTGCGTCTTTGACTGCTGTTGTCGCAAAGTATAATTTTTTGAGCGGTGGTTGAAATGATTTTGCTTTTTCGAGTTCCTCTTTTATTTCGTCTTCGCTGAACTGTTTGTTAGTGTATTCGTCTTTACCCTTACACTGGATGCCGTAGTATTTGTCTTCGCCAAATGGAATTCCATAAACATCAACTCCGTGTTGAGTTTGTCCTGTACGTCCGTTCTTTTTTATTTCAGGGCAATTCCAAATTTCTCCCCACAATTTTTTACATAGAGTTTCAAAGTCTTGCCAATTGTTTGGTCGTCTAAGTGATAAAGAAGCGTCCATTAGCCTAATTCTATTTACAATTTTTACAATCAATCTCTACTAAGGTCGCATATTCCCTTTTGAGTAATTGATTTCTATTAAATTCAAATCTTTCTCCTGTTTGGCAGTTCATAGCTTGTCGTCCGCCAAAACTGTCTAAACCAACAACTCTGAAACGAATTGTAGCATTTTGGATTAAAAAAAACATTTCAAAACAGCGTCCTCCTGCAAGGTGTATATGTTGTTCCCATTCTTCCATAGTCTTTATTTCTTCTTGTGTTGTCTGTTTGCGTGGTGGTCAGTTAAGGTCGTCGCTAACGTTTTGCAGCTTGGCGAAGTGTCGGAAATCGAAGCACAAATGTTCAGTTTTGCACAAAAGTTCAATCGAAGAACTGCCGTTGAATTTAGCACTGAACCCGCCATATTGCCATACTGCTGTTATGCGCTTTTATTATCTATTAATTTTCTAATTATTAAATCTTTAAAAGCTCTATATCCAATTAAATGCTTATCTGATTGAACATTATGCTCTTTCTTAAATTCCGCTTTAGCTTGGTTTAATATTTTAAATAATTGTGGATATATTTTTTTCCGTTCTTCAATTTGTGTAATTTTTGGCATTAGCAATGAATATTCATTTTGAATTTCTTTCCCATTAAAATGAGTTACGTTAATATTACCTGTTATCAATATTCTCATCATCATTGCTATATAATAAGTTAGCTTTATTTGATTGCCCGTTATTACTTGCTTTGCTATATCAGAATTGACGAAATATAAAATATATGAGGCAATAAAATAACTTTCGTGACTGTGAGATTTATCAAATAATAATTCACTTTTACTTCTCAAAATATTATAAGGGTGATTTGAAGCAACAGTATGTGGCTCATTAAGAAACACTGCGGTAAATGCCCTTATTTGTTTATGAACATTAACAATTTTATATTTTTGTATATTGTTGTCGGAATTCTGGAATTCACGACTCCTTCTTTCATAATAAATTTTTTCAGTCAATTCTCTTGATGTAATCTCGTAAAATTTTTGAAGATTCTGGTGATATTTGTCTAACGCAACAAATGCTTCATCTGGTACTGGCGTTTGTCTATTAGTTGCCTTAACTATTTTGCTAATTACCTCATTGTTTTGGGTATGAATAAGTTTGATTGGAATAAATAAATTAGAGTGAATCGCAGGATTGTCTTTGTTTAAATATAACATATTGCTTGTTTGGCAACCATTCACAATTTGAAACTCTCCAAGTTCATATTCATTGTTTTGAAGAGGTGATAATTGTTTAGTGACTACAGTAATACCATTATTTAATAGTATAAATTTGTCTTTTAACTCTTCTGACGTAAGAGTCTCATTAATTTCATTATTTACCTTATTTTCAATACCTTGAAAGTCACGTACATTTTCGTAGAATATGTTGTTACGTATTTGTTGGTTTTGGTCTGTTACTAATTCAAGAAAATTAGCAAAATCAAGATAACCTATATACGAACCAGAAATATC
>JBAYSC010000242.1:0-3182 GCA_041676345.1 Flavobacteriaceae bacterium | reverse complement strand
CCAAGGAAAAATCGTTGAATATAAAATTGACGGAGTTTCGCCTGATATGTCTTTCCTTGAAATGCTTGACGTATTGAACGAAGATTTGGTAAACAAAGGTGATGACCCTGTGGCTTTTGACCACGATTGTCGTGAGGGAATCTGCGGAATGTGTTCGCTCTTCATCAACGGTGAAGCTCACGGACCCGACAGAGGCATCACAACCTGTCAGTTGCACATGCGTACCTTTAAAGACGGAGACACGATTTTTATAGAGCCGTTCAGAGCCAAAGCATTTCCTGTGATTAAAGACTTGGTGGTTGACAGAAGTTCGTTTGACAGAATCCAGCATGCAGGAGGGTTCATCTCGGTAAACACTTCAGGAAATACGCAAGATGCCAACGCTATTCCGATTCGAAAAGACGATGCAGACAAGGCTTTTGATGCTGCCACTTGTATCGGGTGTGGAGCTTGTGTAGCTTCTTGTAAAAATGCCTCTGCTATGTTGTACGTTTCTGCTAAAGTTTCGCAGTTTGCCCTGCTTCCGCAAGGAAAAGTAGAAGCTACAGAAAGAGTGTTGAATATGGTTCACCAAATGGATATTGAAGGCTTCGGAAACTGCACGAACACAGGAGCCTGTGAAGTAGAATGTCCGAAAGGAATTACCTTGGAAAACATCGCTCGTATGAACAGAGAATACTTACAAGCAAGTTTGGTAAAATAAGACAAACAAAAACTAACATAATTATTGTCAGGAAAACCGATTGCAGCGTTGTAATCGGTTTTTTTATGAGACAGCCGGAGCACCAAAGGAGACAGACCAACTAAAAAAAGCTATCTTTGCAAAAACAAGAAAAACAATGAGCAACAACCATACATCAGAAGTTTTATTCAGAATCGAACTCGACGAAAACAGAATTCCCGAAAATATTCTTTGGACAGCCAAAGACGGAGGTGTAGAAAACGAAGAAAGCAAAGCCATTATGCTTTCCATTTGGGATAGCAAAGCCAAAGAAAGTCTCCGTATGGATTTATGGACCAAAGAAATGCCCGTAGATGAAATGAAAGTCTTTTTTCATCAAACTTTGGTTGCTATGGCTGATACCTTTCACAGAGCTACCGGAGACGATAAAATGTCTGACACTATGAAAGACTTTGCTTCTTACTTTGCCGAAAAAATGGAAATTGGGAAATAAAAATTCGCCGTTTTTTTTGTATTTCTACTGATTTATAACTATTTAAAACAAGAAACTCCGAAAAATAATTTCGGAGTTTCGGCTATTTAACAAAGATCTCTTTGAGTTGACCAATAGCATTCGAGCCACCAGAGATAGTGATTTCTCCGATTTTGTCAGCAATTTTCTCTACATATTCCATTTCTTTTAACTTCCAGAGCATCTCATTTTCTTCCATTAATTTTGCTGTATTCAACAAACTACGTGTTGAAGCAGTTTCTTCTCTTCTCATAATGGAGTTAGCTTGTGCTTTTTTCTCTGCTACAAGAACTTGATTCATAATCTCTTTCATATCACCCGGTAAGATAATATCCCGAACGCCCGCATCATTTACTTTCAGACCCAAATTTTCAAATTTTTGATACATTGTCTCTAAAAGTGATTTTCCGATGGCTTCTTTTTGTACTAACAATTCGTCTAAAGTAAGACTGCTTACTACACTTCGGAGTGCCAATTGCATTAATAGATACAACTGTTTTTCAGAGTCTTTATTTTCCAAAAGAGCCTTCATAATGTTGCTCACCTGATAACGGACAAAGAAATTGATTCGAAGAGTGGCTTTGTCTTTGGTTAACAATTCCTGTCCTGCAATTTCCATCTGTTGTAAGCGCAAATCAATAGTTTTTACTTCGATAGAAGCAAAATTCTGCCAGAAATAATATGTTCCCGGTTTTAATTCTCTTATAAATTCTCCGTTGACAAAAAGCAAGGCTTTTTCGTTGTTTTGAACATTGAATCTACGAACAAATGCCCGCATTCTTCCTTGTTCTAACAAAAATTTCGGGATATCCTCAGAGATTTCAACCTGCGAAATATCAGCTTTAATAAATTTGTATTGCATAACGCCTTTCCAGAAGGCATAGCGACCGGCTGTGAGCACCTCCCGAAAGTTTCCGTTAACTATTTGCAAAACAATTTCGTTATCGGCAACTTCAACTACCTCTAACATTTCTGCTAATTCATCATTTTTCAAAAGAACATTAAGCTCCATAGAAGAAAAAAACGGTTGACTCATCTCAAAAAGATAAATGACTTTGTTTCCTAAAATCCAGTAATTACCTTCTTTTAAGACTTTCTCAAGTTTGTTGTTTTGGAAAACCAAACCAACCTGTTGTGCTTTGATTGTAATTTTTCGTAACATAATTTCTATTTTTAAATGGTTTGAAATTCTTTTTTAAAACAATCGGTTCTTGCTCCTTTTTTCGAAAACGGGAAAAAGAAATGTTTGTAATTTGTCGAAGTTGTCTTTAGTATCTTGAAAATTTCCAGGGAAAAATCCTCAAATAAAGTACGTAGCCTGAGAGAAATAAATATTTATTACTTCAAACTCAATCGATGCATATACAGCTCTTTTCAGTTTCTCTGGTTTTGAATCAAGTGCTTTATTTTGTCTTTCAGACTCCATATTGCTGAACAAAGACCCGATTGTTTTTTATTGGTCATTTTTTTTAGGGAGAAAATGAACTCCGGTAACTACAGTAACAGTGTAGTGCTCTACCAACTGAGCTAACGTGTGGAAAACACGTGTAGGAATCGAACCTACGCTTTCCGAACTATTGCTCTACCTACTGAGCTATCTCAATAAAACGAGAGTGGGAGTCGAACCCACGACACATAGTAGTGATGATTGTTTATTTGGAAAACAATCTGAAAACCTTCAACTCAAGTTGCACAGGTTATACATCATACTCGTTTGAGTAAAGAAAACTGCAATGGTGTTATACCGAAACACGCAACAAGACCTGATTGATATTTTATTTTCAATGAACTTTGTTTCAACGACACAAAGGTTCAAAACTAATTACGCAATTATTTTGCGTATGTATTTTTATTTGGTGGAATAATCTCGAATCGAACGAGAACCTTTGGTTTTTCAGACCAACGTGCCACACCTTGTACACCATTATTCCGTTTTGGGTAACTTCAGGGACTCGAACCCTGAACTTCAGTTCCACAATCTGATGTTTT
>JBAYSC010000241.1:0-3215 GCA_041676345.1 Flavobacteriaceae bacterium | reverse complement strand
TCATTTTGTGTTCTGTGTGTCGTTCTAAGCTGACCGCTAACAAATAGAATATTCACAATCCTAAATTATCTTTTTTAACCTCTTTGACCCTTATAAAGTCACAACCTGCACCGTTTCTTTGCTGATTTGTTTCAACAGGATTTTTTTGTCCTGCTCTACTGATGAAATCGCTTTTTCATCAAAATGCCTGATGGTATAAAGCGAAACATTTTCGTTGCAAGTTACGATAAATTTTTCGGAAAGTTCTTCAATCAGTTTGCTCAGGTTGAAAAACTTGTCTTCCACACAAACCGAAAAGCTGATAGCAGAATTTTGTATCAGGTGTACTTTTGTTTTATATTTATGAAGCAACGAAAAGATAAAACTGATTCCCTCCTCCATAATAAACGAAAAATCTTTGGAAGAAAGCGAAATCAAATGCTGTGGTTTTTTTACGATAAAGCAAGGTAGTTTTGGTTGTAAATCGGCTCCTTTGCTGATACTTGTTCCTTTTTCTGTCGGGTTCAGGAATGATTTTACAAAAAACGGAATTTCCTTTCTCTGTAAAGGCTGTAAGGTTTTCGGATGAATAACCGATGCTCCGTAAAAAGCCAATTCGATGGCTTCCCGATAAGAAATTTGCTCCAGCAAAGTTGTGTTATCAAAATATCTCGGGTCTGCATTCAATACTCCCGCTACATCTTTCCAAATCGTAACACTTTCAGCATTCAGGCAATAGGCGAAAATGGCAGCCGAATAATCTGAACCTTCTCTACCCAAAGTGGTGGTGAAATTGTTTTCGTCCGAACCCAAAAATCCTTGAGTAACATAGTTTTTTTTCTTGTCAACCTTTTCAGAAATCAATTTTTCGGAAGTTTCCCAATTTACGTTTCCGTCTCTGTAATTGTTGTCTGTTTTGATGAGATTTCGGGAGTCAAGCCATTCCAGTTCAAAACAATTATCTTTCAAATAATGGTACAAAACAACAGACGAAATCATCTCTCCGAAACTTACCGTCTGGTCATAAACATAGCTGTAATTCGGAGATTTGTTCTGCTCCAGAAACTGATTCAGATTGAAAAAATAATTTTCGACCTCACTATAAACAAGGTGTGAATCATCAAACAATTCTGAAATTATTTCAAAGTGATAATCCCTGATAATTTGAACGGAATCCTGTAATGCAACAGACTTCTCAAAGTAGTTCTTGACTACAGCCTCCAGAGCATTGGTTGTCTTTCCCATAGCGGAAACCACAATCAGCACATTTTCGGGGTTTGTTTTTTGCAGTACATTACATACGTTTCTGATTCCGTCAGCATCTTTTACTGATGCTCCTCCAAATTTAAAGATTTTCATTGAAATAGTATTGTTTTTATAATTCAGCCTACGAAAGTACAAAAATTCGGAACTCAACAGCATATCAGGGCAATGAAAAACAAGAAAAAGGCTTTCAAAATTCGGAATATTGAAAAGAATTGCCTGTGGGAATAAAGTGGTTGTATTGTTTCAAATCTAAGAAAATAATCAGATATTTGCACCACAATTAAGAAACGGAAACCATTTCTGAATAAAATTTCAAAACAATGCAGGACAGAAACAGAACTCTCGGAGAATTTATTATCGATAAGCAGGAAGAATTCAAATATTCTTCAGGGGAATTATCCCGTATTATCAATTCGATTCGTTTGGCTGCCAAAGTGGTAAACCACGAAGTAAACAAAGCAGGTTTGGTTGATATTACCGGAGCAGTCGGAACAGAAAATATTCAGGGAGAAGCACAGCAAAAGCTTGATGTTTATGCTAATGAAGTTTTTATCAAAACCCTGACAAACAGGGAAATCGTTTGCGGAATTGCCTCTGAAGAAAACGATGATTTTATTTCCATTCACGGAAAAAACGGAGGCGATGATAACAAATATGTATTGTTGATGGACCCTTTGGACGGCTCTTCAAACATTGATGTAAATGTTTCTGTCGGAACAATTTTTTCGGTTTACAGACGGGTTACTCCTGTGGGAACTCCCGTTACTATTGAAGATTTTTTGCAGCCCGGAACAGCTCAGGTAGCAGCCGGATATATCATTTACGGAACTTCGACTATGCTGGTTTATACCACAGGTTTTGGAGTAAACGGATTTACTCTGAATCCTCCTATTGGTACTTTTTACCTTTCACATCCGAATATGAAATTCCCTGCTGAGGAGAAAATATATTCCATTAACGAAGGTAATTATCTTCAATTCCCTCAGGGGGTAAAAGATTATCTTAAATATTGTCAGGCAGAAGAAGGAAACAGACCTTATACTTCCCGATATATTGGTAGTTTAGTAGCTGATTTTCATAGAAATATGCTAAAAGGAGGAATCTACATTTATCCTCAAACAGCCAAAACTCCGAAAGGAAAATTAAGATTGCTTTACGAATGCAATCCGCTTGCTTTTATAGCCGAACAGGCAGGAGGAAAAGCCTCAGACGGATTCAACCGAATTATGGAGCTCAAACCCACCGAACTGCACCAAAGAGTTCCGTTTTTCTGCGGAGTGAAATCAATGGTCGAAAAAGCAGAGGAGTTTATGAAAAAAGCAACGGAATAAACGCTAATTCTCAGATTCTGAAAAACCATAAAATCCTGATACTTTCAGGATTTTTTTATTTGATTCATTTTTTCAACGCAACTTTTTTGGCTTCATTAAAACTGCGAAATACTTAGATGGTTTCTGCTCATTTTTCGATACTTTTGCTTTTTTAGATTTTTTCAACGCAACTTTTTTGGCTTCATTAAAACTGCGAAATACTTAGATAGTTTCTGCTCATTTTTCGATACTTTTGCTTTTTTAGATTTTTTAAATTTTTTAGATTTTTTCAATGAACACCCAATCTTATATCCAATCTCAAACCCAACTTCCTGAAAAGGGCATTATTGCTGTTTTAGAACTTTTATCCGAAGACCACACCATTCCGTTTATTGCCCGTTATCGAAAAGACAAAACCGGAAATCTTGATGAAGTGGCTATCGAGCAAATCGTAAAACTCAAAAATTCGTTTGAGAATATTGTCAAGCGAAAAGAATCCATTTTAAATTCGATTGAAGAACAGAATGTACTCACTCCCGAGCTGAAAAACAAAATCGAATCGAGTTTTGATTTGAACGAATTGGAAGATCTGTATCTGCCTTACAAAAAGAAACGCAAAACCAAAGCCGATACAGCTCGTGAAAACGGACTCGAACCTTT
>JBAYSC010000240.1:0-3218 GCA_041676345.1 Flavobacteriaceae bacterium | reverse complement strand
TTCAGGAAATTCAAAACGCCATTCAAAAGCATTTTCATAGATTTTATTGTTTTTAATCTCCTCAATAAAATCTTCAATCTTTTTAATTTTCCCTTCCAGGTCTTTTTTATCTTTTTCTTGCGCTTTGGTCAGTTCAGTTTCAAAGAGTTGTTCTGCTTCGTATTTGGAGTAATATTCGGCTCTGAACTTATTTAATTCCTTGAGTTCCTTACTATTCTTATGTATTTCACTTCTGAAATTGGTTTTAATCTCTTCTATCAGTTTTTCTAATTTCCATTTTTGTTCCTTGCTAACGGCATTTCGGTAATCTGCTACTGCATTTTTATAATCTTCTATGGAAATTTTACTTTTTTTCAATGCCGTTTTCAAATCACTATCCAATCCGAATCTGCTAATAAGGGAATTTCCGTTTTTGATATTGATATCAATGTTCGGAAGTGTTTCTAGTTCGGTTGGTGTTTTGTAATAAGCGTTTTTTAATAGTTCAATCCATAAACGCAAACGGCATATTTTTACAGAATTGGGATTGATATCCACTCCAAACAAACAGTTTTCAATAATGGTCTGCTTTTCGCGAAAAAGCGTTTCCTGAATACGCTGACTCTCTTTACTGTTTGGGTTATATTCAAATAACTTTCCGTCTTCATCCGTAATAATTAGTTCATCATTTTCAACTTCAACACTATATTCTTTCAGTCGGTTTCCGTCTTTATCCGATAAAATTTTCAAATCATTTTTAACCGCAATCATTTCATTGAGTGCGGAAACTAAAAAGTGACCTGAACCAACAGCAGGGTCACAAATTTTAATATTGTTGACAATTTGGTTGGCTTCTTTTATATTGTCTATCTTGTTGTATAAATCATCAAAATTCTCAATCTCCCAGCCTTTTGCCTCATTGAATTTCTGAACAACTGCTTTACGAATTGTTTCACGACACATATACATCGTTATCATTCCGGGCGTGAAAAAAGAACCGTCTTTGTATCCATTTATTTTTTCGAAAATCAGTCCGAGTACCGACGCGTTGATTAGTGTTTTATTATCTTCCTGTATTTCTTCAGTGCCTTCTCCGCTAAAATCGTAGGCATTTAAAAATTGAAAAAGGTATTGCAATGTTGACAGGCTTCCGGTACGTTTTTTTCCTTGTTCATCTTTCAGAACGGTTGTTGATAAAATCGGAATTACCTTATCATCTTTCAAATTGCTGATAAATACAGTCTGATGTTCCAGTTCCGTAGGTTCAAACAATGAACTGTTTAAGTAAGGAACTTTTTCAAATAATTTTTTTACGTCTTCGTTTCTGTCTTTAAAATCCTTTGCCAAAACCTGAAAGAACAGGGTATTCAGGTCATCATACTCTTTGATTTTAGTACTGTTCAGAAAAGCATACGATTTGTCGCCTTTGTGATAAGAAACCAATTGTGCTTCCAGCAATTTCAGAAACAGAATTCGATTAATCCAGGTAATGTTCAGTGTCAGAGCGACATTGAAAAGCCGTTCCATTTTTGTTTCCCCATATAAAAAGGATTTTTCCAACCGACTGATTTTATCCAGACTATCCAACTGAATAATGGTATCTTCCAAAATACTTCCCGAATGACGCTGTCCGTCTTTATGGCGTTCTATCAATCGTTTTCCTCCATCTTTTGTTTCTGTCAGTCCAATGATGTGCAATAATTCAGCATAGAAACTTTTGTCTAAGCTATTGCTGTCATTGGTAAACGGAAGCTTTAGCAAATGTTCGGGAGAAAGTAATTTGAACAAGGCGATCAACTCCTTATCATCTTCTTTATCACTGTTTTTTACGATTTTATCATAACTGCGTAGATCAAAATAAGCGAATTCTATTTCTTGTTCAATTTTATCGATAAAAGGTTTGGCAATTTCAGAATAGAAAACATCCGTTGTTTTTCCTGATAACCTGCCATTTTCAAAAGCTTCAAAATCTTTTACTAGCTGTCTGTTCTTGACAAAAATCTTTTCAAAAATACTTACATCAAAAATATACCATTCGTAAATATTGGTAATAATCAAATTTTTGACTTCCAGATTTTTGCCTGTAATTCGTTCCCGAAGAAAATACAATACCAACTCCTGAAATGCTTTTGCATTCAGGTTGTTTTTGGAAATCATCTCCGATTTATTTTCAAACTTTTTAGCTTCTATGATTACCCCAACAGAACTTTTTGCATCTTGTCCGTTATGAATTACCAAATCATTTCTTCCTTTGGTGTTGATAAAATGATTTTGTTTATAGTAGGTATCTTTCAAAAAATCTGAGATTAGATTTTTATGAAACTCTTCCGATTCCTTTTCGTTTATCTGATTTAATAAACGATTGAAATTCAACTTAAAAACTTCGATTTCAGTTCTATTTGGTTTAACTTTGAGGTAAGCCTTATTTAAGGATTGGCGAGGATTTAGTAGATTATAACGCATTATTAATTATTATTTGGTGGTAGTTTTATTTATAGTCAAGATTTGAATATAAATATTTATATTTAAAAATGCTTAAATGGTAAAGTTTTTTATTTAGGAAAACGATATCTGACAGGAAAAGCATATTAATTTAATAGAAACTCATTAATTCTGAATAACCTTGTTTGGTTAAAATCCATTATGGCGTAGTCTTTTGGGAATTTCAATTAAAAATGCATTCTACATTTGTTTTCTTTTTATGGTTCTTCCTGTTGTAGGTTTAAAGTCTTGTTGAATTCCAATTTAATATAATTGATTCCTTCTCTTGATTCTTCTTCAGAAAAAACATGCTCAAATTCATGTCGTAGTGTAGTCTGAAATTTCATGCAATCATTATTTTAATAATTTGTAGTAACTCGATATTCTTCAAGATTCCACTTATTATCATAATAGTTTTTTATTAAATCTCGTGATTTAAGTTTTTCCAAAAGAATTCTATTGTATTCTGTTTTAGAAAACGTTGGTTTGCGGTTTTTGAATAAATCATTATAATTCCAAATACTACTTAACAATTTAACAATATCATTATCAGATAATTTTTCAAAATATAAGTTAATAATCTTTATCCTTTTTTCAGCATTAGATAGATTTACAACAATAGATTTTAAAGCATCAATACTATATTCGATAATTTTAGATTTTTGTAAAATAATCTCTCCAACCAATTTAGAAATTTCTTTATTTCCTATTATTATACTTTCACTTAGTATTATAATATACTTAAACTTATCATCAAC
>JBAYSC010000239.1:0-3229 GCA_041676345.1 Flavobacteriaceae bacterium | reverse complement strand
GAAGGCGTTCCTTCCCAAAGGTGAGCATATAGAATTTTTTCTGAAAGTGTAAGCGGACGACCTACCAATTCACGGGCTTTATCGACCCGGGCAGGAAGTTTTTCATACACTTTTTTAATCATTTCGATATCAAAAGCCATAATATTTGTTTTTTAGTTTTTGTGCCACAAATTTACGCATTTTTACATTATCAGCAATAAAATTAAAGTTAAAAGAGGTTATTTTTATAAAAACAGTATTATTTGTATTTTGTTTCTGCCGAATTGTTATTTTAGGCTTAAAAAAATAAATTTTTGATAGTTTAACTTCGTTTTTTTAAGAATAACGGAGTTTAGAATCAGTATAAACAACTATCTGTTTCCGAAAATGTTGCTCCCGATTCTCACCATCGTACTCCCACATTCAACAGCGATTGGGTAATCGCCACTCATTCCCATTGATAAAGTTGAGAGTTGAAAATTGAAAGTTGAGAGTGATTTGTATTTGTCGAAAACAGCTTTTAAATGTGCAAATTCTTTACGGATTTGGTTATCGATTTCGGTATAGGTTGCCATTCCCATCAGCCCGACAACTTTGATGTTTTGGAGTTTTTTAAATTCCTCGGAGTTGATGATTTCTGCAAATTCTTCTTCACTCAAACCAAATTTTGTTTCTTCTTCCGCTATGTAAATCTGTAGCAGGCAATCAATAATTCGGTTGTGTTTTTTGGCTTGTTTGTCGATTTCTCTGAGTAGTTTCAGGCTGTCCACTCCGTGGATAAGTTTCACAAAATGAGCCATATATTTCACTTTGTTGGTTTGCAGATGCCCGATAAGATGCCATTGGATGTCATTAGGTAATTGCGGTTGCTTTTCACACATTTCCTGAACTTTATTTTCCCCGAAAATACGTTGTCCTGCCTCGTAAGCCTCTAAAATATCAGATACAGGCTTGGTCTTGGAAACAGCAACTAAGCTTACGTTTTCAGGTAAAGTAGAATGCAGGTTTTTTATGGCTGACTGGATTGGCATTTTAAAAAAGTTTTTAGTTTTATATATTTACTTCCACTTTATTTGATACGGATAAGGTTCATATACAGAATTATCTTCGTTAATAGTATATCCTTGTTTTGCAAATTCCTGTGCCTGTCCTATTAGCTCACCATAAATTCCAACAGGTTTATTTTGTTTGTGAAAACAAAGGGCTTTATAATAAATAGCATCTGAAAATTGAGGATATTGTCCGATAGATTTATCAAAAGCGGTTATTGCTTCTTCATATTTATGTAATTCATATTTTGTAATGGCATAATAAAATAAATCCAAAAAGTGAGCTTCACCAAATTTCTCCTCTTGCTTTGCTATGGTTGTTTCTAAATATTTTTCAGCTTTTTCAAACTCATTAAGTTGCAAATAGGACAACCCTATATAAAATGAGTAGGTATGGTCTATTTCATAATTATCTCCCCACTTTTCTAAACATTCCTGAAAATCTTTTACAGCTTCTTTATATGTTTTTGAAAAAATACATTTTATAAAACCTCTGTATGGCAACCACCTCTTTTCATCATATTTTACTGCTTTATCAAGATATTGCATACCTACTTCGTATTTTTTTAGTTTGAAATAAGGCATTGCTTTTTGTTGCCATAAATAAGCAATCGTATTGTCTTTTTCTAAGCCTTTATCCAAACAAGATTGCCATTTGTCCATTTGAAAATTATAGTTGTACTTTTTAGCACAATTATGAGCATATTCGTTTATAATTGAATCTTGTTTTTGCTTCTTTTCCATTTCTGACTCTTGCGATGCACAAGACAAATAAATGAAAAAGAACATAAAGGTAAATAATTTCATCAGGGCTTATTTTAAGTATAGCAAATATACAAAATCAATTCGATTCGTAATTCTTCTTTGTATCTTTGCTTCTTTGAACCTAAAAATATGAAAATACATTTTATAGCCATCGGAGGCAGTGCTATGCACAATCTAGCTCTTGTATGGCAGATTGGATGGGCATTTTATTAAAAAAGTATTTTTAGTTACAATCTCGAATCGATATCCATTTGTTGGTGGAGGATTCTGATGATTTCGATTAGGTTTTCTGAGGTGTTTATCTTGTAGAAAATAAAGTGCAATTTTACACGAGTTCTAAAATAACCTTCTCTTATAGGGCTGTAATCTTTTCCTGTTTCTGGATTTTGAGCAATATACTCAATTTCGTCCATAATCAGATTGTAATATTTATCAGCCTGTTCAAAAGACCAAGTTTCTAAAGTATAAAGCCAAATGTTTTCGAGGTCTTTAGAGGCTTCGGTACTGATTTTATACTTCATTTTTAACATATTTCTGATGAAGATTATTCAAGAATTTTTCTCTGTCAAAATCTTTTACAAAACCTGATTTTTCTCCTTTTTTCAGCTCTTTTATAAGTTCTGATTTTTTAGTTTCTTCATACTCAAACATTCGCAAAGCAGCCCTTACAACTTCACTTGCAGATGAAAATTTCCCTGACTGTATCTGTTGATTTATGAAATTATCGAAGTAATCTCCCAATAAAATTGATGTGTTCTTTGCCATAGCTTTAGAAATTTATTTCAAAGATACCAAGAATTGGTATTGCATGCAAATTTTTTAGTGTTTAGATTTAATAAAATTGAAGTAGGGGATTTTTTTACTTTTGCCTTATATATAAAGGACAATTAGGACTTAGTGTACTGAACACTAAATACTGAACAACTGAACACTAAATATTCCTATCTTTGCTCCTTTGAATCTAAAAATATGAAAATACATTTTATAGCCATCGGAGGCAGTGCTATGCACAATCTGGCTTTGGCAATGCACAACAAAGGATATGAAGTTTCGGGCAGTGATGATGCCATTTTTGAGCCATCAAAAACACGACTTGAAAAAAAGGGTTTGTTGCCCAAAGAATTAGGTTGGTTTTCGGATAAAATCACTTCGGATATTGATGCAGTTATTCTGGGAATGCATGCCAAAGAAGACAATCCGGAGCTGTTGAAAGCCAAAGAATTAGGCTTGAAAATTTATTCTTATCCGGAATTTTTATACGAACAATCAAAAACCAAAACCCGGGTAGTCATAGGAGGTTCTCACGGAAAAACGACTATTACTTCCATGATTCTTCACGTAATGAACTACCACAATATTGAAGTCGATTATATGGTTGGAGCTCAACTTGAGGGATTTGACACGATGGTGCATTTAACCAAAGAAAACGATTTTAT
>JBAYSC010000238.1:0-3237 GCA_041676345.1 Flavobacteriaceae bacterium | reverse complement strand
TTCCGTCTTTGTTGCTAAATTTTGCTTTGTGCCACTTTTCGGGATTTTCCTCAAAAACATCACAGCTTCCGTGAGTAACCGGCTTTTTGTGGGTAATTTTTTCCGAAGCAAAATCATAAATGAAAAACCGGTTTTTACCCGAATGAATGCTCATATCAATCAGGATATAATAATCTTGGGAAAAATGGTGAGTTTTACAATACTCCAGAGCTTCGGAGTGCAGTAAAGTATAATCTTTTTTGTGAAAAGTCTCCTGCACAGCAACCGTATTGTTCTTGTTATCAGAACAACCCAAAAAGAGCCAAATCAGGAAAATAAAATTCTTGAAATACATATTCTAAAGAACTGAAATAACCCGAAAATATTGTTTATAAAAGTGTTTTCTTTAAATATGCAGTTTTTCTCTGATTTTTCGCATACGGCTAAGGCTTTTTTCGATGGTTTTAAAATCGTAAATCAAAATGCAAATCAGCAGAATGATAGGTATAAACAACACTTTTTCGCTATAGCTTACCGTCAGAAAAGCAGAGGCGATACCTCCGGTAATAAACGAAACGATAATGGCGAAATTCAACGTAATATTTCGCTTGACGAAAACAAGATTTCCTTTTCTCATGAGTAGTTTGCCTAAAGAAAGTCCCAAATCAGTTACCATTCCCGTAAGGTGAGTGGTTCGGACAACTTTTCCGCTCACCACCGATACGATTCCGTTTTGAAGCCCCATGGTATATAGCAGAATGAGAATTTGTAACGCATTTTTCTCGGACTCAGAACTGATGAGGATGCACCACGACAAAAGCAAAATTTCAACAATAATAGGTAGAACATAAGAGAGTTTTTGCCTTTTTTCCTCAAAAAAAGCCACCATCACTGATGAAGTAAACGAACCCAACCCGAAAGCAGCTATCCAAAACAGTACTTTTCGGGCTTCTTTCCAGTGAAAAGTTTCCAGCGAAAGTGCCAGTTCTCCTACGTGTCCTGTGAGGTTGGTGGTGAAAATCCCCAGATTGATAAGTCCGAAAACGTTGATGAGTCCGGCTACGAAAGCAAAAAAGACAGCCAGTAACAAATTGTGGGTAAAGGTTCTTTCATACCCTTTGGACGACAGCATAGATGTGAATTTTTACGCAAAGATATTTCTTTCCGATTGAATTTCAGAGGTAAAACCGGAATTTAAGAGTCTGTTTAAAATTCAAAATAAAAAGTTTGTACGAATTATTTTTTTTACTAATATTGGCGAAAAATTTTGAACTAAAAAAATACAGATTGATTTAATTTTTTTGTTTGATGAAAAAGTATAAACTTTCGGAACTTGACAAAGAAACCTTAGAGCGGATTATCACAATTGCTCAAGAAGAAAAAAAGCCTTTTGAAGCCATACGAAATGAATTTGGGCTGGGAGAAAAAGAGCTTACAGAGCTGATGAAAAAAACACTTTCGCCTGACAATTTTGAGATTTGGAAGAAAAAAGCTCAGGCGAAAAAGCCCAAACCAAAACCAATGGTTGACGATTTTGACGATGATTTGGGCAGCAAATATTATTTCAAAAACAAATTCGACTAAAAACTTTACCGGCTGTTTCGGTTTTTTTGGTTACTTTAGCCGAAAATAATTACGATTATGAAAAAGATATTTTTTATCGGATTATTCCTTTTGGCAGGATTTTCCGGTTTTTCTCAGCAAGGCGTTTCGTTGAAATCTGTAAACGAATCTATGGATTATGCTACCCTGACGATGTATTTTGAAACAGATGTGCCTGATAACTTCACCATAGAAGTAGCCAATCACGAGTGTGAGCTTTCAGATTCAGAATATCTGAAAACCCCTGTTTCTTATAGCTCTGACAGCGAAGGATTTACTGTAGGTTCAGAAGGGCAGGTTGTTTTTAAAACGCCTTTTTCGCTGGTTGATTTACAGTCGAAATGGTTCAGATGGAGAGTGGTTGCCAACGGACAAGCTTCTGAGTGGGCATGTTTTTCGTGGAGCGATTACTGTCAAAGTGCTCTCACTGCAGACGGAAAATGCAAATAACCTTTGTTTAAGAAAGCCCTCGATTTTTATATCAAAAACAGTATCCACGTGAGTCTGGCTGTGGTCTCGCTCACGGTGATGACTTTTTTTCTGCTGGAGATTCCCACAGATAAAAACCTGTTGTTTTTTGTGTTTTTGTCTTCGGTTGTGGGCTATAATTATGCAAAACACCCTGATTATTTCCTGAAAAAAATACACCTTAAAAAACCGAAAACCGTGTTCTGGCTTTCGGTTTTTTGTGTTTTCGGAAGTGTTTTTTTCTTTTTTAGGCTCAACACCAAAGCTCAGACGGGAGTTTTTATAGTGGGTTTGCTCACGTTGTTTTATGTTTTTCCGCCTTTTAATTTCCGAAGTCTGAGTGGTATAAAAATCTATATCGTAGCCTTGTGTTGGGTGATTTCTACACTTTTTCTCCCTATTTTTCAAACGGAATTTCAGATAAATACAGATGTCTGGCTCAAATCCGTCCAACGTTTTCTGCTCATTATTATTCTGATTCTGATTTTTGAAATTATTGATTTAAAAGAAGACAATCCGGAGCTCAAAACCGTTCCGCAAACCATTGGAGTAAAAAACACTAAAATTTTGGGTGTTATGCTGTTATTTCTCTTCTACGGACTCGAATTTTTTGTTTCCTCACACAAAGTGTCTCAGTTTCTTCCCAACGGAATTTTCGCCCTAATCATTATTCTGTTTCTGTTTTTTGCTTCTGAGAAAAGATCAAAATACTACACTACTTTTTGGGTAGAAAGCCTACCTATTCTATGGCTTTTGCTATCGGTTTGGCTCAGCGGAAAAACTTAAAAAAGTTTGAGTTGTTCGCCTTTGGTGCCGTCAAAAAGTTCGGTAGTCAGTGTCGGGAACTTTCGGTTTTTGAAGTATTTTTCAGTATTATGCCCTACATTAAAAAAGCCGTTTCAGGATTCCTGAAACGGCTTTTTAGATTTACCTTTTTATTGAAAAATGTGCTTTAAACTCTTTTCTTTTTGTTGTTATGTTTCCTTCGCTGTCGGTTTGTGGTTCGTCATAAACCACTTTAAACCAGTAGTCTGAGGCAGGTAGCGGAGTGCCATTGTAGGTTCCGTCCCAGCCATCACCCGTAGGGTTCAGCTGTTTGAGCAGCTTGCCATAGCGGTCAAAGATATAAATTTCTGCATTATGAAATGCATTCAGACCCGTAATATTCCATCGGTCGTGATAACCATC
>JBAYSC010000237.1:0-3260 GCA_041676345.1 Flavobacteriaceae bacterium | reverse complement strand
GTTCCTTTTTTTCCTTTGATGAGCTTCACCACATTGTCGAGTCGCATTCCCGAAATATCCACCGGTTCTTCGTCTTCCTGAGCTACTTTCAGGATTAAATCGCCTGCTTCGAGTATGCCTTCTCTCCAGGCAGGCCCACCCGAGATGAGTTCGCTCACTTCAATCACATCGCCTTTTTTCTGCAATCGTGCCCCGATTCCTTCAAATTTTCCTGCCATACCTGCATCGAAGTCTTTTTTATCCTGAGGAGCCATATAGTTCGTATGCGGGTCAAACTGTTCGGTAATGGCATTCACATACATCGAAAACCATTCGTTTCGGGTGAGATCTTCCATAAAACTGAAAAAATCATTAAATGATTTGAGTTCGCTCTCTCTTTTTTCGACCTCCAGCTCTTCAAAGGTTTTGATGGTTACGGGTTCTTTAGGCTTTTTGGCAGCAGCCACTTCTGTTTCTTCTGTTTCCTCTTTTTCGAGTTCTTCATAGGAAGTGGTGGCTCCGTTTTGGGTTTGCAATTCGGCATGAATTTTAGACAAAACCGAAAGTTTGAGTTGTTTTCTCCACTTTTCTTTCAGGGCTTTTTTGTCTTTTTCATAGGGCTGATTTTCATAATCCAAATTAAAATTTTCTTCTTTCGTATAATCGAAAGGAACTTGGAGAATCTCTGTAGTATAGGTTTTTGCCTCTTCCAAACGTTGCAGGAAACGGCTGTTTACCAAATTGAAAAACGCAATGTCCTGACCCTTAATCTGGTCGTCCAAAAGCAATTCGTATTTTGAAAATTCATCAATATCAGTCTGCAAAAAGAAGCGTTTGTTGGCATCGATTTCTTCCAGATATGAGGTGTATAATTTTTTGGAAAATTCATCATCTATGTCTTTTGGGTGGTAATGAGCATTTTCCAACACCATAGTTACAAGCTGCAAAAGGAGTTTGTCTTTATCGGAAGCTCCGTCAAATTGTTGAGTTTTGGGCATAAACCCCCACAGTGCCAAGGCAAAAACACCCACCAGCACTATTGCTTTATAATTCCTTTTCATAAATGCTACAATAAAATTCATTCAAACTTTTAGGCTAAGATACATAAAAACCATACCAACCCACAAAAAAGACGGAGATAATTTTTTGTTAAAGACAAAAAGCATTATAATAAACGGGATTTTATGTAGTTTTGTAATCATTTAAAAGCCTTTTGATGGAAAAAAGACCTCTCATTTTAGTTACCAACGATGACGGAATTTCGGCTCCGGGTATTCGGATGCTCATAGAAATAGCCAAAGAATTCGGAGAAGTAGTAGTGGTAGCCCCAGATAGCCCTCAGTCAGGAAAAGGGCATGCCATTACCGTAAACAACACTTTGTATCTGAACAAAATCGACATTGACCCCGAAATTACCGAAGAATACAGCTGCTCGGGAACTCCGGTAGATTGTGTCAAAATGGCGGTACACGAAATCCTGAATCGCAAACCCGATTTGTGTGTTTCGGGCATCAACCACGGTTCGAATTCGTCAATCAACATTATTTATTCGGGCACCATGAGTGCTGCCGTAGAAGCAGGAATCGAAGGTATTCCGGCTGTTGGTTTTTCGCTGGCAGATTTTGACTGGAATGCAGATTTTGAGCCTACCCGAAAATACGTCAGGAAAATCATCCGAAACATTCTGGAAAACGGACTCCCGAAAGATGTGGTGCTGAATGTGAATTTTCCGAAAATCAAAGAAGAAGAAATCAAAGGCATCAAAATTTGCCGTCAGGCGAAAGCTATGTGGATCGAACGTTTTGACAAGCGAACCAGCCCTCACAACCGGGAATATTATTGGCTTACGGGAGAGTTTGTAAATTATGACAAAGGCGAAGACACAGACGAATGGGCTCTGGCAAACGGTTATGTTTCTGTAGTTCCGGTTCAGTTTGACCTCACCGCTCATCACGCCATTCAAACCCTAAACACAACCTGGAATCATGAATAAAATACACCTGCTCTACGGATTTTTAACAGGCATAGCAGTGGCTGCCATCGGTTGCTATCTCTATGTCGAAATTTTCACCGAATATCCCTTCCGTGAAGGTTTTGATATTATAAAAAGCCAAGGAGATTTGGGGAAACTCATCACCCTTGGAGCTGTCCCGAATCTTGTCGTATTTTTTTTATTACTCCGAATGAAAAAGGAGCTTATGGCAAGAGGAATTGTGCTTTCGGTTATCGTGCTTGCCTTTCTGAGTTTTTTGGCTTTGTAATAAAAACGCTTAATGAGAAGCCTTAGGTTTTCTAACGAGTTTTACAATCACCGGAATCGTAGTAATCAAAACAATGGTGATGATAATAAGCCCGATGTTGTCTTTGAGTTCTATTCCGAAAAGTCTTCCTACAAGTCCGTTGAGGTAATGTCCGGCAAAAATAAGACTGAAAGCCCACAACACAGAACTGATGATATTATAGAGGGCGAATTTCTTTTTGTCCATACCTGCAATTCCTGCCACAATAGGGGCAAAAGTTCTGAATATCGGGAAAAAACGGGCATAAATGATGGCTCTTCCTCCGTGTTTGGCAAAAAAGTCTTTTGACTGCAACAAGTGTTTTTTCTTAAACCAAAACGTGTCTTCTCTTTTATAGAGGTAGGTTCCTCCTTTGGCTCCAAACCAATACCCCACGGAATTTCCCAGAATCCCCGCAATGGCAACCAGAATGGAAAGAACAAATACGTTTAGAAAATCGCTTTCTATATGCACCAGCTGGCTTACAAGTTCGGTAGAATAAATCCCTGAAAGAAACAAAAGACTGTCTCCGGGAAGAAAAAATCCTACAAAAAGTCCTGTTTCGGCAAAAACAATAAACAATACTACCCAAAGGCCGATAGACATTCCGCCAATTTTCATATTGATATAAAACTCAGGGTTTATGAGCTGTAACCAGTCAAAATCTTGCATTATAAAATAGGTTTAAAAATTTGAATTAAATCAGTCGTATTTTCCAGCGGTCGAAAATAAGTCTTTTCCAATGAAATGAAGTTAAAAAAAACAGAAAAAACAGAAAATTTTTTATAATCCGTTTTTCTGTACGATTTCTTTAATGTTTTGTTCTTCTTTTTTGGGATAAATCATCAGCACATCATCGGTTTCTACGACTATATAATTGCTGAGTCCTTTGAGAACCACCAGTTTTTTGCCTTCGGTTCTGATGATGTTGTTTTTTGACTTTTCCGAAATGACTTTTGCATTGACAATAGCGTTTTTGTTTTCGTTTTTCGGAAGTTTTTC
>JBAYSC010000236.1:0-3278 GCA_041676345.1 Flavobacteriaceae bacterium | reverse complement strand
TGCAAACCATTTGGGCAAATCATATTTTTAGTCCGATAAGTAAACTAAACACCTTTAATCAAGGAAAGAAAAACAATGAAAAAGCGGTTTCGGCTGATAAGGATAATCCAGAAATACGTTTTATCCGTTTGTCCGTTCAGAAAAATGCACCCTCTTTTTTGGGTTACAATTCGATGATAAAAACGGATGAAGCATTCTTAAAAACACATCGCACAAAAATTACTTCTGAACTGGTGCAAAGCAAAATCGATATACTTTTAAAAAAATAAAACATGAGGCATCAATTATATAGAGAACAACAATTGAATTGTGACATCGAGACCGCTTGGCAATTCTTTTCATCGCCTTTTAATTTAACGAAAATAACACCGAAAGATATGGGTTTTATCGTTACGTCAGACCTGGCGGATGAACCCATTTACGAAGGAATGATTATTGAATATAAAGTATCACCTTTGCTAAAAATTCCGATGAAATGGAAAACCAAAATAACACAAGTAGAACATAATAAGAACTTTGCCGACTTTCAGCAAAAAGGACCGTACAAATATTGGAATCATTTTCACGAATTTATTCCCAACGAAAAAGGAGTGTTGATGAAAGACACCATTGATTATGAATTGCCTTTGGGAATTTTAGGGAGCATCGCTCATGTAATGGTTGTAAAAAGTAAACTCAACCATATTTTTAACTACCGTTACGGCATTTTAGAAAAACTTTTTAACCAATGATAAATGTACTCATCACCATAGCCGTATTCATCGCTATGGAAGGAGCTACTTGGATTATTCACAAGTATGTGATGCATGGCTTTTTGTGGTTTTTGCACCGAGATCATCACGATCACAGCAACGAAGGCGAACTGGAAAAAAACGATTGGTTTTTTGTGATTTTTGCCTTACCAACTATTGCTTTGATGTATTTTGGTTCTTTACAAAATTTCAATTATCTGTTCTTTATCGGATTGGGTATTATGCTGTACGGAATGTCTTATTTCTTTGTACACGACATCTTTATCCACCAACGACTGAAAGTATTTACGCACACCAAAAATCCATATTTTCTAGCACTTCGTAGGGCTCACAAACAACATCATAAGCATTTGGGCAAAGAAGAAGGCGAGTGTTTTGGCTTTTTGTATGTGCCTTTCAAATATTTTAGAATGTATTTTAATTCCGCAAAAAAATGATGGCATATACCTACTCTTTAGTCCTGTTTTTTACAGTTATTATTTGTTTTGTTGCCTCATTTGACAGGCGTTTACGCTTCGATAGGCATTTTGGAGCATTTATCAAGGCTGCGGTTCTTGTTGCCATTCCGTTTATTGCTTGGGATGTGTGGTTTACAGCAAAGGGCGTTTGGTGGTTCAATACCGATTATACGCTTGGTATCGTAATCGCTGGTTTGCCATTGGAAGAATGGTTGTTTTTCATTTGTATTCCATTTTCATGCGTGTTCACGTATTATTGTTTAGATAAATTTTACAAAATGGAATGGCTTTCGGGTTTCAATAACCTGATTGTATTTGTCACTGTGATTGTTTGTTCGGTGGTTGCTTTATTGCATTACGATAAAATTTACACATTGGTTACCGCAATTGCGACTATTTTAACTTTAATCTACCTGCATTTTATTGTTAGGGCAAAATGGATTAGCAAGGCATCGTTTGTGTTTTCAGTATTGATGCTCGGTTTCTTTCCTGTAAATGGCGTGTTGACGGGTTTTGGGTTGGAGTCACCAATTGTCAATTACAATCCTAATAATTTTCTTGGTATTAGAATGATTACCATTCCCATCGAAGACGCTGTTTATGGCTATACACAATTTCTATTGGTCTTGTATTTTTTCAAGCTATTTTCAAAAAATAAAATCGAAGCATGATGAAAAAAACTTTTCAATTATTAAACGTTATTTTTTTAGTGGTAACTATCTTGATGAATTACTTGTCCAATACAGGTATTTTCAATGGTGAAACCATGGCTTCAATTTCTGCCAAATATCCTAGTTTGTTCACTCCTGCAGGGTATGCATTCTCTATTTGGGGATTGATTTATTTAGGACTTTTGGGTTTTGTCTTGTATTATGGTGCTTTCTCAAAAAATTCCGAAACAAAAGAAAAAACTGTTCAGAAAATCGGCTGGTGGTTTGTGATTTCCTGTATTTGCAATAGTTTGTGGGTTGTGACGTGGATGTATGGCTATTTGCTGTTATCCGTCCCAATTATGATTTTTTTGCTTGTTTCTTTGTTCAAAATCATTGGGAATACAAAAGAAGAATTTAGAAGTAATGATGTTAAAACCAATCTATTTCTAAAATTACCTTTTTCTATTTATGCAGGTTGGATTTCGGTTGCGCTGATCGCTAATATAGCAGCATTTCTTGTAAAAATCGAATGGAATGGTTTCGGTATTTCCGAAACGACATGGACTATTATTATGATTTCAATTGCAGGATTGCTTCACTTATTTATGATTTGGAAACAAAAAATGCTAGCCTTTACATGTGTAGCCGTTTGGGCATTGGTCGCTATTGCGGTTGCCAATCACGATAGAAATGACACGGTTTATAATGTTGCCTTGGCAGTAGCAGCTATTCTGTTGGTCAGTATCCTGATTTATATCATCAAAGACATTTTAAATAATCGAAATAGTTCCGTTTCTGCATGAAAAATAAAATATCCATTTTTTGGTTTCGTAGGGATTTGCGGTTGGAAGACAATGTAGGTTTATGTCAGGCATTGGCTTCGGGATTTCCGGTATTGCCGATTTTTATTTTTGATACAGCTATTTTAGATGCGTTAGAAAACAAAAGCGATAGACGAGTAGATTATATTCATCAGGCACTTTCAGCAATCAATTTAACATTGAAAAATTATCATTCAAAACTGAGTTCTTTTTATGGAAAACCTTTAGAAATTTTTCAACAACTTTCGAAAGAATATGACATTCAAGCAGTGTTTTGCAATCGGGATTATGAACCACAAGCCATTGAAAGAGATACCGAAATTTATAATTTTTTCAAAAGCCAAATCATTCCCTTTAAAGCATTTAAAGACCAGGTGATATTTGATAAAAACGAAGTTGTAAAAAATGACGGAACGCCTTATACGGTTTATACGCCTTATGCTAAAAAATGGAAAGAGATTTTAACCGATAAAGATTATCACATTCACAAAGCAGATTTTAATCTCTTTTTGAAACAAGATTTCACCGAAATTCATTTTTTAAAAGATATTGGATTTAAGAAAACAGAATTTCATTTTGAAACGCCAAAATTAG
>JBAYSC010000235.1:0-3288 GCA_041676345.1 Flavobacteriaceae bacterium | reverse complement strand
TACCCTCGGGTAACAGGAGTGAAAATTTTCGAAAAAGAGACAGACCAATTGATTCAGCAGATAGATTTGGATTGTGATTTTAGAGGGTTCGAAAGCATAAGTATTGGAGATTACAACTTTGATGATTTAGATGATTTTTCCGTATTTGAGTCCTTTTATGCAGGACCAAACACATCGAGCCTATACTTTCTTTTTGACCCGACAACAAAGCAATATATTGACAGTGGTTTTAGCGGAACTTCATTGGAATTTGATAGTAATGCAAAAAGGATTTATGAGCACAACCAAAGCCGTGCAGGAAACAGTCATACAAATGCAGAGTATAAAGTGGAAAACAACAAAATGGTCTTAATAAAACGAAGCTGTATTGAATATGATTCTGAAAAGGAAGATTTTGTAGAAGTAAAGTGTGAAGAAGAATCAATTACGGATACCTGGTATTGGAAGTCAGCCGATGATAGAAACCAATCGGTATTGTATTTAACCCAAACCGACAATTCGGTTTCGGGAAATTATTGTTCTGTTTTTTATGAGGGAAATAGAATTGACTGTACGGAAGAAGAAGAAAGTAATTTCTCTCTGACATTGACTCAGACAACTCAAAATGTATTTGAAGGAACCTTTCAAAGCTTTTCACACAACGGGTCGGGCACTCTCCGTTTAACCTATGATGCTACTAATGAAAAATTAAATTTAGAGATTTTAAGCAGTCAGGGTATTTATTATTTACCTCAGGAAGCTCTTTTTGAAAGATAATCTTTTCAACAAAAAAAGCACTTTGCTTTTTTAAAAACCACACTTATAGCCTTCAAAAAACTGATTTTAAGCTATTCAAGTTTCAGGGTTTTGAACTACAACTAAAAAATAAACCTCCTTAAAATCGCTTTAAAAGAGGTCTGTTTTTATGGTTTTGAAGATTATTTTGAGAAATTGAGGGTTGTGCAACGGTTACCGATGTTGGTAGTAGTTTTTATTTCAGTTTTTTTATTGCATTGCTGTCAAGTAACGATTTCATTTGTGTTATAGCAGTCTTGTTTAATTGAATAAGTCGTTCGTTTTGTGTCAAACCTTGTCGGATAAGTAAAGCGTTAATGCTTTCCATATTACTTAACACAACCAACTGTTCCAATGTTGCATAATCTCTGATGTTTCCGTCTTTGTCAGGGTTGTTGTCCCGCCATTCTTTGGCTGTAATTCCGAAAAGTGCAACGTTCAATAAGTCGGCTTCGTTGGCATATACAAAACTTGCTTGTTGTTTAGTAATTTCTTGCGGTACCAAGTTTTCTTTGATTGCAGATGTGTGAATGTGATAGTTTACTTTCGCCAATGTTCGTTGTAAGTTCCACTCTAATTTCAGTCGGCTGTTTTCATCGTCTTTTAGGCGTTGAAACTCGTTGATTAAGTAAATTTGAAATTCAGGACTTAGCCACATTGCAAAATGAAAAGCAATGTCTTTGTGAGCATAAGTGCCACCGTAACGACCTGCTTTTACGATTAAACCGATTGCTTTTGTTCTGTCAATCCATTGTCCTACGGACATAATGAACCTGTTTACACCTGCTTCTTGGTTAATTACCCCGAATTCGGGGTAATTAAAATTCGGATTCTTGATGTTTTCCCAAACTCCCAAATATTCCAACGTGTTTTTATTGGTTATCCACTTACCGATTAGTCCACTACCTTCACTAAAACTCGCAGTCATATCAGTAAGACTGATAAAATCGGTTTCGTTTTGAGTGATAACTGTTATCGTAGATTGCTTTACCTGTAAAATTCTACCTTTTGCCATATGTTAAAATCTGAAAAGGCAAAGATACAAAAACCTTGTTGTCAATAGTTTTTTATCTATATGTTACTTTGTCAAGTTGTCCGCTTGTTACAGTAAATGATAGAACTTGGTAGCAATCTACTTTTTCTCCATTTTTTGTAGCGGGTTTCCAATTTTGAGGCATTTTGTTTACTCTTTCTAATACTTGGTTTGCAAAGGTTTCTGCAAGCCCTTTCCCTTTTGTAACAATCATAAAATTTCCTGCATTTCCGTTGCAATCAACAACGAAAGCAATAGCAACTCTAAAAACAGCTTCTTTAATTCTTTCGTCAGTTAATGGTCTGTCTGCAAAATATTTTTTAAGTTCTTCAACCCCGCCTTCAAAAGTTGGGTTCGTATCGGGTTCAGGCAATTCTCCAATTTTTTCTTTTAGCAGAAATTCTTTCGCTACCGCAAATTGTGTTTGAGAGTTGCAGAAGTTCACTTTTAAAATGCTGTCTGCTGGATAAATAATTGGGTTTTCAATTTTGTCAGCAGTAACAAAAGTAAAACCAACAGGGCATTTTGGTTCTTCATAATCGTAACCGTTTAAATATAGAATTATCGGTTCTTTTAGTCCTTCATAATAAACTTCATATTTGTCTAAAAGTCCTTTGCCAAAAACTGCTGATTTACTTTTAAACTCACAACAACTTGAAATTCGTCTAAATTGAACTTGTTCCCCATTCAGTCCACGCAACGCTTTTAAGTAGGCTTGTTCATTTTCAACCTTTCCGACTTTTATTGAAGTCTTATGATTTGGTTCGTAACCGTATTTTTTGTTAGTTGAAATTGTTGTCAATTTCATACTTCCGTCTTCGTAGAATTCTTGTCCGCTTACTTGTGTTGTCAAAAGCGAGAGGGAAAATACAACCGCTGTTAGTTTTGTCGTGATTTTCATTTGTGTCTGTTTTTTAAAATTACTACCAACGGTTCGGAGCTTGGCGAAGTGGCGGAAAATCGAAGTGAAAAGTTTCGATTTAGACGACACGTAACAAAAGCCAATTTCTATTTGCTAAATTATATAAAAAAGCCAATAAAATTAGCTTTTGCGGATTACGAAGCACAAAGCTTTCAATAATCACTTAACCCGCCATTTTGCAAAGCCCTTGTTAGCGGTAGTTAATTATTTTTTATGTACCATTCGTAAAGAAGTGGATTCATAGAATGATTTTCCATAGTCTCTTTATGATATTCCAAAACAAACTCATTAGGAATTTTTATTCCATAATAAGTATGTGGTAAATTGCAATCTTCTGGTAACGGATATTCAGGATTATTAATTCTTGATAAATCTAATACTTTATCCTTATAATAATTAAAACTATGTGTTATTATAGGATATATTGGACACGTTCTTGTTACGAAACCTGTATAGTATAAAACATTTTCATTTAAAATTGAAATTGCTTTAGCAGAATAATGACATTGATAATGGATATGTTTATATCCTATTTCTTCTATTTCTTCCATACATACTT
>JBAYSC010000234.1:0-3320 GCA_041676345.1 Flavobacteriaceae bacterium | reverse complement strand
CATACAAATCCAGATACAACGGATTGTGCTCAGGCAGATAGCCCACCACTTCACGAACATTTTCAGGATTTTGCACCACATCGTTTTCTCCGACCCAGGCATCACCCGAATCACTGCTGATATAGGTAGTCAGGATTTTCATAAGAGTTGATTTTCCTGCTCCATTGGGTCCCAGAAATCCTACAATTTCTCCTTTTTCAACCGAAAAAGATATTTTGTTCAACGCTGTTTGTGTACCGTATTGCTTGGTTATTTCGCTTACTCGAATAGACATAATCTCTCAAAAATTAACCTCCCAAAGATATAAAAAACATTCATAAAAAATTAGAGTTCTCAGGGTGAATATAAACAACCCAAAATTTCTTGACTATTTTTACAAATGATTTTACCTCAACTATTCCAAGAAAAAAACAATGGTGCTCACCACTCTTGCCTTCTGAATATAAGGTTCTTTAGGGCTTTCGCTAACTTCCTCCTCATAATAATACTGGTAATTTCCGGCAAGGGTGATTTGTCCTTGTGAAGCGGTTTTAATCTTGCCTAATTTGGCTTGCGAATCATTGGCAAACTGTTCTCCCGCAATACGGGCATTTTTGGTGCTTTCGGCTATGAGCTGGGGTTTAATCGAATTCAACTCGGGAAAAGCGTAGTTGGTCATTACATTACAAGTCAAATCTTTGCTAACCAGATCTAATTTTATCTTAGCCGTCTGGTCTTCTGTGGTTTCTACATTTTTTGATTGCACCGTCAGAGCCTGCGAAATGGTATAGCGGTCAATCTTCACTTCCACTTGCTGACCGTTTGTCCATCGGGTTTCGTAGTATTTTTGTCGGTCGTTTACACCCACATTGTGTATAGTGATGTCTTTTTCGTCAAATCCGGATGCTTTTAAATAGGTGATAATATCGTTTTTCTTTTTTTCGGTTTGCCCGATGATATCCTGCAAATCATCACTCGAAAACGAAAAATTCAGAGAAATAACAGCCGAAGTAGCTTTCATATTCATTTCGGCTAAACCTTTTACGGTTACGATACGGTCTTTATCGCTAAAGGTTTTGAGTCCTTTGAAAATAAAAAAGCCCAGCAGGAAAAAACCCAGTAGTAGCGAAAGTCCTAAGACAATTGATTTTGATGTATTTTTCATAAAACAGAAAGTTTAAGTAATCCTTTTCCAAAAGTAAGAAATTAAAATGGTTTTTAGTTTTTCGGATAAAAAATTTATGAAAATTCGTCTATTTCACAACAAATCGCTATATTTGAAAGCCAGATTTACTCAAAATGCAGGTTTCAGAGTTAGCACAATACACCGTCAGTTTTATCAATCAGACCCACCGAAATGTTTTCCTTACGGGAAAAGCAGGAACGGGAAAAACCACGCTGCTCAAAGAAATCATCGAAACCACACACAAAAATACGGTTGTGGTTGCCCCAACGGGAATCGCAGCTCTCAATGCTGGAGGCGTTACGATTCACTCGCTTTTTCAGCTTCCGTTTGCCGGATTTCTGCCTACACACAACCAACCGCCTCAAATCGGTTCAACCATACGTTTTGAAAACCGAAATACCCTGCGAAGGCATTTCAGAATGAACAAAACCAAGCAGGAAGTCATTCGGAATATGGAGCTTTTGATTGTGGACGAAGTGAGTATGCTTCGGGCTGACGTGCTTGATGCTATGGATTTTATGTTGCAGTCTGTTCGGAGGAATAACGAGGCTTTCGGAGGTGTTCAGGTCTTGTTTATCGGAGATTTATTGCAACTTCCGCCTGTTGTTCGTCAGGAAGATTGGAATGTGCTGAAAAACTATTATTCGGGAATGTTCTTTTTTCATTCACAAGTGATTCAGCAAAATCCGCTTTTGTATATCGAATTGGATAAAATCTACCGTCAATCTGATGAGAATTTTATTACTATTTTGAACAACCTCCGAAATAATCGGATTTCACCACAAGATGTTCAGTTATTAAACCAATACGTAAACCCCGATTTCGACATCAAAAAGAATCAGGGTTATATTACCCTAACTACTCACAATGCTAAAGCCGACAACATCAATCAGCAGGCTTTAAAGGAGTTAAAGGGAAAATCTTTTAAATATTATGCTGATATAGTTGATGATTTTCCGGAGAAAATTTATCCGATTGAAGAAGAATTAGAACTCAAAGTCGGAGCTCAGATTATCTTTATCAAAAATGATTTGAGCTACGAAAAACGCTATTTCAACGGAAAAATGGGAATCATTCATTCCCTTTCGGAAAAGGAAATTGTGGTGCATTTTCCGGAAGAAAATAAATTTATCGAAGTCGAAAAATACGAATGGGAAAATATCAAATATTCGGTTAACGAAAATTCAAAAGACATAAAAGAGGAAGTTTTGGGGACTTTCACACATTATCCGATAAAATTGGCTTGGGCGATTACGGTTCACAAAAGTCAGGGGCTTACTTTTGACAAGGCTGTGCTTGATGTTTCACAGGTTTTTGTGGCAGGTCAGGCTTATGTGGCTCTTTCGAGATTGCGTTCGCTTGACGGATTGGTTTTGCTCAGCCCTATTCGCTTCAACGGAATCACAAATGATGCTTCGGTGATGGATTATGCTAAGAATAAAGTTGAAAAAGAAATACTGCAACAAGAGCTTGATATTCAGACCCGAAAGTATATCCAACACTGTATTACCAAGGCTTTTTCGTGGAGAATTATGCAAAGCGTTTGGAAAAATCACCTGCAAAGTTATGCAGACGAACTTCCGAAAAGCAAGAAAAACGAATTCAAAAAATGGGCTGAAGAGCAATTCGGTAAAATTGAGGAATTACTTGTTCATTCCGAGAAATTTATAGCTCAACTCACCCGACTTTTTGCGGCTGAGCCCTATAATTTCAGTTTTATAGAAGAGCGATTTAATAAGGCTTATGACTACTTTTTTCCGAAATTAGACGATTTGGTTTTTGAAGTTTTATACACTTCGGAGAGGGTAAAACGCATCAAGCGAATGAAAAGCTTTTATGAGGAAATTTCCGAACTCGAAGAATTGCAACTCAAAACCGTTCTGAATCTGAAAAAGACCAAACTGTTGGTTCGGGCAATTTCGGAAGGAAAAGAGTTTTCAAAACAGACTTTAAAATCAAATTCTGTTGAGGAATATCGTATCAATCATTTGGTCAGGATTTCGGAAATCATCAAAAAACACGCTTTGCATTTTGAAGACGATGACGATTTTGACGAAGGTTATTACGACAAACCCAAAAAACAAAAAGTTCCGAAGAAGCCTACGATTGATATTACCCTCGAACTTTGGAACCAAAAAATGTCAGTCGAAGAAAT
>JBAYSC010000233.1:0-3347 GCA_041676345.1 Flavobacteriaceae bacterium | reverse complement strand
TTCGTATTTAAATGTTCTGATTGCCTACAATCAGTTTTCATATCCTTTTTTAGGGTTTTTGTATTAACTCGCGGATTTAAGAATCCTTTCGTGTACCATCAATAATATCAATGACCACACAGAAGCGAATAAGCAAATAAGCAAATCAGCAAACCCCGACAACCAACTAACCAACATAACCAACCCACCAGTAATATCAAGACCATCCGGAAGCGAATAAGCGAATAAGCAAATCAGCCCCCCCAACAACCAACATAACCAACCATTACAATATTCGTCTTGCCCACAGGTTGGAAGCCACTGTTACAAACCCGACAATGGTTACGGTGCTGATAGGCATCAGAATTGCTGCTACCAAGGGCGACAACAAGCCCATCAGTGCTACCGAAATCCCGATGACGTTATAGATGAGCGACAGGGTAAAACTGGTTTTAATGATGACAATCGACTTTTTGCTCATCTGCATAAATGGCTCAATGGAGTCAAATTTAGAGGCATCGAGAATTCCGTCACAGGCAGGTGAAAAGATGTTTACGTCTTCCGAAAGCGAAATCCCTACGTTACTTTGTGCCAAAGCTCCTGCATCGTTGAGTCCGTCGCCTATCATCATCACGTTATGACCCTGTTGTTGCAATGCTTCAATAAAGCGGAGTTTTTGGTCGGGTTTTTGGTTGAATACCAGCTCGGTAGTTTCGGGCAGCAGAGCCTGAAGAGCTTCCCGCTCCCCTTCATTATCACCCGAAAGAATTTTCAGCTGGTAGGTTTTGCTGAGTTTGGCAAAGAGTTCTTTCAGCCCTTTGCGGTAAACCGTAACAAAAACAAACTTCCCGATATAGTGATTGTCAATACTGATGTGTGTACTGGTTTGCAGGCTTTTTTCGCTAACCGCTCCCACAAAAGCAGCCGACCCCACCCGTACTGTTTTTCCGTGGATGATTCCCTGAATTCCTTTCCCCGGAATTTCCTCAAAAGCGGTTACTTCTGCCTTTTCAGATTCGGGTAAAAAATCATAGAGTTTTCTGCTCAGCGGATGGTTGGAAATATGAACCAGATTCTTGATAAGGCTTTGTTCGCCCAAAGAAATCGGTTTGCCTTCAAAAACGATGTTTTCGGCTTTGTTGCCCGAAGTGATGGTTCCGGTTTTGTCGAAAACAATAGTGTCTATTTTGGAGAGTTGCTCAATAACGGTGGTGTTTTTCAGATAGAATTTTTTATTCCCGAAAATGCGGATAACATTCCCCAACGTAAAGGGAGTGGTGAGTGCCAGGGCACATGGGCAGGCAATAATCAGCACAGCCGTAAACACGTTAAAAGCAATGTTGGCATCTATAAAAAGCCAATACGAAAGCCCGGCAAAGGCAATCAGCAGTAATATAGGTGTAAAATATTGACTGACTTTGGTAATGAGTGTCTTGTAGTTTTGTCCGCTTTTTTTGCGGAATACCTCATTGTCCCAAAGTTGGGTGAGATAACTCTGAGAAACGGAATTCAACACTTGCATTTCCACCATATTTCCCAGCTGTTTTCCGCCCGCAAAGAGCTTGTCTCCTGAGCTTTTGCGTATCGGAGCAGCTTCTCCGGTTACGAAACTATAATCAATCCGGGCACTATCGCTGAGCAATATGCCGTCAACGGGAATGAGCTCCTGATTTCTGATAAGGAGTTTATCGCCTTTTTCCACATCATAAACCGAAACCGAACTCTCGGTTTTATCGGAATTGATCCGGGTAACGGCAATCGGAAAATAGGATTTAAAATCTCTTTCAAAAGAAAGAAAATCGTAGGTTTTTTGCTGAAACAACTTCCCGACCAGCATCAAAAAGATAAGCGAACTCAAACTGTCAAAAAAACCGGGGCCTAAGTCAAAAACAATATCAATCGTACTCCTGACAAACATCACCACCAACCCCAACGACATCGGTACGTTTATATCAAAAGTTTTCATCTTAATACTCTGATAGGCAGCCTTGTGATAAACACTACCTGAATAAAAAAATGAAGGTATTGCCAAGGCAAAAATCAGCCATCTGAAAAAGGGAGTATAGTGCTCAAGCCAAAGGTCGTCTTGCCCGAAATTCCCGAAATATTCCGGGAAAGAAAGCAACATAATGTTTCCGTAACAGAAAAAAGCAACTCCGGCTTTATAAATCAGGCTTCGGTCGATTTTCGGCTTTTTACTCTGATAATTCTCCAGACTGATATAAGGTTCATACCCGATTTTAGACAACAAAAGAACGATAGCTTTCAAATCGGTTTGATTCGGATTGAAAGTAATTCTCACTTTTTTCTGCGGGAAATTCACCTGAGACGTAATGATTCCACTTTGAAGTTTACTGAGGTTTTCCAATATCCATATACAGGAGCTGCAATGAATATGCGGAATATAAAGAGAGGTGATTTGCAGGTCACTTTCTTTGAATTCCAGAAGTTTGTCAACGATTTTCTCGTTGTCCAAAAAGTTGTATTTTCCGTGTGTTTCCTGTGGAGTGGCTCCCGGAGTTTTCTCTAAATCGTAATAGGAAATTAAATCATTTTCACTAAAAATTTCATATACGGTCTTGCAACCCGTACAACAAAAAGATTTATCATCAAAAACAATTCGGTCTTTTTCGGGAAACTTATCCCCACAATGGAAGCAATGATTTGATTCCATAATAATTTGCTCATTTTTACCTGATGCAAAGGTCTTCCCGAAATAAAAAATAAAATATGATATTTATCATAATTTCTGTATCTTTGTAGAGGTTTGAGCAAATTGTTAAAAGTATGGGCAACTGTGAGCAATGTATTGTCAGAGAATTCAGTTCTCTGAAAGCTTTAAATAAAGATGAGCTGCTAAGAATAGCCAATTGTAAAACTTCTTACCACATCAAAAAGGGAGAAAACCTCTTTGAAGAAGGGCAAAATGTCAATGGAGTTTTCTGTATCAAATCGGGGGTTTGCAAAATCGCCAAACTCAGCGATAACGGCAAAAGTCATATCGTAAAATTGATTTCTAAGGGCGAACTCTTAGGGCAACGTTCGCTTATCAACGAAGAATCCCTGAACCTTACTGCCACTGCTCTGGAAGATATGGATGTCTGTTTTATTCCCAAAACAGAAATTATGAGTTTTTTCCATACCAACAGCAACTTTTCGATGGAGGTACTCAGAACCATTTGTGAAGACCTCAAAGAAGCCGACAACGATTTGGTGAATATGGCTCAAAAAAGCGTACGGGAACGACTGGCATATACCCTGCTCTATCTGGCAGATAAATTCGGTACCGATAACGAGAAGATGCTCAACGTACAGCTCTCTCGTGAAGAGCTTTCAGGGCTTGTAGGCACAGCCGTCGAAAGCTGTAT
>JBAYSC010000232.1:0-3373 GCA_041676345.1 Flavobacteriaceae bacterium | reverse complement strand
TGGATTTTGTCAGTTCCTCACAAGCATTTTCTTTGTTTTTCAACACAATATTGGCACAAACCAGCATTCCCCGTTCTTCATCGGGAAGTCCGACAACGGCACATTCCTGAATTTCTTCGTGGGTTAAAAGTACGCTTTCCACCTCAATAGCCGCAATATTATAACCCGAAGAAATAATCATATCATCACCTCGTGCCACAAACCAGAAATAACCGTCTTCGTCTTTTCGGAAAATATCACCTGTCAGATTCCAACCGTCTTGAACGTATTCTTCCTGTTTTTCAGTTCGGTTGAGGTATTTACATCCTGTGATTCCACGTACGGCAAGTCTTCCGTGTTGGTTTGCGGGAACTTCATTTCCGTTTTCGTCTATGATTTTGGCTTCGTATCCCGTAATCGGAACTCCGGTTGCTCCCGGTCGCATATTATTTTCGTTGGAAGAAATGAAAATATGAAGCATTTCCGTTGCTCCGATACCGTCAATGATTTTCAGTCCGGTTGCTTTGTACCAGTCTTCCCAAATTTTTAGCGGAAGTGTTTCTCCTGCCGAAATGCACTTTCTCAAACTCGAAATATCGTAATTTTTTGCTTTTTCGGTAAGGATTCTCCAAGCAGTAGGAGCCGTAAAACAAATGGTAATTTTATGTTTTTCGATAACTTCCAAAAGCAAATCAGGCGATGGTTTTTCAATCAAAAAGGTACTTGCTCCAACATACATCGGAAACAAAACCAATCCTCCTAAACCAAAAGTAAACCCGATGGGCGGACTTCCGGTAAAAATATCCTGTTCGGTTGGTTGCAGGGAATAATTCGGGAAAGCCTCACAAATATTCAGAATGTCTTTGTGATAATGAGCGGTCATTTTGGGATTTCCCGTAGTGCCTGATGTAAATCCGATAATGGCTACATCATCAGATTTTGCAGGATAATTTTCAAAAGTTTTGGGTTTAGATGTCATTAGTTTTTCAAGCTCTCTATCTCCGTAAAAGCAACTTGTTTTCAGAAAATCAGATTGTACCAAATTTACCTCGTCAGCCAAATCGACATCGCTTAAAATGTGCGAAATTTCGGCACAATTTATCAGAGTTGTAAGCTCTTTAGCACGAAGCAAAGGCATTGTAGCCACGACAATTCCACCTGCTTTCAGCACCGCATACCAACAAGCTACCATCATAGGGTTATTGCACGAACGAAGCAACACCCGATTTCCCGATTGTAAGCCCAAATCCTCAACTAAAACGTGAGCAATCTGATTGGCTTTTTCGTACAAGTCACGATACGTCCACGTTTCATCAAAAGTTCGGATGCAAATGGTATCGCCTTTGCCATTTTCGATATGATCATCCAAAAGCCGTTCGACACAATTCAGGTTTTCAGATTGGCGAAATTGTGGTAAATCTAAAAAAGTGTATTCGGGTTGTAAATCCAAGTTAGGTAAGCTGTTTTGTGCAAAATTATCTTTCATATTGTTATTATTTCTTAACTCCGACAGAGTCCAAAACTCTGTCGGAGTTGTAAAAGGATTATTTCTTATTACTCTTCGGCTTTAAAGCCCGTTTCATATTTTCGGTTTGTTTTCGCTCCGAGATGATTGAGCTGTAAAAATTGGGTATCGCTTTTTCGTAAGGTTTCGGAATGTCATTTACTTCAAATTGCTCATAAGCCTGTGCTTTTCTCACAAAATAAGGGTCTAACAAAAGCGGTTTTCCTAGTGCAACCAAATCGGCTTTTCCGCTTAAAATAATGGTGTTGATTTGGTCAATATCGGTAATGTTTCCTGCTGTAATCGTAGGAATATGAGTCGTATTGCGAACCATATCCGAAAACGGTGTCTGCCACATTCTTCCCATTTGTGGTTGTTGATTTTCAACGGTATTTCCGGTTGAAACATTGATAATATCCGCTCCTGCATTTTTGAACTCGTTTGCAATCGTGATAACATCTTCCGGTGTAATTCCTTTTTCAGCCCAATCACAAGCCGAAATTCGGACTGAAATTGGTTTATGTTGTGGAAAAACTTTTCGGATTTCGGTAAATACACGAAGCGGAAAACGCAATCTGTTTTCAATGCTTCCTCCAAATTCATCGGTTCTATTATTAGTTAAAGGCGATAAGAATGATGCCAATAAAAACCCGTGATGAGCCTGTAATTCAATCATATCGAAACCTGCTTTTTCAGCATTTTGAGTCGCTTTTATGAATTGGTTTACGATTTCGTTCATATCTTCCGAAGTCATTGCTTTAGGAACTTTTGCTTTTTCATTGAAAGGAATGGCAGCCGCAGAAAGCAATTCGTAATTTTCAATTAAACATTTTCTTCCCGAATGTCCTAACTGAATTCCGATTTTTGACGAAGTGTTTTTGTGGATGAAATCTGTTATTTTTTTCCATTCACTTACTTGGTTTTCAGTATAAATTCCTGTACAACCTTCAGTAATTCTGCCTGTTTCGGAAACAGCCGTCATTTCGGTCATAATCAGCCCGATTCCTCCGATAGCCCTCGAAGTATAATGTTGAAAATGCCAATCGTTTGCCAGACCGTTTTCGGCAGAATACTGTCCCATTGAGGACATCATAATTCGGTTTCGAAGTTCTAATTCTCTTAACTGAAAAGGTGTAAAAGCCGGACTGTTTGAAGTGAAATTATTTTCATTTTTAAAGGCTTCTAAAACTTTATCGGTATAAGATTTATCTCGTAATCGTAAATTTTCAAACGTAACTTTTTTGGAACGGGTCATACAACCAAAGGCAAACTGATAAAACGGATGCTGATTGTTTCTGTCCATATTTTCAAACCAGTCCAGAGAAACCGAAGCCGCATACTGAATCATTTCAACAGGATTTCTTCTTGTTTTCTCGTATTGTTGAAAGGTATTTTGAACATTATCCGGATTTGCCATCAAGGCATCAAAAAGTCCGATAGCACAATCCATTGCTAATTTTGTTCCCGAACCAATCGAAAAATGAGCTGTTGCTTTGGCATCTCCTAATAAAACAATGTTGTTGTGGTACCAATTTTTGTTGGTAACGTGTGGAAACTGCCTCCAATGTGATTTATTGGTAATAAGCGGATGTCCGTCTAATTCTTCTTTGAAAATTTCAGCTAATTTGCTTGTGGTATCTGCTTCGTTTTCGACTTCAAACTGTAATTTTTTCCAAGTTTCGTTACTACATTCAAAAATCCAGGTGCTCATTCCTTTTTCGTATTGATAAGTGTGTGCAACTATGGTTCCGTAAGGTGTCGTTCGGAAAAAATAGGTAAAAGCGTCCAACGGTTTAGTAGAACCCATCCATACAAAACGATTGGATTTCAGCTCGATATTTGTTCCGAATTTGCTTTGAAATTTCGTACGAATGGTACTTCCAATACCAT
>JBAYSC010000231.1:0-3381 GCA_041676345.1 Flavobacteriaceae bacterium | reverse complement strand
TGTTGTTTGAATTTTACGTTGTCTATTTTCATAAAATACGTAAGGTAATTTTCAGGGTCGGGAACAGTACTCAAGGCTAAAATTCCGCCTGCCTGTGCCATTGCTTCGATTTGTAAAACTCCGGGCATAACCGGTGCTCCCGGGAAATGTCCTACGAAAAACGGTTCGTTCATCGTTACGTTTTTCATTCCCACCACGTGTTTGTCTGACAGTTCTAATATTCTGTCCACCAACAAAAACGGAGGTCTGTGAGGTAACACATTCATAATCTGAATAATATCCATAAGCGGAGGTTGGTTCAAATCATAAACGGGAACATTATTTCGTTCTTCGATTTTGATGATTTTAGACAGTTTTTTTGCGAATTGCGTATTCACAAAATGTCCGGGTTTGTTGGCAATTACTTTTCCTTTGATACGGATTCCGGTAAGTGCTAAATCTCCGATTACGTCAAGTAGTTTATGTCTTGCTGCCTCATTCGGAAAATGCAAGGTCAGATTATCTAAAATTCCGTTTGGTTTAACCGAAATTTTATCTTTTCCGAAAGCTACTTTCAGATGCTCCATTGTTTCGGGAGAAATTTCTTTATCTACATAAACAATGGCATTGTTCAAATCTCCTCCTTTGATGAGTCCGTGTTGCAAAAGAGCCTCTAATTCGTGAAGAAAACTAAAGGTTCTGGCATTGGCAATTTCATCTTTGAACTCCGAAATATTTTTAAGGGTTGCGTTTTGCGTTCCCAACACTTTCGTTCCGAAATCAACCATAGTTGTTACCTGATATTCGTCTGCAGGCATTACCAAAATCTCGCTTCCGGTTTCTTCGTCTGTATAAGAAATAACCTCTTTTACGGTATAAATTTTTTGTTTGGCATCTTGCTCAACAACTCCTGCTTTTTCAATAGCTTCTACAAAATATTTAGAAGACCCGTCCATAATCGGAGGTTCAGAAGCATTTAATTCAATTATAATATTATCCAAATCACAACCGACACAGGCTGCCAAAACGTGCTCTGAAGTTTGGATTTTCACACCTTTTTTCTCAAGATTTGTTCCTCTTTGGGTGTTTACCACATAATTGGCATCGGCTTCAATTACAGGATGACCTTCCAAATCCACACGGACAAAAGTAAATCCGTTGTTTACAGGAGCCGGTTTTAGAGTCATCGTAACTTCTTTTCCTGTGTGAAGTCCGACTCCTTTTAAAGTGATTTCTTGTTTTATGGTTTTTTGTTTAGCCATAATTGTATTATTTTTATTTAGCCACAAATTACACGAATTTTCACGAATAAAAAAATAAAAATTTGTGCTAACTTATACGAATTGTTATTTCAACTTTTTTATTGTGCTGTTTTCAAGTAACGATTTCATTTGCGTTATGGCTACTTTGTTAAGCTGAATGAGTCTGTCGCTTTGTGATAACCCTTGTTGAATAAGTAAAGCGTTGATACTTTCCATATTGCTTAAAACAACTAATTGTTCTAAAGTCGCATAATCTCTGACATTTCCTTTTTTATCGGAATTAGTATCTCTCCACTGTTTTGCTGTGATTCCGAAAAGTGCTACGTTCAACAAATCTGCTTCGTTAGCATACACAAAACTTGCTTGTTGCTTGGTAATTTCCTGCGGAATTAAATTTTGTTTAATAGCCTCTGTATGAATGTGATAATTTACTTTGGCTAACGTTCTTTGTAAATTCCATTCTAATTTCAGTCGGTCGTTTTCATCTTCTTTTAAGCGTTGAAATTCTTTGATTAGGAAAAACTTAAATTCTGAACTTAGCCAAGTGGCAAATTCAAAAGCTATATCTTTATGGGCAAAAGTTCCGCCATATCGACCTGTTTTTGAAACAATTCCGATAGCATTTGTTTCTTCAATCCATCTTTTAGGTGTAAGTGAAAAGCTATTTGACCCTGCCATATTTTTAATTCCATCGAATTCGATGGAATTAAAATTTGGATTATTAAAAATTTCCCATAAACCGATAAACTCAATGGTACTTCTGTTTCTTAACCAGTTTTGAAGAAGATAATCGCTTCTATCTGAATCTCTGTATCTCGCAATATCAGTCAAAGAAATAAAATCCTTGTTATTGTCTTCATACAAAACAATTTCTATTCCCTGTACTTCTATTTTCTTGCTTTTTGCCATAATTCAAAACCTATAAACCCGTCGAATTCGACCCCTTTAGATTCAAAGTTTCTTTTTTAACTCTTCCAAATCAGCTACTATTTTCGGGAAATTTCTGAAATGTACGAACGATTTTGCAAAATCTCCATAAGCAAAAGCCGGACTTCCTTGCACTACATCTCCGTCTGGCAGGCTTTTTCCGATTCCGGATTGTGCTTGGATTTTTACTCCGTTTCCGATGGTCAGATGCCCGACAATACCGACTTGCCCTCCGATAAAACAGTTTTTTCCGATTTTGGTCGAACCGGCTATTCCGGTTTGAGAAGCGATTACGGTATTTTCTCCGACTTCCACATTGTGGGCAATCTGAATCTGATTGTCTAATTTCACTCCTTTACGGATAATCGTACTTCCCAGAGTAGCTCTATCTATGGTTGTAGCTGCACCAATCTCTACGTTGTCTTCGATAATTACATTGCCGATTTGGGGAACCTTACTGAATGTTCCGTCTTCGTTTGGTGCAAAACCAAATCCGTCTGAACCGATAATCACTCCCGAATGGAACGTACAGTTTTTACCAATAACCGATTCTGAATAAATTCGTACTCCGGCAAACAAAATAGTATTATCTCCGATGGTTACGTTATCTCCCACAAAACAATTCGGATATATTTTTACGTTTTCACCAATTTTTACGTTTTTTCCGATGTATGAAAAAGCTCCTAAATAAAGGTTTTCTCCATATTTTACGTTTTCAGAAACAAACGAAGGTTGCTCAATTCCCGATTTCATCAGTTTTACCTGATTGTAATATTCCAACAATTTTGAAAACGCTTTATAAGCATCTTCAACTTTGATAAGTGTTGTTGTTAGAGATTGTTCAGGTTCAAAAGTCTTGCTTACAATCGTAGCTGTTGCTTTTGTGGTATAGATATGGTGTTCGTATTTCGGATTAGCCAAAAAAGTCAAAGCTCCGTCAGAGCCTTCTTCTATTTTAGAAAGCTGAAATACTTCGGCTTGAGCGTTCCCAAAAACCTCACCTTCTAAAATGTCTGCTATTTGTTGTACGGTAAATTTCATCTTGGCAAAAATATAAAATTTTAAAGAACCATATTAACTTTTTGTGTAATGAAGTAATTTAAACTTTTTTCAATTGGCTAAAAAAATGTTCTTTTTGCCCTGTTTTTTGTCTTTTTCTTACTCCGTAGCTCTGCTATGCAGTGCAAAAAAGCCTTCAAACAGAACAAAAATA
>JBAYSC010000230.1:0-3399 GCA_041676345.1 Flavobacteriaceae bacterium | reverse complement strand
TGGCAAGCTCTTCCACCAACGGATTATTGTTCAGGCAATGTTGCTGCTCCAACCGGTTCAAAGCTCCCTCCAGCCATTGCACATTGGCTTTGTTTGCCTCAAAATCTTCTTTGTAGAAACTCATCCAGTCTTCACAGGAAGTAAAATTGGTTTTCAGATGAGTGGTCAGGTTTTTAGAAACCAGCCCGAAAGTGGTTACTTCGTTTTTCAGGGTTTTGGCTTGTCTTTGCTGATCTCGGGTCAGGTTTTCCGTATTGTCAAAAGCAGAAAGCTCCTGTGTTGCTTTTTCTTGTCGGATGTGGGCAGCCCGGTCAACCGCATCAATTTTTTTGAGATAGGCAAGGGGTTTGTTTTCCTCGGTAAGGTTTTCCGTAATGAGTAGCGTGCTGTAGATGCTATAGGCATCCGAAGTCATAACGTCTTTGTCCTGAGCAAAAACAGCATCAAAGGCAGCGATGGTTTCTGCATCTGAGAGCAGGTTGTTGTTGTGTTGCAGGATGATTTTTTTAACCTGATTCTGGTTTTTTACCTCAGGGAAATACTTGCTTTGTGAATCATATAAATCACTCAAACGCTCAATCCAGATTTTTCGGTCTTCCCCGATGCTGAGTGGCTGAATGATTTTTTTGAGCATGGCTTCACCCTGAAGATACATATTTTCGTTAAAGCCGGAGCAGTGCTCGAGTAGCTTTGCCAGTTCGTTATAAGCTTTTTGTGAATCATCGGTTTCGATAATCGAGATAATCGCAAATTCCGCTTTGTAATACAGGTCAAATTCCGCATAATAGTCTTGACAACTCTTTTTTTGCGAAAACAATGCGGAAGTCGAAAAGAGTAGTATAGTTGCAGTAAACCACAAGTGGTAGGGATGTAATTTTGTTGTTTTCATGGTTGGGTTTTTTTCTATAACGTTTTTCAAAGGTAATTATTTTAGTCGTAAAATTACCTTATCGTAATTTACCTTGCCGGAACACCGTTAATCAAAAAGCACTTTTCTGAACCATTTGTCTCCAAAAGAGATTCCGATGTTGATATTGAAGTAATTCTCCTGTACCAATCCTGCATTTTTCGTTCCTCTGATTCCGTATTCCATTCCCAGAGCAATGTCTGAAAACCCGTTCCCAACCGGAAAAGAAAGTCCGAAGTTAACTCCCATATCGTTAATAGTCTGGTCGTTGACCACTATACCCGTGTTCTCATATCGAAGTCCGGCTCTGTAGGTGATTCGGCTGAAATAATTGGTAAACGAGTTGTATTTCGGGATGTAGTAACCCCCTAATGACAAACGCATGGCACTTCCGTCTGTATATTCGTTTTTCCCCGAAAAAACAGCTTCCGTACCCACAAACCATTTTCGGGCAAGCCCTATACCTGCCCCGACAGACACTTTGCTGGGCAGTGAAAAACTGCTTTGTCGTTCGGCCAAAAGCTGAGACGTATCAACTACCTCTGCTCCGCTGTTGGTTTGGTAGATAGAGGCTATGTTGCCTGTGGTTTTGTAGTCTAATTGATAGAAAGGATTAAAGGTTGAGCTGAGATAAAGGTCATATTTCTCTTGGAATTTGCTCTTATACATCACACCAAGGTTAGCCGTAAAGCCATTCAGTGTGGTTTCCTGCCTGATACGGGTACCGAAATGCACTCCGTTTTGAAAGTATTTGCTGGTGTTTTCCATTTGTCCGAAGTGGTAGCTCAAATCGGCTCCCACACTTAGTTTCGGAGTTACCTGATAGGCAGCACCCGCAAACACCCGATTGGTGCCTCCTTCGCCAAGAAATTGCTCCATATTGCTAAGGTCTTCTGCCACGGTCTGGATTCTGTAGCCTACCGCAGTTTGGGCATTTAGCCCGAAAGCCACTCCGAATTTCCCCATCGGAATCCCGAAAGTCAGGTAATCAAGTGAAGTTCTCTTGGCTTTTTCGCTGGTCTGGTCTGTGGAAAGGGTGTTGAAATTGGTGCCTCCGGCTATCGTAATCACGGTTAGTTTCAAAGAGCTGTATGAAGCCGGATTGAGCAGGTTTATGTGTATGCTGTCCGGTAAAATTCCCAAACCTCCCATAGCCTGCTGCTCGGGTGTTCCTCTAAAGGTGGTTTCCCCGATTCCGAAGTAAGAATAAGGCGATGAGGTGCTTTGTTGGGCAAAAATAAAGGTAGAAACAAGCAGTGCAATACCGGTAAAAATCGTTCTAATCATTGTTTTGAAATTGATGTAAGTCGTTTAAGCTCTCCAAAAGGAAATTTTGATTGGCAAATATGGTGCTTTTTAGCCGTTTAGCCAAAAAATCTGTGTCGCCTCCCGTTAAAATTATGATAAAGTTTTCGCAGCCGGCTTTGTGTCGGGCAACAAAACCTTCGATTTCGTGTATCACTCCGTTGACAACCCCCGAATGTATGGACTCGGCTGTGGTCTGCCCGATAAAGAAATCGGTTTCGCTTTTCTCCAACAGCGGGAGTTTTGCCGTATGGTCGTTCAGAGCTTTATAGCGAAGCCCTATTCCGGGCGATATGGCTCCTCCCAGATAATTATTGTCCCTGTCGATAAAATCATAGGTGATGGCAGTGCCTGCATCAATGACCAGGCGGTTGGTTTCGGGAAACTTCAATACCGCTCCACTTGCTAAGACCATACGGTCTATACCTAAAGTGTGAGGTGTTTTATAGTGATTGGTATAAGGAAACTTCATTTTTGAAGAAACGAACGCGATTTTTATCTTTTTGTCTATCCACAAAAAGTCGTTTTCTGACAATTTTCCCACCGAAGCTACTATCAAATGTGTCAAATCGGGGTAGGAATCAATTATTTTTTCAAGTTTTTTTTGCCAATCCGGATACTCCAAAACAAAGAGGTCTGTCATCGTATTGTGCTTAAAAACAGCTCCTTTAATTTTAGAATTACCAATATCTATTGCTAAAAGCATAATTTCCGTTTAGAAACAACAAAGATAGTAATAGATTTTTTTAAAATTTTATTTTGTAAAAAGAAAAAATGATTCTATATTTGCACCCGCATTACCAAAGGTACCTTAGCTCAGTTGGTAGAGCAATGGACTGAAAATCCATGTGTCCCTGGTTCGATTCCTGGAGGTACCACAAAATAAAAATCCTAACCAAACGGTTAGGATTTTTTTGTTTTTGACAGGTAGTGGAATTATTTTTTCTTCTTTAAAATACTTTCGGACAGGAGTTTTTTGGCTCTGAGGAGCTTTACTTTTACGTTGCTCAGGGGTTCGCCCAACTGTTCAGAAATTTCCTGATAAGAAAGCTCCTGAAAATACCGAAGCTGGATTACTTCCTGATAATGCGGTTTCAGACTTCGGATGTGTTGCAGAAGTTCATTCAGGTTTTGCTCTTTAATAAGCGTGTCTTCGACAGTAGGAGAGGTGTCAGGCATATTATAGG
>JBAYSC010000229.1:0-3417 GCA_041676345.1 Flavobacteriaceae bacterium | reverse complement strand
GGATGTAAGTCTGATCGTGCTGCTGATTGACGAACGCCCGGAAGAAGTGACAGAAATGACGCGTTCAGTGAAAGGCGAAGTCGTCGCTTCCACTTTTGACGAACCCGCAACACGCCATGTACAGGTCGCGGAAATGGTGCTGGAAAAAGCCAAACGATTGGTAGAATGCGGGCACGATGTGGTGATATTGTTAGACTCCATCACCCGTTTGGCAAGAGCCTACAACACGGTGCAGCCTGCCTCAGGAAAAGTGCTTTCCGGAGGGGTTGATGCCAATGCTCTGCAAAAACCAAAACGTTTTTTCGGTGCTGCCCGTAACATCGAAAACGGAGGTTCACTCAGCATTATCGCTACCGCTCTGACCGAAACAGGTTCAAAAATGGACGAGGTAATCTTTGAAGAATTCAAAGGAACCGGAAATATGGAGTTGCAACTTGACCGAAAAATTGCTAACAAACGAATCTTCCCTGCCATCGACCTGACCTCTTCAAGCACCCGAAGAGACGATTTGCTCTTAGACGAAAAAACCATTCAGCGAATGTGGATTATGAGAAAATTCCTTGCCGATATGAATCCGGTAGAGGCGATGGACACCATCCACGACCGAATCAAAAAAACCAGAACCAATGAAGAGTTTTTAATCTCGATGAACGACTAGTTTTAGTGGTCAGTAATCAGTGTTCAGTAGGCAGTTTTTAGTGATCAGTAATTCAGGCGTTGACGAGGTTGTTAGTTAATGGTTATTGGTTAATAGTGGACGGGTACGTCAGGCTGAGCTTGTCGAAGCCCTAATTCAGTTTTTAGTGGTCAGTGTTCAGTTCAGTTTTCAATCAATTTTTTAGTCTGACCCCGGAGGGGTCAAATATTTATAGAAATAATGAAGCCTTCAGGCATACGACCCTGACAGGGGTCGAATAATCGAATCTGAAAATTCATGCTATAAACATCTGAATCCTCCGGATTCTTTAAAATATAAAAATAATTATCTGAAAGTCTATGTTGTAAATAGTTGGTTTACAGACCTCACAGGTTTTTTAAAACCTGTGAGGTCTCAAATCCGAAAAAAGCAGATGTAATATAATTGCCACGTCATCAGAAATCCTTTTGATGCAACCTTTAATTTTAGTCTTACTACTATTATATACTAATTGTTGAAAACTTTCGTTCTAACACTGTGAGTCTGTTTTAAAAAGACTTATTTTTGTTTCATTCAAAAAAATCTAACCCATAGAAACCATTTAAAATTTATGTTTTTAGTTCATTTTTTTCTGCAAAACGATACACTTGTAAACAGAGCAGACGCTATTATTGAAGGCATTGCCAAAGAACCGGAAACCACTTCTGCCATTGGTTTTTTGATGAAAGGAGGGGTTTTTATTATCCCTATCGTTCTGTTGCTTTTCTATACGATTTACGTAATTATCGAGCGGTTTTTATTCATCCGAAAGGCTTCAAAATACAACAGCAACCTCATTGACGACATTAGTTCAGAACTCAGCAGCGGAAGAATCGAATCTGCCCGAACCATCTGTAAAAGAGATAATTCTGCTACCGGAAACATTCTGGCAAGCGGAATTGACGGAATCGGTCGTCCGGTGTCGGAAATTGAATCCCGAATGGAAAAAGCGACCAATATCGAAATAGGGGAGATGGAAAAGAAAATGGCTCACTTGGGGCTTATTGCGGGGATTGCCCCGATTATGGGATTCATCGGGACGATTTCGGGAGTTATCAAGATTTTCCACGATATTTCGGTTTCGGAAGACATCAGTATCGGGAATATTTCCGGAGGTTTGTATGAAAAAATGATTAGTAGTGGAGCAGGACTCATTGTGGGAGTTATCGCCTATTCTGCCTACCACCTTTTCAACGGAAGAATCGACGTTTTTGTGCTGAACATCCAAAAACAAGTATTGGAATTTTTGAACATTATCAACAAACCGAGCTATGCGTCTAAAAAGGAATAAAAGATTTCATACAGAAGTAGCCACTTCGGCTATGAGTGACATTATGTTCTTTTTGCTTTTGTTCTTTCTGATCATCTCGACATTGGCAAACCCGAATGTGATTAAGATGGACTTGCCCAAATCTGATGCAACACAAAAAACGAACAAACAGCATATAACACTTTCGGTTACTCACGATAAAAAGTATTTTATTGACAAAGACGAAGTGAATTTTGAACTGCTCAAAGAACAGCTTCTGTTGCGAACTCAGGAGGAAAACAACTCAACGGTGGTAATCAGGATTCCGCATGATTTACAGATTCAGGATTTGGTCGATTTGCTGAAACTCACTGTGGATTCAGAGCTGAAATTCGTAATCGCTACCGAAAAGCAATAGATTCTATCGGTTGCTTATGCCAAAACCGCTCACACTAAGAACGCTAAACACTCCCATAGGTGCTATGACTGCCTGTGCTATGGAAGAAGGCATCTGTTTGCTGGAATTTTCGGACAGCGAAACACTCCCTGCCGAAATAAACGCTTTGGCAATTTCTTTGAAAACTACGGTTGTCGAAGGCGAAAACCAACACCTCACTTTACTCGAAAGAGAACTCCGTGACTATTTTTCGGGAAAGCTCGAAACCTTTACTGTGGCTCTCTGCCCTGAGGGAACAACTTTTCAGAAACAGGTTTGGAATGCTCTGAAAGCCATCCCGTACGGAAAAACTATCAGCTACAAAGAGCAGGCTTTAGCTCTGAAAAGCCCCGAAAGCGTTAGGGCTGTGGCTGCAGCAAACGGCAAAAACAGCCTGCTGATTCTACTGCCCTGCCATAGAATCATCGGTTCACAAGGCGGGCTCACAGGCTACAAAGGCGGTTTGTGGCGAAAACAATACCTGCTCGAACTCGAAAGTAAAAACAAACAGCTGTGTTTTGATTATTGAGTGTCAGTGGTAGTTATTGGTTAATCGGTTAATCGGTTAACAGTCGGGTGATTAACTTTAAACCTTAAACTTTAAACAAAAATTTCAAATTTACAACGTTTCAATGTTATACCGCAAAGATTCGCAAAGCCTACGCAAAGTTCTGCAAAGTTTTTTTCACAGTCTTACGTCTTAAAGTCTTACGTCCTACGTCTTACAGTCCTACGTCCTACGTCTTACAGTCCTACGTCCTAATTCCGAGCTATCGGGAGTGTTCAGCGTTCTCATTCAAAACCTGACAGGTCTGTGATTCTAACCAAATACCCCACTTTCCCAAGCAAAAAAAGCCCCATAAATCCCGGGCGGTTTTATGAGGCAGGGTAACCTATGAAAGGCTACGTAGATTATTTTTCCGCTTTTGCTATCTTCTTTGTTCGTAGGAAATAGAATGCTGCAAAAACTCCAATTATCAAAAGCCATATTATAGTCTGGTCAATAGGGGCAGCTTCACCAGGCAGTGGGTCGGGTGTCGCATCCGGTTCCGGAGG
>JBAYSC010000228.1:0-3430 GCA_041676345.1 Flavobacteriaceae bacterium | reverse complement strand
TTAATTAAAAATAACAAACAATGAAAAAGCATTTACTTTTATTGGGAATTACATTCCTTAGTTACAATTTCGCAACAGCTCAATGTGAGCCTGTGAGTTCGTTAGATGAAGCATTTGACGGAGATTCAATGCCTGCCTGCTGGACAGGAAGCCACAGCTATCCTAATATTATGACAGGAGATAAAATTACTTTCTACTCAGGTGATTCAGGAACAATAGATATTTATCTGGTTTCTCCTGAAATTACAGCTTTTAACGGACAGCAGACTTTAACCTTTACAGCAACAGGTACATCAATGAGCCCTGTTCTTCAAATAGGAACTCTGGATGCTGCTGATAATTTCTCTACATTTACAGCTGTTGGAGATGAAATAGCTCTTGGAGAAGAAACTACGTTTTCTGTAGATATTCCTACTTCTACTCAAAAATTTATTGCTTTTAAATTCAGTGCAAATGGAGCCTCCCATTCAGCAGGAACTCTTGACAATGTTACACTTCAGACCAATGCTTCTCCTTGTGACCCTGTGAGTTCGTTAAACGAAACTTTTGATGCAGGTGCTCTACCTGATTGCTGGACTAACTTGAACGGAGTTTATGACGGAAGTGGTTTTGGAAGTCAAAATATACTTTTTTATTCTACTTCTGGAGGTGTAACCACCTCTGTTGCAACGCAACAAGTTTTAGCGGGCAATTACAGTTTTACTTTTGATGCTACAGGTAACGGAATCCTTGCAATCGGAATCCAAACAGACCTTTCTGACTCTTCAACCTTCACTGAGCTTTATAGTGATATTTCCCCTGCAACAGAAGCAGGTCCGTTTGAGGTTTCACTTACCGAAAATGCTTATATTGTAATAGAAGTATTTCTTCCCAACGCTCACTCACCTGTTTATCTTGACAATGTAGTTTTAGAGACTTCAGCTTCTGTGGAAAACCTAAAAAAAAATGACTTTAAACTTTACCCTAACCCTGCCACTTCCCTACTGAATATCGAAAGTACCTCAGAAGTGAAATCGGTTGAAATATTTGACCTTACCGGAAGAAAAGTAGTGGTTTCCACTTCAAACAACACGGTAGATGTTTCTTCCCTTACATCGGGAACCTACATCATCAGTATCACTTCCGAAAACGGAACAGCACAAACTAAATTTGTGAAGAGATAATTTTTCCCATATAGTTTTTTTAGTTGATGACCTCTTTCAGATTTTTTTTGAAAGAGGTTTTTTTGTTTCTTATATTTGTTTTTTCTAAAAACTAACCTATGAACACCCAAGAAATCATCGAAAGCCTCAGAGAAGAGCTCAACCGACACAATTACAACTATTACGTATTGGATACTCCTGTAATTTCCGATTTTGAGTTCGACCAAAAACTAAAACAACTTCAGCAGTTGGAAAACCAACATCCTGAATTTTTCGATGAAAACTCCCCTACCCAACGTGTGGGAGGAAGCATAACCAAGAATTTTCAGACCGTTACCCACAAAAATCGAATGTATTCGCTCGATAATTCCTATTCCAAAGAAGAACTTCTGGAATGGGAAAACCGTATTCAGAAAATCCTCGGAAACGTAACTCTGGAATATACCTGTGAGCTCAAGTATGACGGGGCTTCCATCAGTATTACCTACGAAAACGCAAAGCTCAAACGGGCAGTTACCCGTGGAGACGGTTTTCAGGGTGATGAGGTTACCCATAACGTAAAAACCATTAAATCGGTTCCGCTAAAGCTAAAAGAAAATTTTACGGATGAGTTTGAAATCAGAGGGGAGATTATCCTGCCTTTGAAAGGTTTTGAGAAGATGAATCAGGCTCTTGTCGAAATCGGAGAAACACCCTATTCCAACCCCCGAAATACGGCTTCGGGCAGCCTGAAATTACAGGACAGCTCAGAAGTTGCCAAACGTCCGCTCGATTGTTTGCTCTATAATTTAATGGGAAATTTTGGTTTTGACACCCATTTCGAAAGCCTTCAAAAAGCAAGGGAATTGGGTTTTAAAGTTCCCGAACAATCGATTTTGGCTACAAATATGGATGAAGTTTTTGCTTTTATTGATTTGTGGAACGAAAAACGTCACCAACTTCCCTACGAAACAGACGGAGTGGTAGTCAAAGTCAACAGCTTGCACTATCAGGAAGAATTGGGCTATACGGCAAAATCACCCCGTTGGGCAGTTGCCTATAAATTCAAAGCCGAACAGGTAGCTACCTTATTGAATTCGATTTCCTATCAGGTCGGGCGAACCGGAGCCATTACTCCTGTGGCAAACTTAGAACCTGTGCAACTGGCAGGAACTATCGTAAAAAGAGCTTCGCTTCACAATGCAGACCAGATTGCTAAACTTGACGTAAGAATCGGAGACACGGTTTTTGTGGAAAAAGGAGGCGAAATCATTCCGAAAATTGTAGGTATTGATCTCGAAAAGCGAAGTCCGGCTGCTTTACCCGTTCGATATATCGAAACCTGTCCCGAATGTCATTCGCCACTTGAGCGAAAAGAAGGCGAAGCCCAACATTATTGCCCGAATTATTACGGTTGTCCGCCTCAGATTATCGGTCGGATTCAGCATTATATTTCCCGTAAGGCAATGGATATCGAAGGTTTGGGAGGCGAAACAGTCGCATTGCTCTATAATGCAGGACTTGTAAAAGATTATGCTGATTTGTATGAACTCAAAAAAGAGCAGATTATTCCGCTGGAGCGAATGGCTGAAAAATCGGCTGAAAACCTGATAAACGGCATCAAAAAATCAAAAGAAGTGCCTTTTGAAAGGGTGTTGTATGCTTTGGGAATCCGTTATGTGGGTGAAACCGTAGCCAAGAAACTGGCAAAACATTACAAAACGATTGATGCTTTGGCAAATGCAACGCTAATGGACTTGATTTTGGTAGATGAAATCGGGGAAAGAATCGCTCAAAGTGTAGTGGATTTCTTTGAAAATTACGAAAACAAAACCATCATCACCCGCCTGAAATATTACGAAGTGCAACTCGAGCTTATCGAAAGAGAAAGCACTCAGGTAAGCAACATTCTGGAAGGGAAAACCATAGTGGTTTCCGGGAAGTTTGAGCAGTTTTCCCGAGACGGTATCAAACAAGCCATTGAAGATAACGGAGGAAAAATCGGGAGTTCGATTTCCTCAAAAACCGATTTTGTGGTAGCCGGAGCCGATATGGGGCCTTCAAAACTCGAAAAAGCTACCAAATTGGGCATCAAAATTCTCTCGGAAGAGGATTTTATAAAGATGATTTCGTAATAGTAGTCATATTATAAGTGGTTGACTCACATACCTGACAGGTTTTGAAAACATAAGTGTTCGGAAGACTAAAAAAGTCCGAAAACATTGGTTGTTTAGAAGTTTTTGTATTAGTTTGTTTTTATGAATTACGTCACTTCGAGTAGGTTTTTCGTAATGAAATGGAGAAAAACC
>JBAYSC010000227.1:0-3446 GCA_041676345.1 Flavobacteriaceae bacterium | reverse complement strand
TTAACAGTACGGAATACAACGTAGGTAGCCCAAGCTTGAGCAAAGATGGAAAAACCCTGTATTTCGCTTCCGATATGCCCGGAGGTCTTGGAGACACAGACATCTGGAAAGTTGAAGTGAAAGATAACGATACTTATGGAGAACCAACAAACTTAGGCAACAAAGTCAACACAGAAGGCAAGGAAAACTTCCCTTTTATTGCTGATGACGGTACGTTTTATTTTGCTTCAAGCGGAAGACAAGGTTTCGGAGGTTTGGATGTTTTCAAACTGGAAGCTAATTCAAGCGAAGCTCAGAACCTGGGAAGCCCTGTAAACTCTGAGAAAGACGATTTTGCTTTTACCTTTAGTGCCAAACACGAAATCGGATTATTTTCTTCCAACAGAGGTGGTGATGATGAGATTTATTTCGCAAAACCTATCTGTGGCAGAGATGCTGATGTGGTGGTGAAAGATGCTAAAACAGGCAAAGTACTTTCAGGAGCAAGCGTTTCGATTCTGGATGACAGAAAAAACATCATCAAAACGGAAACGACTTCAAATGCAGGAACAACGAGTTTCTATACCGAATGTAACAAGGATTACACCCTTACAGCAAGCCTTAAAGATTATGACCCGAGCTCTGTAGCATTGTCAAAATCGGTAAAAGGCGGTAAAACCCAAACGGAAATCCTGTTGAACCCAATCGAAGTTATCATTACGGAGAAAGAGGTTATTTTGCCTCCAATCCACTTTGAGTTTGACAAGAGCCACATCACCCAACAGGGAGCTGTTGAGCTTGACAAACTGGTAAAAGTGATGAACGACCACCCTGAAATGGTGATTTTCGTTAAGTCACACACAGATACCAAAGGTAGCGACAACTACAACCAAAGATTGTCAGAGCAACGGGCTCAATCTACGGTTCAGTATGTGATTTCAAAAGGCATCAGCCAGGAGAGAATCACCGGTAAAGGCTTCGGAGAGAGCGAACCAAAAGTGGATTGCAAAGACAACTGTACCGAAGAAGAAGATGCACAAAACAGACGCTCTGAGTTTGTGATTGTGAAGAAGTAAAAAGAATCTAATAGGATATATAAACACACTTTTGAAGATTTTTTTTAATAGTTAGTGGCTAGTTAGCAAGATCGGAAATATTTCTTTCCGATTTTGCTGTTTTATGTAAACAGGTAGTGTCAGGTTGTGGGGTTGGGGTATAAAAGCTTAAAAAAGATTTGATGTAAATTTGTATTTCCTGAAACTACAGGAATTGTGTAGAAATATGAGAAAAATATTGTTTATTTTTTTAGGGTTCTGTTTTCAGTTGGCGATGGCTCAACCCAATGATTGTGCGAATGCTATAACCGTTTGTGGAAACGGAATTTTTAGCTCGAATGCAGAGGGAATCGGGAATAATCAGGAGATAACTTCTTGTGGGAGTTCTGAACATAATTCGATTTGGTTAAAAATAATCATCGATGCTTCGTCACCTGCTAATGCAACTTTGGGTTTTAATCTGATTCCGAACGACCCTGATTTGGAAGTCGATTATGATTTTTGGGTTTTTGCTGCTAATGCAACTTGCACAAACCTCGGAAGCCCTATTCGTTGTAATACCAGTAATCCGGGGTTGTCCGGAGCAACCAACAACATTACCGGTACAGATAATTCAACTGTAGTTACCCAAAGCGGTCCCGGTGCGGGAATTCCTTTTGTACGTTGGCTTACCAATGTTCAGCCCGGTAGCACTTATTATCTTGCCATTGACAGACCCCACGGAGACGGAGGATTTGAAATCGAATGGACAGGTACTGCTGTATTTCCGGAGCTTCCCGATGCTAACGAAATCGGAGAAATAAGACAATGCAGTACTACAGATTCGGCTTTATTTGATTTGAATGCGGTTAAAAGTGCCATAAACCCTGATTTGACAAACAATACCATCACTTTTTTTACGTCTTTCGCAAATGCCATTGATAATACCGGAGCATTACCGGGAATTTATGTAAACACCTCAAATCCTCAGGAAATTTTTGCGAAAGTAACTAATACGGCAACAGGTTGCTTTACGATTACTTCTTTCGACCTGAAAGTTTTTCCTGTGCCCGATGCCTCTTTGTCGGTTTCGGAAACGGAGGTTTGTGGTACAGAAGAAAGCGTTCAGGTTACCCTTTCAGGAACTCAGGGAGCCGTAGTAAATTATTCGGTAAACGGAGAATTGCAAACTATCGAAATAGACGCTTCAGGCGAATATGTTTTCACCCAGGCTATTACACAAAACACTACGGTAACGCTTATCAATGCTCAGATTGTAGGTTGGAATAACCTTCCGGTTTGCAACACGACTCTTTCGGAATCGGTAGTTATAAATGTGATTGAAATTCCTTCTCCCCTAATTGAAATAACCCAACCCGACTGTGATACGGCTGAGGGTAGCATTAGCATAATTTCTCCTGTAGGTACGGAATACCAATATTCCATAAACGGAACAGTTTATCAAGATAGCCCTATGTTTGAAAACCTTGCTTCCGGGACTTACCAACTTACAGTAGCTAACGGAGATTGTATTTCCGATGCATTGGAAGTAATTATTCAAAATCAACCTACCACTCCTGATACACCTACAATAAGTGTAATTCAACCCGGTTGCGGAATAGAAGCAATTATAGAAATAACCGCTCCCTTAGGAAGCCAGTATCAGTATTCCACAGACGGAATTACTTATCAAAACAGCCCTGTTTTTGAGAATTTAAGCTCAGGTACGTATGAAGTTTTTGTTTCTAATAGCGGGTGTATTTCACAAGGGGTACAGGTTGCCATCAACGATTATCCGGTAATTCCTGCTTTACCTGAGGTGGAAATTATACATCCTGATTGTGATATAGCTTTCGGAAGTATCAATATAACATTTCCGCTGGGAACAGAATATGAATATTCGATAGACAACGGAGTGAGCTATCACACAAACCCTGTGTTTGAAAACCTTGTTCCGGAAACCTATCAGGTCAAAGTTTCCAACGGAGAATGTACGTCTGATATTCTGGAAGTTGCCATACAAAACCAACCCGGAATGCCTGAGGTTTTTGTTTTAGAACCTTTGTTTGTTTGTAATGACGAAAACACCGCCCCATTCATGCTTACCGACCGTACCGCTGCAGCCAGCGGAGGTGTAACAGGCACAACGATTACCTACTACGAAACCCTTACAGATGCTGAGAACAGCGTGAATGCTTTGCCTTCACCATATATGGGCACCAACAACCAGATTGTTGTCGTAAAAGCCCAGAGCCAGTATGGTTGTGTGAGTTATATGACGTTGACATTGATGATTGTTGATGCTCCGGTTGACCCTGTTTTAGACCCGTTGGAATATTGCGATTTGAACAGTGACGGCATCGGAATCTTTGATTTGACTACGGTTATCCCGATTATCGAAACGGCAAATATTTCACCTACAGTTATCAGTTT
>JBAYSC010000226.1:0-3463 GCA_041676345.1 Flavobacteriaceae bacterium | reverse complement strand
TTCGGTTTTTCACGAACTTAACCAAAACTCATTTCAAATCGTCACCGCCTAAAATCACGTTTAATTTTCTAATTATCAATAATTTCAAATAACTTTTTAAAGTTTATAGTGGACACTAATGATATTTGCATTGAATTTACACTCAAAGTACAATGGCAAATTATTATAAAAGAGCCTTGCAGACTGAATTTAAAAAGAAATTAGTTCCTAATAAAGTTCTGATAGTATTGGGGGCAAGGCGTGTGGGCAAGACCCGACTTATCAAAAGCTATATTGAAACCGAAACCCAAAATAACTATCTGCAACTCAACGGAGAAGATATAAAAGATGTCAGTCTGTTGCAGGAACGCTCGGTTGCCAACTATCAAAGACTGCTTTCGGGAATTGATGTTCTGGTTATTGACGAGGCACAGCATATCCCTGAAATCGGACTGATTCTCAAGCTGATTGTTGATACTATTACTGGAATCAAGGTGATTGCTACGGGGTCATCAATGTTTGATTTGAACAATACTTTGGGAGAACCGCTTGTCGGGAGGAAAAATACGCTTTATCTTTTTCCGCTTTCCCAAATAGAATTTTCGCAGTACGAAAACTACAAGCAGACAACCGAAAAATTAGAGCAACGTCTTATTTTCGGAAGTTATCCCGAGTTGGAACAATACGATGACTGGCAGGAAAAGCAGGATTATCTGTACGAAATCATCAATTCATATCTGCTCAAAGACATTCTGATTTTTGACGGAATAAAAAATTCGGGGAAAATTTATGATTTACTTAGATTGATAGCTTTTCAGTTAGGGAAAGAAGTTTCATTGCAGGAACTCGGAAATCAGCTTCAAATTTCTAAAAACACCGTAGAACGCTATTTGGATTTGCTTTCAAAGGTCTTTGTGCTGTTCAAAGTAGAGGGATTCAGCAGGAATTTACGAAAAGAAATTACCAAAACTTCCCGCTGGTATTTTTATGATAACGGAATTCGAAATGCACTTATTGATAATTTCAAACAGTTGGATTTGCGAAATGATGTAGGAGATTTGTGGGAAAATTATCTGGCTTGTGAAAGAATAAAAAAACAACACTACCGAAAAATGAAAGTACGGAATTATTTTTGGAGAACTTATGACCAACAAGAGCTGGACTGGTTGGAAGAGCAAACCGATACGCTTTCGGGATTTGAGTTTAAATGGAATGAAAACAAAAAATCTAAAATTCCAACTGCCTTTGCTAAAGCTTATCCCGATGCAGGTTTTGATGTGATTTCCAAAAACAATTATTTAGATTTTATTCTATAAAAGTAGCTTTGTCTGTTGTTTGTCTTTTGTTTATCAGAGAATAGATTCAACTTCGTCAGCGTTTAAACTCTGACGAGGGTTTTTGCATTTTCCTCTATAAATTTTAAATGACATTTTTATCCCTTTGTATATATTTGGCAATTTAATGTATCTTTGTGAAAACAAGAACAGGTTTTGAATAAGAAAAAAACATATCGTCCTGATGAAAACCTGATGATAATCATCGCTACGGAATTGTTTGCTAAAAAGCATAATATTTCCGCAAAAGATGCCTTTGCCTTTTTTCAGAAAAAAGGCTTGGATAAACTTATTCGGAAACATTACGGTGCTTTGCATACACAACCGCTTGAAGAGGCATATTATTTCGTAGAAGATGTGTTAAACCGTAAAAAACAAGTTGCCTTGTGAAGCTGTATCACGGTTCAAACTGCAAATTTGATTTCATTGACCTTGCAAAATCAAAAAACAAAAGAGATTTTGGCAAGGGGTTCTACCTGACTACATCACGAAACCAGGCAGAAGATTGGGCTTATAAAATGTATGCCCGTTATGAGGGTGAAGGTGCTTTTCTCTATGAATTTGAATGGAACGAAGACATCATAACACTAAGTTATAAAATTTACGAAAAAGCCTCTATCGAATGGCTGTTGATGATAAAGAAAAACCGAAAAGACGGACATTTACAACACGATTTTGATGTAGTTAAAGGTAAAGTAGCCGATGACGATATTGCCCGAACCATATCAGCATATATTGACGATACTTATACCGAAGAAGAAACGATTACACGTCTGAAAACAGATAAATTACAAGACCAAGTGTCATTCCATACCGAAAAAGCAATCAAAACGTTAACTTTGCTCAACAGAATTGAACTCAATGGAAACGAAATATACCTTTAACGGAGAGGATATTACCTTTGATATTATGCTGAAAATAGAGCATACGGTAAACATCATTGCAGAAAAAGAAAACTGTGATTTTGATACTGCCTATAAAAACTTTCTTTCTTCAAAAACCTATTCAAACATTACCAATACTGATAATTGGCTTTGGGCAGAAAGTGCAGAGTTTATTGCTGATGATTATTTCAGAGAGCTGACAATTCAAAAATAAAAAACCACGAATACACTAAATAAAAATAGTTGTGCATTCGTGGGTTTTAAAAAACTTATTTGATTACTTAATCAACTCAAAACTTCTCTTAACAAAATTCGTGAGTTCTTCGCCTTTGAGCAATCCTTGTGAAATCTTAGCCAAATCAAGAGCCTGATTGATAAGGTTTTGCTTAGCTGTATCATCTGCTTCAGAAAGGATTTTAGTAGCCAAATCAGAATTGGTGTTTACCACCAAATTATACATTTCAGGGAGATTCCCCATTCCGAACATTCCTCCGCCTCCTGATTGGCTCATTTCTTTCATTCTCCGCATAAACTCCGATTGGGTAATAATAAACGGAGCGGATTGGCTGTCAAGAGCTTCGAGCTGAACCATATATTTTTCTTTAGGAATAATGGTTTCCAAAGAAGTTTTCAGGGTTTCTTTTTCCTCGTCCGAAAGTTTGGAAATCTGCTCTTCGTCTTTTTTGATAAGGTTATCAATATGGTCTGCATCGACTCTTGCAAAAGATATTTTTTCGTTATCCGTTTCCAATTTCTGAATCAAATGCGAAACAATAGGAGAATCTAATAACAATACTTCGTAACCTTTTTCTTTGGCAGAAGCAATGTAACTGTGTTGATTGTCTTTGTTTGAAGCATACAGAATAATCAGTTTTCCGTCTTTGTCGGTTTGGTTTTCTGCAAGTTTTTCTTTCAGTTCTGCAAACGTGAAAAACTTGTCATCAACTGTAGGGTAAAGTGCAAAATCGGTTGCTTTTTCGTAGAATTTCGGCTCAGAAAGCATTCCGTATTCAATCACGATTTTGATGTCGTTCCATTTTTTCTCGAAATCTTCACGGTTTTCGTTGAAAAGTGATTTGAGTTTATCGGCTACTTTTCGGGTAATGTAGTTGGAAATTTTCTTCACATTTCCGTCTGCCTGAAGATACGAACGGGAAACATTCAGAGGAATATCCGGAGAGTCGATAACTCCTTTGAGCATTGTCAGAAATTCCGGTACGATTCCCTCTACATTGTCGGTTACGAAAACCTGATTTTGATACAATT
>JBAYSC010000225.1:0-3477 GCA_041676345.1 Flavobacteriaceae bacterium | reverse complement strand
GTTGATAAAAAAAGGTTTTTGCTTTGTTATGTGAATTTCCGTTTCATAGCTATTAAATAACTGATATACTCCAAAAGTTGTCCCTAAAAAAAACTTAGAAAGCTTCATATTATACCCGCTTTTTAGGTATAAATTTCCTGTATTGTATTTGTTTTTTGCCTGAAAATCATTGGGAGTTAGGATTTCATCATCTGTAAATAAGCGAAAGTTAGTTTGCAGTTCATCAATGTTATGCTCATAACCTACTTTAAAATCTAATACATTCCCTTTTTTCTGTTTTAACTTAAAATCTGCCTCTATTCCTGCATATTGCTTATGATTTTCGATTGTGTTATCTATTGAAGATAAATTATCATAAGCAAATAAATCTCCCAACAAATAATCATTGATTTGATAGTATTGAGGGAGTTCATTACTGAAAAAACGGCTTTTAAGTAAAACAACATTACGTTCTTTCCACTTATGGGTATAGGTTAATTTTTGGTCAAAAAAGACATTTTTAGTTTCTAATCTTTCTAAAGTACTTACAGTATTAAAAGTCAGATTATTTTTATCATCAACACCTCCCTGGTTAAAAAGACTTGAAGTCTGTAACATCTGTGTTTTGGAAATATCATAGGTCATAAAAAGATTCAAATACCCTTTTTTAAGATAGCTCCTAAAATACTGATTTTCATGATTTTCAAAGTAGGTATTGGGTAAATCTGTAACCGAAAAGGAGTTTCTAAAAGTATCCATTTCATCAAAACCCAAAAACCCCGATAGTTTCAGTTTTATTTTTTCATTTACAGGGAAAATACTGTTGAGAGAGAGCATTTCCACATTATTAAATCGAGTTCTGTGGTCTTTCAGAGGGGTTCCTCCTGCTGACAAACCCATTACCTGCATAGCTCTTGAGGTCTGACCAATTGTTTCAATATCGGTAGTATTATAAAACATTCCGTCAATATTCCCTACTTTATCGACTCCGATATTATTCATTGCGAAAGTAAAAAAGTGCTTTATTTTCTTACTGAAGCTCATCAAATTTCCCGATGTTTCATAATTATCTTGTAAAAAAACATCATATCCCAAACTTAAATTTCCAAACCATATATTTTTATATTTGTCTTCTATGGTCAGATTTAGAGCTACCTTATCGGAATTTTCTATACCTTTAAGTAATTTGTTATTAGAATAATTACGGAGAATTTCGACTTTATCCAAGGGCTGTGAAGGCATATTTTTAGTAAGAAGAGAATAACCACGGTTAAAAAAATCGTCACCTTCAATCATTACTTTTTCTATCTCCTTATCTTCATATATGATTCTTCCGTCTTTTTCAACCGTTATACCCGGAATATTTTTGAGCAGGTCTTCCACCACTTGTTCGTGTCCTGTTGCAAAAGCTTTGGCACTGTATATCAAAGTATCACCCCTGCGTTGTACAGGATTTTCTACTTCAATCACAACACCCTGTAACATTTCGGAAGACTCTTCCAAAACAAAATTTTTAACGAAAGACTTCTGGTTGTTAGCAAGTTCGAAATCAATAGATTGTTTTATAAAACCAATAAAATTAGCTTCGAGGACATAGCTACCAACCTCCTCTAAAGGCATAGAATAATTCCCTTCTGTATCAGTCAAAGCAAATTTTAGTATTTTACCTTCTAAGTTTTTGAGTATAACAGAAGCTCCCGGAAGTGTTTCACCCGAAAATGTTGTAACATTCCCTGTAATTTGTGTTTGTGCCTTTAGACAATAAGAGCAAAAAAGAAAAATAACGAGATAAATATTTATTCTTCCCATTCATATTTAAGTTCTAATCCTGTTCGGGGTAAAGGAGATGATTGAATACTAACTCCTCTTTTTTGTGAAAGTTCTTGATGAAAATTCAATCGAGCTTCTTCTCTGTCTTCCAATAATTGCTTATAACTTATTGGTTTTTTGTTTTGAGTTTGACAAAGTTCTTTAAAGTCCTTATCAAACAAATCGTTTTTTTTGTATTCTATTTTTGTAGCTACATAGGTATATCTCTTCGCTATGTCATAAGCCTCAAGTATGAGTCCGGGTAATCCATAAAGTTTCCAAGGTCCTGAAGAAACCGCAATGTCGGGAGTGAACCACACCTCCCAGGTTCTGCCTCTATATTTTGTAGTAGCTTTTATACAGGCATATCCGGATACTTCCTTAGTTTCTTGGGTTATATTCCATTGAAATTCAGGATAAATATCCTGAACTAAAAAAACATCTTTAGCAATTTTATCAAAAAAATATATTTCTTTTTTACTTTTATCAATCTTGAGATAAGGATTACATATTCCACTGTAATCGGCAGGAAAAATTAATGTGTTTTCATCTTTTTCCTCTTGTTTCCAGTCTTCGGTTGTGTTCAACAATTCCTCATATACAGAGACATTATTTTTCACATAAAGAACTTCTTGCCTTTTTCGAGGCGAATTAGTGTCATAATATGCCTGATAGGTTACAACCATATCCTGAGCGACACAAAACATAGTACTTAATCCTACTATAATACAACTCCAAAACCTCATAATATTTTATTTTAATTAAGTTATTATTTGTAGAAGTGATTTAAACTTTTTTGATGAAGCGAAAAATGAATATTTTTGTTCTGTTAGAAGGCTTTTTTGCACTGCATAGCAGGGCTACAGAGTAAGAAAAAGATAAAAAACAGGGTAAAAAGAACATTTTTTTAGCCAATTGAAAAAAGTTTAAATCACTTCGTAATAAAAAAACCACCGCCAACCTAATTGATGTTAGTGGTGGTTATGCTTATTATAATAGCGTGATTATCTTTTCACTTCTACTATATATCCAGGATATCTATCCTGATATTCTCTAACAATTCCCCATATATTATCTGCACAATCTTTCCCATTATCCACATCACTAAAAAATAATAAGTGGTCAACTAAATTTCCGTCAGTATCGTAAACTAATAAAAGAGCATTACAAGGGTATATTAACTCCATTGTATTAAGCTCTTTTTCCATCTTCAACTCTGTTGAGTTGGCAAACCCTGCGGTTGCAAATGCTACAAATGCAAGCCCACTAAATAAAATTTTTCTCATATTAAATAAAGTTTAAAATTAATATGACACAAAACAAAACAAAGGAATAACACAAATTAAAAATGTTAAAATTTTAACTTGCTTAAAAATTAACACTCATTAAGACAAACACTTAAACATTTTAAACAATAAAAAAAAAATACTCTTTGAGTAATCATTCTTACTTTTTCCAACCCAATAGTTAACTAGAAAATTCCCATAAAAACCCGTACCTTTGCACAAATTTTTTTAAAGAGATGAAACGAGTTGTTGTTGGGCTTTCGGGAGGAGTAGATTCGAGTGTTGCGGCCTATTTATTAAAAGAGCAAGGCTATGAAGTAATCGGGCTGTTTATGAAAAACTGGCACGATGATTCCGTTACTATTTCAGACGAATGCCCGTGGTTGGAAGACAGTAATGATGC
>JBAYSC010000224.1:0-3477 GCA_041676345.1 Flavobacteriaceae bacterium | reverse complement strand
ATTTTTGTTCTGTTTGAAGGCTTTTTTGCACTGCATAGCAGAGCTACGGAGTAAGAAAAAGACAAAAAACAGGGCAAAAAGAACATTTTTTTAGCCAATTGAAAAAAGTTTAAATCACTTCATCATTAAAATGTCAAAACAAACTTTTTACAGCAACGGAAAACTGCTCCTCACAGGGGAATATACGGTTCTTGACGGAGCCAAAGCTCTGGCTTTGCCTACCACTTTTGGGCAAAGTTTAGAAGTTGAAACAAACGATTCAAACACTATTAGTTGGAAGAGTTTTGATGCTGACAAATCGGTTTGGTTGGATGTAGTTTTGCCTATTGACTCCATTAAAAATCAAACTTTCTCTACGGAAAATTCCGTGGAGCAAAAACTGGCAGAAATTCTCTATGAAGCTTATAAACTAAATCCTTCTTTTTTGGAAGGCGAAAAAGGTTTTGAAGTAAAAACCTTCCTCACATTTCCTCGATTTTGGGGCTTGGGCACCTCCTCTACCCTAATCAACAATATCGCTCAATGGCTAAAAATAAATCCGTATGAATTATTGAAAAACACCTTTTCGGGAAGCGGTTATGACATTGCCTGTGCCTCACACAACACTGCTGTTTTATATCAATTAAAAAACGGAAAGTCTGTTGTTGAAACGGTAAACTTTCGACCGAATTTCACCCAAAATCTATATTTTGTTTACTTAAACAAAAAGCAAAACAGCCGAACAGCCATTGCCAATTACCAGAGCAAAAAACCACAAATTTCCGAAATTGTTGAGCAAATAAATCACATCACCGGGGAGATTCTCCAAGCCAAATCCTTAGCAGATTTTTGTAGTTTATCAGACCAACACGAGGCTGTAATGAGCCAAGTTCTGGAAATGCCAACCGTAAAAAAATTGCTTTTTCCCGATTTTAACGGAAGCATCAAAAGCCTTGGGGCTTGGGGTGGTGATTTTGTCTTAGTAGCCTCTGAGCAAGACCCTACTGATTATTTTAAAAACAAAGGTTTTGAAACTGTGATTCCTTATGAAGAGATGATTTTAAAATCGTAAATCATTCTCAATTTTTCCAACTTATTTTTTGCTCCAACCGACAAAAATCGTATTTTTAACCAAAAACCAAAACTATGCGGTTATTGTTGTTTGTTTTTTTGTCGGTTCAGGTGCTTTTTGCCCAGCAAACCGATTATCCTACAGATTATTTTGCTTCGCCTTTGGAGGTGCCTTTACATTTGTCAGGAACTTTCGGAGAGCTGAGAAACAATCATTTTCACTCGGGTATAGACTTTAAAACCCAACGAAAAGAAGGCTTGCGGGTGCTTTCGTCTGCAGACGGCTATATTTCGAGAATCAAAGTTTCCACCTGGGGCAACGGCAAAGCCCTGTATATTTCTCACCCCAACGGCTACACTACGGTTTATTGTCATTTGCAGAAATTTGCTCCCGAGATTGAAGCCTACGTAAAACAGCATCAATACAACCGAAAATCTTATGAAGCGGAATTTTTCTTAACCGCTTCTGATTTTAAAGTCAAACAAGGTGAATTCATCGCTTTTTCGGGAAATTCGGGAGGTTCGGGAGGACCGCATCTGCATTTTGAAATTCGTGATTCCAAAACCGAAAACATTATCAACCCGATGTATTTTGGGTTCAGCAAACGAATTACAGACACCAAAAAACCCATCATCAACAGCCTGACGGTCTATCCTATCGGAGAGAAATCGGTTGCCAACAGCTCAGAAAATCCTTCTAATGTGGCTCTTTCTCTACAAAAAGACGGAACGTATCTGGCTGAGCCTGTTTCGGCTGACGGAAAAATCGGTTTCGGAGTGAATGTCTATGATTTACTTGACTTTAATTACAACAAAAACGGAGTGTATAAAATCGAAACTTTCCTTAACGGAAGTCCCGATTTTTCGGTTACTTTCAACACCTTTGCTTTTTCAGAAACCCGCTATCTCAATGCTTTTATTGATTACGAAAAATGGATAAAGCAAAAAAACAGAACCCAAAAACTCTTTTTAAAAAATCACTATCCGCTAAGTTTGGTGGCTCACAACAAAAAAACCGGAATTATTGAGCCAAGCCCCAACATTACCCACACTTTTAAAATCGAAATAACTGATTTTCACCAAAATAAAATCACGATTGTCGCTCCTGTCAGACACAGCCCTGAGAGTTCGAAAGTAAAAAAACAACTCAAAAGTCCGCTTGTTTTAAAATCAAAAATCGAAAATCTGTACGAAAAAGAAAACGTGTCGGTTTATGTAGCTCCGAATGTTTTTTACGAAGATTTCGAACTGCTTTTTGAGGTCAAAAACGGAATTTTAACCTTTGCAGACAGCACGATTCCCGTACATAAAAACTATGCGATTACCTTTAATGACACTTCTGTTCCGAAGCATTTACGAAGCAAAACCTACATCGCCACCTTAGACGGCAACCAAAAAAAACACAACAAAACCCAGGTTTCTGATACTTTTTTCAAGACCTGGACACGAAACACGGGTGAATTTGCGTTAGTGCAGGATACGATTGCTCCGAGTGTACAGCCTGTTAATTTCTCCGAAGGAAAATGGTTGAGCAAAGAGCCGATTTTACAAGTAGAAATTGACGATAACGATTCGGGAATTGACACCTACAACGCCTATCTGAACGATGTGTGGATACTGATGGAATATGATTACAAAACCAAACGGCTGGTTCACGATTTTGCTGACGGAAAGGTGCAGGAGGGCAGAAACAATTTAAAGCTGGTTGTTACCGATAATGTCGGAAATTCTACTACCTTTGAAACGCATTTTTTTAGAAGTCAGAAAACCAATGAATAAACTCTTAGTATTTTTATTTCTTTTGATAGGGCTGAGTGCCTTTTCTCAACAAACTTCACGAGTGAAAGGTGTGATTCTCAACGAAAAAAACGAAGCCGTTGAAGGTGTTTCCGTAAGTTTTGCCCAGGCGAAAACCATTTCCAACAAAAACGGATTTTATATGCTTGAGATTCCTTCTAACACAGAAGGTCAGCTGATTTTTGCTCATATTTCATTTCAGCCTTATATGGTTTATGTGAAACTAAAACCCAACGAAGATTTTGAATTTCATCCGGTTCTGAGCACCAATTCAGAAGAGTTGGGAACCGTTGTCATCACGTCTGACGGAAGAAAACGAATTGAAGGTGTTACGGCTCTTGACCCGAAAACCGTCCGCCTGATTCCGGGAGCTAATGCGGGAATCGAAAACGTTTTGAAAACACTTCCGGGAGTCTATTCCAATAACGAACTCAGCACACAATACAACGTTAGAGGCGGAAATTATGATGAAAATCTGGTTTACGTAAACGAAATAGAAATCTATCGTCCGTTTTTGATTCGGTCGGGGCAGCAGGAAGGACTGAGTTTTACCAATACTGAGATGGTCGAAAATGTGGACTTTTCGGCTGGTGGTTTTCAGTCGAAATACGGAGATAAACTGTCGTCGGT
>JBAYSC010000223.1:0-3548 GCA_041676345.1 Flavobacteriaceae bacterium | reverse complement strand
GCATAAAAAACTACATAAAAGCTATTTCGCAATACTTATCTTCTTGTCATTTGCCGTAAATGCCCAGCAGGATCCGCAATATACACAGTATATGTATAACACGGTTAATGTGAATCCGGCCTATGCGGGTTCTCGTGAAGTGCTGAGTATTTTCGGAATGTACCGTACACAATGGGTAGGTCTGGAAGGAGCTCCCGATACCGGTGTTGTTTCTGCTCATACGCCTGTAGGAAAACAAGTAGGTTTGGGGCTTACCTTTGTGAGTGACCGAATCGGTATTTCAGAAGAAAGCACCATTTCAGCCGATTTTTCCTATACGATTCCGATGTCGGAAGATGAAACCTATAAATTGGCTTTGGGGCTAAAGGCAACGGGACATTTACTCAACGTCGATTTTACCAAACTCAATATCTGGAATCCGAACGATCCTTACCTGAACAATATTTCCAATCGGTTTTCTCCCAATGTGGGAGCAGGAGCTTATTTATATTCTGATGTGTTCTATGTGGGGCTTTCGGTGCCTAATATGCTCGAAACCAAACATTATAACGATAACGACAGAGAGTCTCTGGCAAGCGAACGTATGCACGGCTACCTGATTTCGGGTTATGTGTTTGACCTGACAGCCGATATAAAATTCAAACCCACTATTATGCTAAAAGCCGTAAAAGGAGCACCTTTGCAGGCAGATGTTTCGGTCAATGCTTTGTTTTATGAGCAGTTTACTCTGGGTGTCGCTTGGAGGTGGCAGGCGGCCGTGAGTGCTTTGGCAGGATTTCAGGTAAGTGAGGGTTGGTTTATAGGTTATTCTTATGATGCCGAAACCACCAAGTTGGCAAATTATAACTCAGGTTCTCATGAGATATTTTTGAGATATGAATTTACAAAGAAAGTTGAGCGAATTGTGTCACCAAGGTTCTTTTAGTTGTCAGTTAATAGTAAGCAGTAAACATCAAGCACCCAACACCTATGAAACATTTTTTATATATAGCAATTCTTTTTATTTCCTCTATGGGTTTTGCCCAAAAGGCTCAGATAAAAAAAGCAGATAAACAGTATGAAAAATTTGCTTATGTAGATGCGATTGCTACGTATGAAAAAGTTTTTAAAAAAGGATATAAAACTCCCGAAATGCTCCAGAAAGTAGGAGATTCCTATTATTTTAATTCGCAGTTTCCCGAAGCAGCCCAGTGGTATGAAGAACTTTTTAAGCTACAATCTGAAGCGACTAATCCGGAATACTATTATCGTTATGCCCAAACGCTCAAATCAATGGAGCAGTACGAAAAAGCCGATGAATACTTAGAGAAATTTTATCAGGCAAAAGGTGATGATTTCAGAGCAGAATTATATAAATCTGTAGGGAATTATCTGGAAGAAATAAAGAAAAATTCCGATCGTTTTGCCATAGAGCCAGCCACAACACTGAATTCTGAATATTCTGATTACGGAACCACCATCTACAACGGAATGGTGATTTTTGCCTCTACCCGAAAAAATAACATTTTTACTTCCAGAATCCAGAAATGGACCAATCAGCCGTTTTCGGTTTTATATGCTTCGAGAATAAACACTACCGGAGATTTAGAAACTCCCGAAGATTTTTCTTCTAAACTTGATTCAAAATTCAACGAAGCTACTCCGGTTTTCACCAAAGACGGAAAAACCATCTATTTTACCCGAAATAATTATCTGAACAAGAAAAGAAAATCCTCAGAAGGAAGCGTAAATCTAAAAATTTACAGAGCATTTCTTAAAGACGGTAACTGGACAGAAGTTACCGAACTTCCATTTAATAGTGATGAATATAATGTAGCTCACCCTGCATTGAGTCCGGACGAAAAAACCTTGTATTTTGTTTCTGATATGCCCGGAGGCGTAGGAGGATCAGATATTTGGTGGGTCAGTGTTGTCAATCACAGAGCTTATGGTGACCCTGTTAACCTGGGTAAGGAAATCAACACAGAGGGTAAAGAAACCTTTCCGTTTATTTCTGCTGAGAATGAATTGTTTTTCTCCTCAGACGGGCACCCCGGTTTGGGAGGTTTAGATGTTTTTGTATCCAAAATCACTGAAAAAGGCTATGCTCAGCCTCAGAATGTCGGAACGCCTATAAACAGCCCTATGGATGATTTCGGATTTTATATAGATGCCGATCGCAACGGATTTTTCTCTTCCAATCGTGAAGAAGGACAAGGTTATGACGATATTTATAAGTTTACCGAATATAAAAAATTAGTGTGTGAACAGCTCTTGGCAGGAACAATAACCGATGTCGATACGGGAGAACCGCTGGCAGGAGTATTGGTCGAATTGCATAGCAGCGGAGAACTTCTGGCAGAAACTACAACCGATGAACAGGGGCAATATCTGTTTGATGAGCCAATTGCTTGTGATATGCTCTATAGGGTGAGAGCCTCACAAAAAAACTATTCTACCGATGAAGGAGCTGTTAAAATTCCGGACAAAACAGGAGAGTCTGAACTTGGTTTATCTATCAAAAGGACAAAAGAGGTCTTGGCTCCGGGAACCGATTTGCGATTCGTGTTGGGAATACCGGATATTTACTTCGATTTAGATAAATCAAATATCCGCCCTGATGCAGAAATCGAATTGCAAAAAATATTAAACGTAATGACAGAATATCCTGAATTGGTTGTTGACATCCGCTCCCATACAGATTGCAGAGCAAGCCATGCTTATAACGAAAAACTTTCAGACAGAAGAGCAAAATCTTCACGACAGTGGCTCATTGACAACGGAATTGCCCCGGAAAGACTTACTGCAAAAGGCTATGGAGAAACTCAACTTGTCAATCATTGTGCTGATGGTGTGAAATGTTCTGAAGAAGAACACCAACAAAACAGACGAAGTGAATTTATTGTGATTTCAGGGGGAGATCAATAAAATCGGGCGTAGAAAATCAAAAAAACCATCTTAAACCAAGATGGTTTTTTTGATATGTAAAAACATAATTTGAAACAAAGATAAAAGTCTGTACTTTTGAATAATAAAAGCAAAAAAGGTATGAATAAAAAAGCGAAATTGGTTAAAAAGGGGGGGGGGACAGCACAACAAGACGATTCTTATTACTATGATTACATAACCCTTTTGATTATCATAGGGTATTTAATTATTGACTTTTTGCCGAATTTTGGTAGAGGTGAGATCGCTAAACCGCAATTCTTATATTTGAATATTTTGAATGTTATTGTGGCAAGTATTATTATAATTACTCCCAAATTGCGACAGAATTTTTCGTTTTCCATTCTTAAAAAAAACTATGTCTTTATCGCTTATATTGCTTTTTTACTTATTAGCGGTATTTCTGTTTTTACTGCAAAAAATCATACATTGGGGATTGTCAGTTTTGCCAATTTGATGGTAGTTTTTATGGCATTTCTGAATCTTGTTGTTCTGCTTTTCGGAAGACTCCACTTGATTTACAAGATAGCATTTATTGTTGGGGTTGCTGCTTTTTTTCAGGCAGGAAAAGTGGTTATGGATATATGGAATTTGCAGGAAAGTGAAGAGGTGGCAAAATCAAT
>JBAYSC010000222.1:0-3555 GCA_041676345.1 Flavobacteriaceae bacterium | reverse complement strand
TCAAATTCCCGTCAAAAATGCTCCTGAAACTTCTTTTTCGGATTATTTTTTCGGAAAAAAAGGACAATTTCACAACATTCCGATTATGGAATTTAGAGTGGAAGAAAACAAAATTTCCTATATACTCTATAATGACGACCCGGATATCAAGGTAGAAAAAGAAGTTTTTCCGGCTGATTTTCCCGATACAAAAAACCTTCAGGAAGCAGCTGAAAAATACATCAAAACCCAAAAATTCCTACTTGGCACAGACAAATCGGGCAGAGATTACCTCAGCCGAATGCTTGTCGGCTCTCGGATTTCACTTTCCATTGGGTTTGTAGCCGTTTTTATTTCGCTCGTGGTCGGGATTTTCTTCGGAAGTATAGCCGGTTATTTCGGAGGAAAAATTGATGCTTTTGTGATGTGGCTCATCAATATTGTATGGTCTATCCCGACTCTTTTGTTGGTAATCGCCATTACGTTGACCTTAGAAAAAGGCTTCTGGCAGGTTTTTATAGCGGTCGGACTCACGATGTGGGTCGAAGTAGCAAGGGTCGTAAGAGGGCAAATCATCAGTGTCAAACAACAACAATTTGTTACGGCTGCTAAGGCACTGGGCTATTCACATTTTAGAATATTAGGCAAACACATATTGCCTTTGGTCATTGCTCCGATAATCGTAATTTCGGCTGCCAATTTTGCCTCTGCTATTCTGGTAGAAAGCGGACTTTCGTTTTTAGGACTTGGAGCACAGCCACCCACTCCGAGTTGGGGCGGAATGATTAAAGACAGTTATGGTGATATTATTCTGGGCAAACCTTATTTGGCTCTGATTCCCGGAATTGCCATTTTATTGCTAACTTTGAGTTTTATGATGGTCGGGAATACCCTGAGAGATGTGCTCGATGTGAAATCCTGATAATCAGCAGAAATACTGAGTTTACAGAAATACATTATACAATTTACATTATACAGTTTTTTTAAAAATGAAACTGAAAAAAACATATAAATTCGCCTTTCGATCTGCCTTTTACGTCGCCTTGTTTTCTACGGCTTTCGTAAGCGGATTGCTCTATTGGTTTTTTGAATTTTCCTGGGAGTTTATTGCCTCTTTTTTTATCGGAATAAGTGTTTTTTCTTTTTTCGTATTACAATATCGGGTAGAGCGATTCATTTACAGAAGAATCCAGAAAATTTATGACGATGTTTCGATGCTCGACTCGGTTTCTTTTATCAAACAACCCGTCACTACCGATATGGCAACCCTTACCGAACAAGTGAAAAAATTTGCTACTGATAAAAAACTCGAAATCGAAACTCTGAAACTTCAGGAGGAATACCGAAGGGAATTTATCGGGAATGTCTCTCACGAACTCAAAACTCCACTGTTTTTGATTCAGGGTTATCTGCTTACACTTTTAGACGGAGCGATGAACGACAAATCACTGCGAAAAAAATACCTCCAAAGAGCCGAAAAAGGTGTCGAACGACTCATTTATATCGTACAGGATTTGGATATGATTACCAAACTCGAAGTGGGAGATCTAAACCTGAATTGTAGCCGTTTTAACATTATAGAAGTGGTGGAAAACGTCTTTGACCTACTCGAAATGAGGGCATCCAAAAAAAATATCCTCCTGATGTTTGATATGAAATATGTGAATCCGGTTGAGGTGTATGCTGACCGTGAAAAAATTCAGCAGGTGGTTACTAACCTGATTATGAACTCTATAAAATACGGAAAACAAGACGGAACAACCGAAGTAAGCATCGAAAACCTTACCGAAAACAAAATTATCGTTCGGGTAATGGATGACGGAGAAGGAATTGCCAAACAACATATCCCACGACTTTTTGAACGATTTTACCGGGTGGACAAAAGCGGAGCCCGAAAAGAAGGCGGCTCAGGATTGGGGCTTGCCATCGTAAAACACATTATTGAAGCACACGATGAGAAGATTTTCGTAAAAAGCGAGTTAAAAAAAGGCTCCGAATTTTCGTTTACACTCGAAAAAGCTAAAGATTGAAGATTTGGGAATTCAGATTTGAAATTTGAAATTTAGGGCTTCGACAAGCTCAGCCCAACCCCCACCATTAACCATTAACTATTAACCATTATAACTACTGAACACTAAACCTATGAAACTACTGCTATTTAACGGGGCACCCGAGAGTTCCGTAAACGGAATTTCACATACTATTATCGCATTTTTTGCTTCTTATTTTAAAGAAAAAAATGTCGAAATCATCACGTATAATTTATCGGAAAACAAGCTTCCTTTATTGGAAATTCCCTTTGGAGAAATTCCTGAAAATGTTAGGCAAATGACCGAAATTTTCACGCAAAGCGATGTGCAAATCTGGCTTTCTCCGCTCTATCACGGAGCTATTCCGGGGAGTATGAAAAACTGTATGGATTGGCTCGAGCTCACTGCCCGGGATTCAAAACCCTATCTGACCAACCAAATCATAAGTTTGGTTTGTTGGGCAGACGGAGTGCAGGCGATGCAAGGCATCAACAATATGGATGCTATTGCTAAGGCTCTCAGAGCATGGGTACTCCCCTATTCCGTGCCTGTTGTCAGGAAAGACATATTGGTCGACAATCAACTGAATCCTGTCTATAAACAACGGTTTTCCTTAATGGCAAACCTGATTGAGGATGCAGGTAAAAAGTTTGGGTTGTAAGGGTTTAATTCTTAATCCTTTTTCCTCTTTAAATCCAAAATTACCCGCAGTGTAGAGTCGTTATAGAAATAACTCATCATCCAGTTGATAAAAATAGTGAGTTTGTTTTTCACGCTCAATATCAGCATCAGGTGCAAAAACATCCAGAAAAACCAGGCAAATCGTCCTTTAAAACTAAATTTAGGCAAATCGACTATGGCTTTTCGTTTTCCCACGGTTGCCATAGAGCCTTTGTCATAATACTCAAACTCTTTTTCGGGTTTACCTTTAAGTTTTGCCTTGAGGTTTTTTCCCAGATTTTTCGCCTGATTCAAAGCCACATTTGCCAGTTGCGGATGACCGTTCGGATATTTGGGTGTGCTCATAGAGGCAATGTCTCCCAGAGCGAAAACACCCGGTAATCCTTCCACTTCGTTAAAGCGGTTCACAAGCAATCGGTTGCCCCGGGTGATGTGTGCTGTCGGGATTCCTTCGAGCAGATTTCCGGTAACTCCCGCTGCCCAAATAAGGTTTTTTGATTCTATGGTTTCGCCCGATTTTAACGTTACGGTTTCTCCGTCATAATCGGCTACAAGCGAATTGGTTTTTACGATAACTCCCAAATCTTCGAGGTATTTTTGGGAAGCTTTTTTAGCCACATCACTCATTACGTTAAGCGTATTGGGAGAGCCTTCAATCAGGTAAACATTGAGTTTGGAGAAATCTTTTTCGGGATAATCTTTCGGAAGTACGTTCTTTTTCATTTCTGCCAAAGCTCCTGCCAACTCCACTCCGGTTGGACCTCCTCCCACAATGACAAAATTCATCAGCGGTTTTACCTCATCGGGGGAAGCAACAAGCACATCTTCAAAGGTTTGCAGAATGTGATTACGAAGCAGTAAAGCC
>JBAYSC010000221.1:0-3563 GCA_041676345.1 Flavobacteriaceae bacterium | reverse complement strand
TGCTAAAAACTCTTCGGGAGTTTGTGTTTTTTCAGACATAATCTGATGTTTAAAATTTGTATCCTGCGACTTGAGCTGTTTCTTTAGCGGCAAAAAAATCACAGAAGTGTTTGTAAATGTTTTAAAACCAATCCCTTTTCCAAGAAACACTATTGCCAAAAAAGGAGTGCAAAAATACAACTACTTTTTTGATTATCAAATTTTTCGAAGAAATATTTTGATGTTGGGTGCCCAATTTACCATCAAAAAGCTTTCAGACTCAAATCCATATTATAAACCGAGTGAGTCAACGCTCCGGAAGAGATATAATCAACTCCACATTCTGCATAATTTCGGATGGTTTTTTCGTTGATATTTCCTGAGGATTCCGTAGTGGTTTGATCTCCGATAAGGGCAACGGCTTCACGGGTCTGGTCGAAGGTAAAATTATCTAATAAAATCCTGTAAACCCCTCCGGCTGAAAGAATTTCTTTCACCTCTTCTAAATCTCTTGCTTCAACAATGATTTTCAGGTCAAGGTTGTTTTGAGAAAGGTAATCTTTTGTTTTTTGAATCGCTTTCGATATTCCTCCTGCAAAATCAATATGATTGTCTTTGAGCATAATCATATCATAGAGTGCAAAACGGTGGTTTTCTCCGCCTCCGATTTTCACAGCCCATTTTTCGATAGCTCTGATTCCCGGAGTGGTTTTGCGGGTATCTAAAATTTTGGCTTTGGTTCCGCTTAACAAATCAGCAAAAAAACGGGTTTTCGTAGCAATAGCAGACATTCTCTGCATAGCATTCAACACAAAACGCTCTGCTTTCAATATAGATTGCGAACTTCCGGATACGTGAAAAACCACATCTCCGTGTTGCACTTCAGACCCGTCTTCGATAAAGGTTTCTACTTGTAAATCTTTATCGACATAAGCAAAAATCATTTTAGCAAACTCCACTCCCGCTATAATTCCGTTGTCTTTTACAAGAAGTTTTGCTTTGCCTTTCGCCTCAGCGGGAATACAAGCCAAAGAGGAATGGTCTCCCTCACCAACATCTTCACGAATGGCATTGGCAATAATCAGTTCTAGTTCTTTATCGAATTGCTGTTTTGAAATCATATTATTAGTGTTAAAAGCCTCACCCCAACCCCTCTCCAAAGGAGGGGCTTTACAAAAGGAGAGGGGCTTTGTCGGAGTATTATTTTAAGTTAATATTATTCAAATGTAGGAAAAAAATCGAATTGACTATTTTTACAAAAGTTAAGTCTATATTTTATTACAGATTATACGAATTAAAAATTAATTTCAACTTAATAATTCGTTATTTCACCTATGTATCGTTAAAAAAAGTATATTTTCAATTTCTTATTATGATATTTCTCCAAAATTTATTATTTAGTTTAATACGTTCCTTATCTGTTTTTTTTATATATTTTGTCTTCGGATTGTATAATAAATCTATTATTTCATTTCTATCCTTTGCTATAATTGTATCCCTAAAGTATATATTGACAACTTTGAGTGATTTAAATCATAAGGCTTGACCTTTTCTATTGCATTTCCAATACCTCCAGCAATTTCATAAGATTGATTTGGCTGTAATTTAATAACTAAATTTCCTGATATTGTATCAACTTGAATATTTTCATATCTTTTCATAATCATTCTGTCATTCACAGAGATTAATTTTGTTTGATAAATTCCATTAGAATCTTTTTCTGTTTCAATTCTATGAGGAAAATCGGTTATAATTTCAATAGGACTATCTGATAAGTTTGTAACTTGAACAACTCTTATAGCATCACAACTATACATAGTAATCATTAATGCATAAAGAAATCCTATATGTTTTATTTTCATAAATTAAATTGATATTGAATTAAACAATCCTGTCCATCAATCCCTCTCCAAACTCTTTTAACTGTTGTTTATTTATCATTAAAGCTATTCAAATGTAAGAAAAAGATTTGATTGCAGATTTTCTGAAAACTCATACAAGCTCATAATTAACGTTTCGTCCGCTTTCGTTGGCTTCTTTCAGAATACCTTTTTCTATTAAATCCTTTATATCCCGCAATGCCGTATCAGTAGAAACTTTGGTAATCTTTGCCCATTTTGAAGATTTCAGCTTTCCGTCAAATCCGTCAAACAACATATTCAAAATAATGCGCTGACGTTCATTGATTGCTGTATTTTCGTGTAGTTTCCAAAATTCGGCTTTCCGTAAAATATGTTCGGTTGTATGTTCGGTTGCCAACATTGCATTTTTAAGGCAATGCAGAAACCATTCAAGCCACTGGGTAATATCTCCTGTGCTGTGCTGCACTTTTTGCAGTACTTCATAATAGCGTTTACGTTCTGTCAGAATCTGGCTCGACATACTGTAAAATCGTTCTCCGCTACTTTCAGCACGAGCCAAAAGCATATCGGTTATAGCTCTGCCTATTCGTCCGTTTCCATCATCAAACGGGTGGATTATGATAAACCAAAAGTGAGCAATGGCCGCTTTTATTACAGGGTCGAGTTGGTTGTCATTATTGAACCAATCCAGAAACTTATCCATTTCGGCTTTTACTAATCTTGGTTTTACAGCTTCGTAGTGTATTTTTTCTTTCCCCATTGCTCCCGAAACCACCTGCATTTCTCCTGTTCGGTACTTGCCTGTTTCTATTGCATAAGGTCCGCTGTAACCTGTCGGGAAAAGTGCTGCATGCCAGCCAAACAGACGATTTTCAGTCAGAGGTAAAGTATAGCGTTGTGTAGCATCGAGCATCATTTCTACGATACCCTCTATATGACGACTACTCGGGACAAGTCCTGCCGTATTGATTCCCAAACGTCTTGCAATGGAAGAACGCACCTGATCGTAATTGAGCCATTCGCCTTCTATTTCACTCGATTTTACCACATCTAACGTAAGAGCCGTAAGTGTAGCTTCTTCTTTGGCTGAAAAACCCAAAGCATTCATCTGCCCGATTATTTTGCCCTGCATCAGCTTTACTTCACCAAATACGGCATTTATGGCTTTTTCGTTCCACGAAAAGTCTGTCCAGTTTTTATATTCGTAAATATATTTAGCCATACCTAACACTGTTTGTGCGGCAAATATATAAATTTTTTACCGCAAATTTGCGATGATTATTTTGTTTTTTTACCGCAAATTTCAAAAACTGAAAACTTACAGCCTGTTGCGAAACCAAACTTTTTGCCATTCTCTTTTTAGAATCAAAAACGCAATCTGTTCGGATAATTCTACCAAATCAACCGAAGTCATGGCTTTGATTTCCTTTTCGGGAACATCAATAATGTATAATAAATTCAGGTATTCTGTGAATTTGTGCTGAATCAAATCATAAACCCTTTTTTGAAGTTCGGTTTTTAAGTCAAAAGGCGAAGTATCCTCTTTGATAGTAATCGTTTGATTAGCCAAAGTAAAATCTTTTTCCAACTGTTCTATCAGTTTGAGATAGAGCGATTCTTTTTGTGCTTTGGATAAAAGTAAGTCGGTATTTTCTATAGTAGAATTAAACATTTGACTAAAATTCTTATTTACCGTGAGTGATTTTTAAGATTTGAGAATTT
>JBAYSC010000220.1:0-3578 GCA_041676345.1 Flavobacteriaceae bacterium | reverse complement strand
TTTTTGAGCGAAACAAGGCATATTTTCTTGAGATAGCGGTGTTCTATCTCAAGAAAATATAACGAAGTTGCAGCCAAAAAGAAGCATAAACAAATTATTAGATAAATTTTAAACAGGCTCTTAGTCCTGAGAATTAAAAAGCTGAATAATTAAGCATAAAACTTAACTAATCAGCTTTTGTATGTTTGTGTTTTTCAGCGGTTATACTAATGCATCAATAGCATCGGTATAGTTTTTCTTCGGAGCTACCCCAACCTGACGGGCTACTACTTCTCCGTTTTGGAAAACAAGCACTGTCGGGATGTTTCTCACTCCATATTTTGCTGCAAATTCCTGATTGGCATCTACATCAACTTTTCCTACCACTGCTTTGCCTTCATATTCGTTGCTGATTTCGTCAATGATGGGACCAACCATTCGACACGGACCACACCAAACTGCCCAAAAATCAACCAATACCGGTTTGTCTGATTTTAAAACTACTTCTTCAAAAGTAGCATCTGTTATTTCTAAAGCCATAATCTGTTTTTTTATTTCGTACAAAAATACGATTTATTTTTAAACTTTTGGAGGTGATTTTATTTGTTTTTGTTATAACGGAATTGGCATTGACTATTTTCCACAGATTTTCACTACTGTTTTTATGATTGTTAAATTTTCTGCGAAAATCAGCGAAATCTACGGAAACTAAATCCTAAACCCGATACACCACTCTTCCTGTTTCCTTGGCAATGCGGTGGATAAGGCGGTTATAATCCGTAATGTTAACAAGAGCCTGAGTGTTATCAGCATTTTCGGTATTTTGAATGGTGTTTTTTTCGCTTTCGATAAGCCGGTTGATCAGATACCACCGTAGTGTCAGAACCGTTTCGGTCACATATTGCACAATCGTGTCCTCGGCTTCTTTTGTCTTAGGATAAATGTGTTTCGACTCCCAATTATCTAATTTAAACCGTTCGTCTTCCATCATAATATCCGAAATTTCGGTGATATATTCCTGAGGGGCTTTTGTCAGATAGATTTGCCGCTCCAAATAACCTTTCTGATTGAATTGAAAAATCAAATCTGTATAAATTTTGCTGAACAGCTCATTGGCAAACTCCATTTCGTCTTGCTGCAATTCCAAAAAAACTCTTTCATAAACCTTATATGCTTTTTTGATAGTAACTTCCTGAAGCTCTCCTTCTTCGTTGGTGGTACCTATAACATCTTCAAAAGTAACTTCCCTGTCTCCGTATAAAAGCAGAATAGCGATGATTTTCCGCTCCAGATCATACAGCACATCTACTTTTTCAAGCTGAGTTTCTTCCTTTCTGACAGCTTCTAAGGTTTTGTTTTCCTCAAATGTTTTTTTAGCCGAATCGTAGTGTTCTTTTCTGAGGATCTGAGCCAGTGTGTTTGCCAGAACATCTTCCGAAATATCCATAATTCGTGAGGTTTCTTTGACGTAAACCTCCCGTTTTATACGATCCGGAATTTTAGAAATACTCGTTACCATATCCCGGATGAGTTCCGCTTTTTTGATAGGGTCATTTTGGGCTTCCTGGTTTAAAAGCGAAGCCTTAAACTGAATAAAATCTTTGGCATTTTCTTCCAGATAAAGGGTCAAATCTTCAAAGGAAGTCTTTCTGGCAAAGCTGTCAGGGTCTTCACCGTTGGGAAAAGTGCAGACTCTCACATTCATTCCTTCTTCCAGAATCAAATCAACTCCTCTGATGGAAGCCCGAAGTCCTGCTGCATCTCCATCAAAAAGCACGGTAATATTTTTGGTAAGACGGCTAATCAGGCGAATTTGGTCGGGAGTGAGAGCCGTTCCGGACGAAGCCACCACATTTTCAATTCCCGATTGGTTGAACTGAATTACATCCGTATAACCTTCAACCAAATAGCAATTGTCATTTTTGGCAATGGCTTGTTTTGCCTGAAAAAGTCCGTAGAGAACTTTGCTTTTATGATAAATCTCGCTCTCAGGCGAATTCAGGTATTTGGCTGCTTTTTTATCACTTGTGAGGATTCGTCCTCCAAAACCCAAAACCCGACCCGACATACTGTGAATCGGAAACATCACCCTGCCTTTGAATCGGTCGAATTTCTTGTCATCTTTAACAATGGTAAGTCCGGTTTTTTCGAGGAATTCCAACTGGTAACCGCTTTTGAGAGCCTCATCGGTAAAGGCACTCCAACGATCGGGAGAATAGCCCAAACCGAATTTTTTGATGGTTTCGCTAATAAAACCCCTTTCTTTGAAGTAAGAAAGCCCGATTGCCTTGCCTTCTTCGGTTTCTAAAAGGGTTTGGTGAAAATAGCTTTGAGCAAATTCCGAAACCAGATACATACTTTCTTTTTCCGAAGCCTGTTCTTTTTCTTCGGAAGTCTGCTCGGTTTCTTCGATTTCGATGTTGTATTTTTTGGCTAAGAACCGTATGGCTTCGGGATAGGAAAAATGTTCGTGTTCCATCAAAAACGTTACTACGTTTCCCCCTTTTCCGGAGCTGAAATCCTTCCAAATCTGTTTCACAGGCGACACCATAAACGAAGGTGATTTTTCGTCTGCAAAAGGGCTCAACCCTTTCAGGTTGCTGCCTGCCCGTTTGAGCTGAACGAAATCTGAGATAACCTCCTCCACCCGGGCTACCTCAAAAACCGTGTCTATCGTATTGCGTGAAATCATTTTTTCTGACTTTTTGTATGCTGCAAAATTGCTAAAACTTATCGAGGAAAAAAAATGGAAACCAAAGGAAACCCATCTCAATTTAATGTAAATTTGCATTTTCACATTTACAGCAATGCAACTTTTTTATTCTTCCGAAATCGACCAACATTCTACTCATTTTTCTTTTGACAAAGAAGAAAGCCGACATATTGTAAGGGTTTTACGTAAAAAGGAAAGCGATTTAATTTACCTGACCAACGGAAAAGGCCACTTGTTTGAAGGCGAAATTACATCTGCCTTTGAGCGAAAATGTGAGGTGAAAATCATTAAAAACACCTTTTTTGACCCTTGTGATTATCAGCTTCATCTTGCCGTAGCTCCTACTAAAATGAACGACCGCTACGAGTGGTTTTTGGAAAAAGCAACCGAAATCGGGATTAGTGAAATCACACCTATAATTTGCGAACATTCCGAACGGAAAGAAATAAAAACCGAACGTTTTGAAAAAATTCTGCTTTCGGCTATGAAACAATCGCTGCAGTATTATTTACCGAAACTCAACAGCCCGATTCGCTTTTCTGATTTTATCGGGCAAGAAATGAGCGGTCAACTTTTTATTGCCCATTGCATCGAATCTGACAAGAAAGAGCTTGTCAAAGAAGTGCAACCCAAAGGAAAAATCACGATACTGATTGGCCCGGAAGGCGATTTCTCGGAAAAAGAAGTAGAAACGGCTTTAGCCAAAGGCTACCTTCCCGTCTCGTTGGGCAACACCCGCCTCAGAACCGAAACCGCTGCTGTGTATGCCTGTGTTGTAGTTTCGACAAGCAAGTGTTCAGTCCCGATAGCTATCGGGAGTGTTCAGTAAACGACAACTTGTTCAGTAGTTAATGGTTATTGGTGGACGGTACGTCAGGCTGAGCTT
>JBAYSC010000219.1:0-3689 GCA_041676345.1 Flavobacteriaceae bacterium | reverse complement strand
TTTTTAAGATTATGTCATTACGTAACAAAGTGACGCTTATTGGTCACACAGGAAAAGATGTAGAAGTAGTAAACTTCGAAAACGGTGGAATGAAAGCAAGTGTATCGCTTGCAACGAACGATTATTATACCAACGCTCAAGGCGAAAAGGTAGAAGAAACCCAATGGCACAATTTGGTTGCTTTCGGAAAAGTTGCAGAAATTATGCAAAAGTACGTTACCAAAGGCAAAGAAATTGCCGTTGAAGGTAAAATTACGTACAGAAGCTATGACACCCAAGACGGACAAAAACGTTACATTACCGAAATCCGTGTAGATGAGTTAGTGCTTCTGGGAAGTAAGTAGGGATTTAAGATTTTTGATTAACGATTTTTGATTTATGAAGTCTGTAACAGGCATTCATCAGTAAAAACGAAAAACGGCTCAAAATTGAGCCGTTTTTTTTATTTTGTTTTAGCAGTTGGAGTTTCTGCTTTCTTGTTTCGAGGACGTAACTTACCGTATGAACCACGAATAATTTTTCCTCTTTTAGTTTTCACATCTCCTTTTCCCATAAGATTAAAATTTGTAGTTAATCTGACAAATATAAGGAATTTTGAGGAGGAGGCAAAATGAGAATTTAATTGTCAGCTACATTCCACTCAAAGCCAAAATATATTTATCAATATACAGCTGTTTTTCTTTGGATTTATATTGTTGTATATATCTCGGATGTTCTAAAACGGTCATTTTATCAAACAAGGTTTTTTCCTTATTGAGTTTGGTGAGAAATTCGGCATTTTTCTTTCCTAATATAAAGACCTCCGAAGTGTCTAAACCCAGACTGATGTGTTTCTCTAAAGACGCAATCATAAAACCTTTGACACTTTCGAAAAGTTTTTTATCGTCATAATAATTGGCGTTGAGAAAATTTCCTTCTTTTGACCTTTTTACAATAGCAAGCGGAAAAGGCGAATTGATATAAAATCGGCTGTAAAAATCTGCTACACCTCCAAAAGTCTGAATCATATCATACACAAAAACCGAAGAAATTTCGTGTGTATGAGCCGAATGCATCGGAATTCCACAAACCGATTCTAATCGTTTGGTATCCGTAAACGGAACTCCGGTTACTCCTGCTCCATTCCTACTCGGGTTGATTCCGATTATGAATTTACGCTTATTAGTATCGTTGTAATATTTGTGATAGAATTGTTGCATTACTTCCATCGTTTCCGGATTATCCAGATACGGATTCAACACCTGAAAACCATCAGGCAAATTTCCCGAATAATGTAAATTTCGGTTGAAATCGATGACTTTGTTTGCGAAGGTTTGGCTCATAATTAAAAAATCCTGCTACAAAGGTAATAGGATTTTGATGAGTTATTTATCTTGGTAATGCCCCATTGCTGAAACAACCTCAACAGTTACTATATCTTCTTCAACAGAAAGATAATTCTGTCTTTTTGGTTTATACGTCTTGACCAAAAGTTTGCCAATACGTGTTTAAGCTGTTCAGGTTTTCCCGTTCCTGTATATGGGTGTTCTTTCAGTTCTTCGAGTATTTTCTTTATTTTCGTTTCTGAGGCCTTATTTCCTGACTTTTTATGTTTAGCAATATCGTCTTTTGCCTTTTGAGTTAAAAGAACTATAAACTTTCCCATAATTCATCAACATTTTTTACCTCATAACGCTTTTTACTCGCAGCCGAATCAAGAATTTCCTTCACAAATTCAGGGTTGTAAGGGCTCTTTTCTTCCTTGTCATTCTCTTTAATAACCACACCTTCTTCTTTTTCAGAAAGCAATTTTGCCATTTCAAAAAGAAGCTTACCTGCTTTAGTTCGTTTATTTATGGTTATTGTTGTCATAGCTCTATATTTTTTATAATCACAAAGATACAAAATTTGACATAACACCGATAAACCTCAATTGATTTGTTATTCCAAAATAAACTTAGAAAATACAGCTTAAAAAAACGAACAAGATGTTTGTACTGTTTATTTATGTAATTTTGAATGATTATCCCAAAAACACCTTATATGAATCCGAACGAAATCGATAAAATAGAACTGGATTTTTTAAAACTCGAAGATTATTTAGCCCTAAAAGAAGCTATGGTGCAAGCCTATCCGAGTATGCCTGAGAATTATTGGAAAGAATCTCAGATAAAAAAGCTGTTGAATAAATTTCCGGAAGGTCAGGCCGTGATAAAAATCAACGGAGAATTAGCCGGTTGTACGCTTTCGATTATCGTTAATTTTAATGATTTTGACAACAATCATACTTACAAAGAAGCCACAGGCAACTATACTTTTAGCACCCATACTGATGAAGGCGATGTGCTGTACGGAATCGAAGTTTTTGTCAAACCCGAATTCCGTGGACTTCGTTTAGGCAGAAGACTCTACGATTATCGGAAAGAACTTTGCGAAAAGCTCAACTTGAAAGGAATTGTTTTTGGCGGACGTATTCCGAATTATCACAAATATACCAACGAATTCACACCTAAACAATATATCGACAAAGTAAAACAAATGGAAATTCACGATCCAGTGTTGAATTTTCAGATGTCGAATGACTTCCGTCCCGTAAGAATTCTTAAAGACTATTTGGAAGGTGATAAACTATCGGGTGAATTTGGCGTGTTGATGCGATGGGATAATATTTACTTCGAAAAACCCTCTACCACTCCAACACTTACCAAAAAAATAATCCGTTTAGGACTTATCCAATGGCAAATGAGGCCCTACAACGATGTGAACAGCCTGATGCAACAAGCGGAATATTTCATTGATGCTGTCTCGGGTTATCGCTCAGATTTTGCTTTGTTTCCGGAGTTTTTTAATGCTCCGCTTATGGCAAAAGACAATCATTTGTCCGAACCCGAAGCCATCAGAGAACTCGCAAAACACACAGAAGAAATCGTCAATAGATTTTCCGGATTTGCTATTTCCTACAACATCAATATCATTACCGGAAGTATGCCCGAAATGAAAGACGGAAAACTCTATAACGTTGGCTATTTATGCAAAAGAGACGGAACCATCGAACGATACGAAAAACTCCACGTTACTCCCGATGAAGCCAAAGTGTGGGGAATGCAAGGTGGAGACCAACTCAAAGTTTTTGATACCGATTGCGGAAAAATTGGTGTGCTGATTTGTTATGATGTAGAATTTCCTGAATTGAGCCGACTTTTAGCAGACAAAGGAATGGCAATATTATTTGTTCCGTTTTTAACCGATACGCAAAACGGTTATTCTCGAGTGAGACATTGTGCCCAAGCCAGAGCCATCGAAAATGAATGTTATGTTGCTATTGCAGGAAGTGTAGGTAATTTGCCAAACGTACATAACATGGATATTCAATTTGCACAATCGATGGTGTTTACGCCTTGTGACTTTGCCTTCCCGACCAACGGAATCAAAGCAGAAGCGACTCCGAATACCGAAATGATTTTAATTGCTGATGTCGATACAGATCTACTTACAGAATTACACGAATTCGGAAGTGTGAAAAATCTTAAAGATAGAAGAACCGATTTGTTTGAGTTGAGGAGGAGGTAATTAGATACCTGACAGGTTGAAGTCATCTTGACTTTTCTTTGATAAAAATAAAGGGTTGCGGAAATTTGTGTTGCGAAACATAAAACCCCAACCCCCGTGTACCAAGTACTTGACAAAGATATGATAGAATTAGAAATAAT
>JBAYSC010000218.1:0-3704 GCA_041676345.1 Flavobacteriaceae bacterium | reverse complement strand
GATGAAGTGATTACCTTTTCTCCTTCGTATAATCCGTCCAAGATTTCGTAGTAATACGGATTTTCTTTTCCGAGTTTGATTGGTCTCCTTTCTGCTTTTTGTCCGTTTACTACAAATATCCAATTTCCTGTGGTTTCCTGATAAAAACTTCCTTTTGGTAAAACTAATTTTTGGTCTTTTTCGGATAAAATGAGTTTTACTCCAAAGCTGATTCCTTCCTGTAAAGCTAATTCTTCTTTTACCAAGAAATTCAACTCAACATCAAACCGTCCTGATTTTACTTCGGGAAGTACTTTTGTTACCTGAACTTCAATAGTTTTTCCCTTGTATTCGATTTGTCCTTTTTGTCCGACTGTTATCCTGTCCAAATAAAATTCATCGACTTGTGCTGTGAGCTTGTAACCTTTCATTACATCAATTTTTCCGATGCTTTCTCCTGCATTATAGGTTTTCCCTAAAATCGGGTCAAACGAAGACAATCTTCCCGAAAGCGGAGCCAAAACAATAAAATTCTCTTTGTTCTTTTTCAGGATTTCCAAGCTTTTTTGCATTGTTCCAATAGATTGGTTCATTTGTGCAATCTGAACAGCATTAGTCTGCTTTTCTTTTTCAATGCTTTCCTGAATGATATTTTTTCTCTCCAGCTGATAACGGTAGTTTTCCTCTGCAATAGTCCATTCGTTTTGCGAAATCACTCCTTTTTCAATCAGTCTTTTATTTCTGTCATACAGATTTTTTGCATTGTTGAAATCGTGTTCGATAGCTACCAAATCTTTCATTAAATTCAATTCCTGATTTCGTAAGTTCAGCTTTCCGACATTCAGGTTGTTGATTTGCTCGATAATGGCAGTTTCCTGTGTGAGATAACCAAGTTCCGTATTCGGATTGTACAACCTTGCAAGTGCCTGACCGTTTTCAACCATACTTCCGTTTTCCACAAAAACCTCCTGAACCGAACCTCCCTCAATCACATTGATAAGCATTGAATGCAAAGGTTCGGTTTTTGCCTGAAAAACAATAAAATCCTCGAAATAATCTAATTTCACTTCTTTGATAAGTATTTCGGAAGTTTTTACGTTCAGTGTCCGTTTTTTGGTAAAGGATAAATAACCCAAAAATCCGAAAGCTAAAACAGCACTCCCGATTAAAATCAGATTTCGTTTTTTATTACTTTTACGTTTTATAACTTTGTCCACGAGTTTGTTTATTTGACTGATAATCAATAAGAAATATCTGTGCCACAACTTTAAAAACCTGTAAAGCATTGATATTGAAAAAAGAAGAATTTCAGAACAAAAATAAACTGTCCGAAAACGGACAAATGTACGTTCGGAAACGGACAGTTTTAGTTATTTAAAAGTAGAAAATGAGGAAAAACCAAGCCCAAATATTACTTGTCGATGACCAGGAGGAAATTCTTTTTTCGTTAAAAGTACTTTTGCGGAAGCATTATGAAGGTATTTTTTCAGCAGACTCTCCAAGAAAAATTTTAGAGGTTTTAGGCGAAAACGATATTGATGTTGTTTTGCTTGATATGAATTACAGAATTGGTTTTGAAGATGGAAAAGAGGGTATTCACTGGCTTAAAGAGATTTCAAAATTTTCTCCTCAAACGATTGTGATTCTGATGACAGCTTTCGGAAAAATCGAAACGGCTGTTGAAGGACTCAAAAACGGAGCTTTTGATTATATCTTAAAACCTTGGGATAATGATAAATTACTTCAATTGGTTTCCAATGCTGTTGATGAAAGCCGTAAAAGGAAAAAGAAAAAACTTTTACAACCCAAATCAGAAGTTCCGTTTATCGGGAAATCGGAAGCGATTTTACAGTCATACCGATTGGCTGATAAGGTTGCTTTGACAGACGCTAATGTGCTAATTTTGGGAGAAAACGGAACAGGAAAATCGTTTTTGGCAAAATATATTCACGACAATTCCCACAGAAAAGACAAGCCGTTTGTTCACGTAGATTTGGGTTCTTTAAGCGAAAACCTGTTTGAAAGTGAACTTTTCGGGTATGCAAAAGGAGCTTTTACCGACGCAAAATCCGATATAATGGGACGTTTTGAAATGGCTCAAAACGGAACGATTTTTTTAGATGAAATCGGAAATCTTCCGCTTCATTTACAAAGTAAATTGTTGTATGTAATTCAGACCAAATCAGTGGTTCGGTTAGGAGAATCTGTTCCGAGACCTTTGAATGTCAGAATTATAACAGCTACAAACGTAAATATTCACAGGGAAGTTTCGGAAAAACATTTCAGGGAAGATTTGTTGTATCGAATAAATACAATGGAAATCGAACTTCCACCACTTCGCAAACGGAAAAGCGATATTGCAGATTTGGCAAACTTTCTTTTGGAAAAAATCAAAACAAAATACGAAAAGTCCGATTTGATTTTTGATGAAAAACTGCTCGGTTTTATGGAAAATTATCCTTGGAAGGGAAACATCAGAGAAATGGAAAACAAAATCGAAAGAGCTGTGATTTTGGCTGATAACAAAGTTATTTCAATAAACGAAATGGATATTGCAGATGTTCCGTTTGTTGAAAACGAAACGTCAGCAATTTCGGTTAATGATTTCGAGAAAGTCCAAATTGAGAAGACGCTTTTAAAGAACAACGGAAACATTAGCAAAACAGCACAAGAACTGAATTTGTCACGACCTGCTCTTTATCGGAGAATGGAGAAACACAATATTAAGTTTTGAGTGTTTAGTGTTTAGTTTTGAGTTGAAAATTGAAACTCAAAATTTATATTTACATAACTCAACACTAAAAATTTACAACTAAAAACTATATTTGGGTTTTTGAGTGTTTAGTTTTGAGTTGAAAATTGAAACTTAAAATTTGTATTTCTATATTTACATAACTCAACACTAAAAATTTACAACTAAAAACTATAAAAGTGAAGGAAAGTATTGTAAAAACAAAGGCATTATCATTTGCAAAAGAAGCTATAAACTTGTATAAATTACTGATAGAAAACAAAGAGTTTGTTCTTTCTAAACAATTTTTACGTTCTGCAACTTCAATAGGAGCAAATATCAATGAAGCATTAGCAGGACAATCGAAGAAAGATTTTACAGCAAAAATGTCGATTTCTTCAAAAGAAGCAAGAGAAACACTATATTGGATTGAACTGTTAGAATACTCTAATTTCATAAATTATGATTACATATCTTTAAAACAAAAATGTTCTGAACTTATTAGTATATTGACTTCTATCGTAAAAACATCACAAAGTAAATTATGAGTTTTTAGTGTTTAGTTATGAACTACAACTAAACACTAAAAACTCAACACTAAAAACTTGACACTTTTTTCTTTCACATACCGAGTTCTTATTATCATCGCTTTGATGGTTGCGATGATTTTCTGCATTACAAAATCATATCCTTATACGGCTATGATTTTTGGAGTGCTGATTTTGTTTGCTTTTGCAGAATGGTTTGGTTTTATAAAAAGGGAGCAGAGTTTTTATGACAAAACCATAAAAGCTATTTTACACAGCGATTTTTCTACTCATTTTTCAAAAATTCCGAACAAAAATCAGGAATCTCTGATACAATTATATAACCGACTTAAAGAACGGCAATTTGAGCAATCTTCACAGGAAATGATTTTCAGAAATTTGTTGGATACCTTGGATAGCGGAGTTTTGATTTTGGTAAAAAGAGAAAATGATTGGAAGATTTTTCT
>JBAYSC010000217.1:0-3707 GCA_041676345.1 Flavobacteriaceae bacterium | reverse complement strand
CGTGTGTTTCTGTAATGGAAGGTAACGAACCGGTTGTAATTCCTAATGCAGAAGGAAAAAGAACAACACCCTCAGTAATTGCATTTGTTGAAGGTGGAGAAATCAAAGTGGGTGACCCTGCCAAACGTCAGGCGGTTACTAACCCTACAAAAACGATTGCTTCTATCAAGCGTTTTATGGGAAATAAATTCTCAGAAAGCAATCAGGAGGCTCAAACCGTTCCTTATAAAGTAGTAAAAGGCGATAACGACACCCCACGTGTTGATATTGACGGAAGACTTTATACACCTCAGGAATTGTCTGCCATGACACTTCAAAAAATGAAGAAAACAGCAGAAGACTATTTAGGACAAGACGTAACCGAAGCCGTTATTACGGTTCCTGCTTACTTTAATGATGCTCAAAGACAAGCGACCAAAGAAGCGGGAGAAATCGCAGGACTAAAAGTTCGCAGAATCATTAACGAACCTACCGCTGCTGCCTTAGCTTATGGCTTAGACAAATCAGGAAAAGACCAAAAAATCGTAGTTTACGATTTGGGTGGAGGAACCTTTGACGTTTCGATTCTTGAATTGGGTGACGGAGTTTTTGAAGTGCTTTCGACCAACGGAGACACACACTTGGGAGGAGATGACTTTGATCAGGTGATTATCAACTGGTTGGCAGACGAATTCAAATCTGAAGAAGGAGTAGATTTGAAACAAGACCCAATGGCTCTTCAACGACTGAAAGAAGCTGCCGAAAAGGCCAAAATCGAGCTTTCGTCATCTACACAAACCGAAATCAACTTGCCTTATATCACAGCAACAGCCTCAGGACCTAAACACTTAGTAAAAACCTTGACCCGTGCTAAATTTGAGCAGTTGTCAGACGATTTAGTAAGACGTTCGATGTTGCCTTGTGAGAAAGCATTGAAAGATGCAGGTATTTCAAAATCAGATATTGATGAAGTGATTTTGGTAGGAGGTTCAACCCGTATCCCTAGAATTCAGGAAGAAGTTGAGAAATTCTTCGGTAAAAAACCTTCAAAAGGAGTGAATCCTGACGAAGTGGTAGCTATCGGAGCTGCCATTCAGGGAGGTGTTTTATCAGGAGATGTTAAAGACGTATTGCTTCTTGACGTAACTCCGCTTTCTTTGGGAATCGAAACTATGGGTGGTGTGATGACCAAACTTATCGAGTCAAACACAACTATCCCGACCAAAAAATCACAGGTTTTCTCAACTGCTGCAGATAGCCAGCCATCGGTAGAAATCCACGTGTTGCAAGGAGAAAGACCAATGGCAAATGGCAACAAAACTATCGGTCGTTTCCATCTTGACGGAATTCCGCCTGCTCCGAGAGGAGTGCCTCAAATCGAAGTAACTTTCGATATTGATGCTAACGGAATCATCAAAGTTTCCGCTACCGATAAAGGAACAGGAAAATCACACGATATCAGAATCGAAGCCTCTTCGGGACTTACTCCGGAAGAAATCGAAAGAATGAGAAAAGAAGCCGAAATGAATGCTGATGCTGATAAAAAAGCCAAAGAAACAGCAGACAAACTCAACGAAGCCGACTCAATGATTTTCCAAACCGAAAAACAACTGAAAGAATTCGGTGATAAACTTTCGGCTGACAACAAAGCAGCTATCGAATCTGCTTTGGAAGAGCTGAAAAAAGCTTACGAAACCAGAGATATAGACACCATTCAACCGGCTCTTGACAAAATCAACGAGGCTTGGAAAAACGCTTCGGAAGAACTATACAAAGCTCAGGCAGAAGGACAAACTCAGCAAGCGGAGCCTCAACCTGAAAGCAACGGAGATACTACACAAGACGTAGATTACGAAGAAGTGAAGTAATCTTCAACGCATATAATAATGAGAAACGTCCCGAAAATTCGGGACGTTTTTTTGTTTAAAATATTTCGACCTGAAATAGCAATACAAAAAAAAGTAATATGTTTTACTATTTTATATCTTAGTGAAACACAAAAGTTTATTTTATTAAAATATATTATTGTATATTTGTAACATAAACTTTTCACTTATGTTGTTAAAGTCAGAAATAGAAGAGTCCTACCTGTTGCAGCAAAACAAGCTGAAAAACAGTAAAGAAGTTATGGATAGAGAGAAATCGACCCTTATTGAAACAGAAAGCAATATGGTTCAGATTATTTCAGGGGTAAGGCGTTGTGGGAAAAGTACTTTACTGAAACTGCTGATGAAAAATTATGAGAGAACCGCTTTTCTGAACTTTGAAGACCCGAGGATTTTTGGTTTTGAAGTTGGTGATTTTTCAAAGTTAGACGACATTATTCCGGGTGATACAGAGGCTTGGTTTTTTGACGAAATTCAAAATGTTCCGAAGTGGGAGCTTTATGTACGACAGCTACACGATGACGGAAAAAAGGTGTTTATAACAGGTTCAAATGCTTCAATGTTGAGCAAAGACTTAGGCACACGACTTACGGGAAGACACCACAACACTGAGCTCTTTCCGTTTTCATATATAGAATATCTGACTTTTAAAAAAGAAAAAACAGGTATAGAATCATACAAAAAATATTTGCTAAAAGGTGGATTTCCTGAGTTTCTGACTTACGAAAATCCCGAAACCTTACAATATCTTTTGAAAGATATTGTGTATCAGGATATTGCTGTTCGTTACGGAATCAGAAATTCCAAAACATTGGTTGATATTACCCTGTTTTTACTGTCTAATATCGGGAAAGAGACCTCATACAACAGTTTGAAAAACACATTTGAAATAGGTTCTGCCAATAGTGTAAGTGATTATTTAGGTTGGCTTGAAGACAGTTACCTGTTGTTTTTTGTACAAAAATTTGCCTGGTCTGCCAAAAAAAGACAGATAAATCCGAAAAAAGTCTATGCAATAGACAATGGTTTGGTAAAATCCAATACGCTGAGCTTTTCATCAGATTTTGGCAGATTGCTCGAAAATCAAGTGTTTTTGTATTTGAGGGCAACAGGAAAAAACATCTATTATTTCAGGGAAAACAAAGAATGTGATTTTTTGGTCTTTCATCAGAATCAGTGTGTATTGCCCGTACAGGTTTGTTATGAGCTTAATAATGATAATAAAGACCGTGAAATCAACGGACTTATCGAAGCATTGGACTTTTTTGACCTGAAAAAAGGATATATCGTTACACTTGACCAAGAAGACCATTTTACCATAAATGATAAAGAAATACTATGTATTCCCGCTCATTTATTCTTTTCTGATAGAGTCCTGTTACATTCATTTTTTATCTAACTCTAACGGAGTTTTGAACTCCGTTAGAGTTGAAAATCTACATTTTTCTGTTTTTATTTTTAAACGACACTTTTTGACGTTAACCAAGACTAATTTTGACCTGTAATTAAAAATTTAGTTTTATGAAAACAGAAAAACCAATCAGGGAAAGTGTCATTATCAGAAATGATTTTTTACAAGAAAAATCATTCAAACTCAATCATTTTGATGTTTTTGGAGAAAATAATTATTCGTTTATAGATAAATTTCGGTTGTTTACCGCTTATTTTGGTTATATGCCCAATCTGTTGGAAAGTCAAAGAATAGACTGCAAAAAAGCAAGAGCTTGGTTTGAAGAAAATCATAAAAACGAAATTAAAGACAGCCTTTTCAGCAGAGTAAATTACGATAACAAACCTGAAATTGATGATGTTTTTTATTTTTTGTACGAAGATATGTTAGTT
>JBAYSC010000216.1:0-3758 GCA_041676345.1 Flavobacteriaceae bacterium | reverse complement strand
GTAGTAGTTGTTTTTCCGTGATCCACGTGTCCGATAGTACCGATATTCAAGTGCGGCTTCGAACGATCAAAGGTTTCTTTTGCCATGATGTAATAATTTAATCTTAGTTATAAATAGTGTTCAAATTTTAAAAAAACTTTGAGCCAATGACGGGATTTGAACCCGTGACCTCTTCCTTACCAAGGAAGCACTCTACCCCTGAGCTACACCGGCAAAGAACTTCCGATTTAAAACAATCAGAAATTAAAAACTTTGAAACACACTTCTCCCTTTTAGATAGAAAAAAGATTCATTCAAAATTTTTAATTCCAAATTTATTTTAAAAATGTGGGAAGAGCAGGATTCGAACCTGCGAAGGTTTCCCAACGGATTTACAGTCCGTCCTCGTTGGCCGCTTGAGTATCTTCCCATTTCTTTCAAATCAGACAAAGAAAACTTCTGTCGCCTGATTCCATTCTTTACAAAAAACGCTTTATAAAAAAAGTCCGCTATTTCTAACGGACTGCAAAGGTAGAAAAAATATCTTTCGCTCCAAATTTTTTGAAACAAATTTTATGAAAATGTTCGGATTTTTTCTTTATGCTTCATCAGCAACCGCTCCAAAGCTTCACAGCAAAGATCTGTCGCCTCCTCAAAACTCTTACTTTGTTTCTTGACTACCAAATCATTACCCGGAATATTCACTTTGATTTCCACTATTTTATTCTCTTTTTCGCTGGTGTTTTCTAATTTTAGAAAAACATCGGCATCGACTATCTTGTCATAATACTTTTCGATTTTATCGAGTTTCACCTGAATAAAATCTACTAATTTTCTGTCCACAGAAAAACCTACAGGATTCAAATTTACTTTCATATTCTTGCTGTTTTAAAATTATACATTATATCAAATTCAATTAACTATAAGAGATTTACTATCTTTTGCTACTCCGTCGCATATCAAAATTACGTTATACACACCTGTTTGCAAAGCAGAAATATTAATATTGATTTCATTGGCAGAAGTATCTAATAAATATTGACTCTGAACAAAAGAATAAGGTTACTGTAGAATCAGATAGGCAGAACCTGCACTACTTGCATTATAAGTAATGGATACATTACTGTTTGCAGGATTAGGATACATAGAAAAGAGCTCATATAGCTTTACTTTAACTTCTACCTCGTCATAATCTTTTAAGCCGTCTGTTGCAATAACTTCTAATTTATATTTTTCGGTAATTTCTGCTGAAACCGTAAAATCTTTTCCTGTATATATCAGGTTCCCATTTTGATCATACCAGTTGTAAATAGCAGGCTCTCCGATATCTTCAGCTTCTAAATCTATATTGGCATACTGTGATACCAATCGGTCATTTCCTGCATTGGCATAAAAGCCCTGTCTTCCGGGAACTTTAATTTTATAGGTTTCCCCTCCAACAACAGAGCTATCCGCATTGTTTCTCTGAATGGCAAGATAGCTGAAATCGGTCTGACCCGAAACTTGTCTGGAAAGGAAATTGAACCCTACACTCATCAGAGTAAATTCATTAGGCGAGAAAGCTATATTTTTCAACTTTGCAGGATTGCCTGTAACAATGACTTTGTTTCTTTCTTCTCTGGCAATTTCAATATTTTCAGACTGAAACCCTCCGTTTTCCCATTTATGCCAAGCCAGATTACTCAGAGTTATGCTTACTTCGGCTTCTGCCGTAACAGGATTGCCTTTATAGATTTCAGGATTTGCAAATTCAAAATCATAAACACCTCCTGTTCCTTTAACATCTCCGACAAATACAGCAGCGCCAATGGTTAAATCATCAAGCCATTCACCCGTTTCTGCCATTTTTGGCTCAACTTCAATAACAGAAACATTTTTCCAGACCACATTATTGTTGTATTTCACATAATTGTTCAGGTTGCTTCCATTCGTAAAAGTTATAGGGTCTTCCGTTCCTTCAATTCTTGCCAAAAGGCAAAAATGGTGTGGCTGTGGTTCACCTATCCAAAACAAAGGGTCATTACTGTTGTCTAAGCTCACATAGTATTCAGGGTCTACAGGCTGCCATACAAATTTAACAATAGTAGAGCCACCGGCAGGAATAACAGGTATGGTTTCAACTCCTATCAGACCTCCGAGAGGCTTGTTGTTGCTTGTCTGAAGACCTCCGTTTGCAGGGTCAATCCAGTGGTTTGGGTAAGAAAGGCTTGTTCCTGCTTTTGACCAGTGAAGAGCAATTTCTTCTGTGCCTGATGAAGCAGTACAACCTCTGTTTCGTACTCGTACATACACATAATTATCCGTATTTTGCCCCTCATAATAAACAGGATTTTGATGTTCATCAGTTGTAAAACCGTCATCAGAGGTTCTTATCCAGATATCTTCACTCTGCCACATAGGAGTATTATGTGAATTTGGTTCTATTCCCTTATCCATACTCATTGTATTTATTTCTTGAGGAGTATTACCCAATATCATTGCAGAATCCTGCATCCAAAGGTCAATAGCAGGAGCATTGTTGCAGTTACAATCCCACTCTTTCCAAACATCATCTACATAGGCGTGCCAAATCCAGAAAATTACGGCTGCAGGAGATTTTCCTGTCATCATAATACCTCCTATGTTATTATGCACAAAATTGTGCCATGGGCTTTCCAATATAGATGTTATGGTGCTATTAGCGGGCATGCCAGGCATACCTTCCATTTCCATATAAGGCTCAAAACCCACTCCCAGTATTTCCTGCTCGGTATGCTGACATAAGTTTTCATAATCTACTCTGTTAGGGAGATTTGAGGGATAAAAAAAATCTGCTAAAATAGAACGGGAAGGATTAGCATTAGTGTTAACTAATCCCGGACAGGGAGGATGTTCTTCCGATTCAGTAACGTCGGGGTATGCATTACTACAATTTGGAGATACGCCCCAAAAAGCTTCGGGAATTACCGTTTCAGGAGTCCATTTTGGCAGAGGGACATATTGAGAAGCATTTTTTAAAATTAAAAAATCTTCCAGTTTGGCTATATATGCCCTGTGAAACGGCAGAAAATTCTCATTTTGATGCACCCTTAACTCATCAGGCAAAGTATTATTTTGTCCCATGTCCATAGCGGCAGAATGTGTTCCAATTACATCGGTTTCAAGAAATTCCAGAATAAGCCCGGCTAATTCTTCCTGTTCAGCCAAAGTTAAAGAACTGACCGACTGCCTGACTTGTGCTATAGTATTACCTGTGCCAAAACCTATTAAAAACGCTAATAGCAAAAAATAGCCGTTTATAAAAAATAAGATACTTTTCTTCATAGTGGTTTAAGTTAATTCTTAATCAAAATCTTTTTTGTGATTGTTTCTTTGTTTGTTATTATATTGAGTATATACTCTCCGTTATGGATATCAGAAACATCAAGACTTTTGTAATCTTTTTTATATAATTTTATCACTCTGCCCGACAAATCCAAAAGCCGTATCTTTTGAATGTTCAGGCTGTTGTCATATTCAATATTTATTTTTTCACTGGCTGGGTTGGGATAGATTTTAAGATGATTTCCACTAAAAGAGTCAGTCTCTAAACCTCCTCCATTGGTAGTTCTGTAAATTCCGTCTGTTCCGAGGGCAAAACCAATATTTTCGTTGGCAAAAGCAATTCTTCTGATACTACCGCTTGGTTCAGGAACAATATCCTGTTCTGTCCAGGTCTGCCCTCCGTTTTGAGTTTTGTATATCCTTTGATTGATATTGGTGTAACCAACATTCTGTGAGGTAAACCAAAGAGCCGAAAG
>JBAYSC010000215.1:0-3783 GCA_041676345.1 Flavobacteriaceae bacterium | reverse complement strand
TTTTGCGTTCCAGATAGACCTGAGCTACACCTGCCACACCAAAAGCTACGGTCATTCCGAGCATTCCTACATTAGCGAACCAGAAAGCAGCATGTCCTCTCGGATTGTCATAGCGTTTTCTTCCGGTCATATTGGGCAAAGCATAGCTGATAATTGCCAACACTATCATAGCATAGGCTCCCCAAAAAGCATAATGCCCGTGCATTGCCGTTACCAAAGTTCCGTGAGTATAGAGGTTGGTTTGTGGCAAGGTATGAGCAAAGCCAAGTAATCCTGCACCAATAAAGGAAACTATGGAAGCCCCGATTGTCCAGTACAAAGCGATTTTGTTGGGGTGTGATTTTTCACCTTTTCGGTACATATATACAGCAAACAATGCCATTGCAAGAAATGCCAAAGGCTCTAATGCTGAGAAAATTCCGCCTACAACCAACCAGATTTTATTAACTCCGATATAATAATAATGGTGTCCGGTTCCCAACAATCCGGAAAGGAAGGTCAAACCTACGATTACGTAAAGCCATTTTTCGATGACTTCACGGTCAACACCTGTAAGTTTAATCAGCAAGAACGACAGAATACCTCCCATTATGAGTTCCCATACACCTTCAACCCACAAATGGACAACCCACCAACGGAAGAAAGAATCGGTTACCTGACTGTCAAACCAAATCATTCCCGGAAGGTATAACAAAGCTGCAAAAACGAGTCCCATAGTGAGCACCAAGGCGGTAGTTGTTCGTCTTTTTCCTTTAAAAAGCGTGGCTAAAATCAAACCCAAAAACAACAATACGTTTACCACGACCAAATAATCGAGCTCTCGTGGAATTTCGAGGAATTTTCGTCCTTCCCACCAGTTAAAATGGTATCCGACAATGGCAGCCACACCAACAACAGCCAAGGAAATCAACTGAACGTAAGCCCATTTTACACTCACCAATTCCCTTTGGGCTTCTTCGGGAATGATATAATAGGCAGCTCCCATAAATCCGGTGAGTAGCCATACGACCAAAAGATTGGTATGAACAGCTCTTGCTGTGTTAAACGGAATAAAATCGTGAAGACCATCCATTCCGATACGGGCAAAACCCATGATGAATCCGTAGATTATCTGTAATGCAAACAAAAGCATACACAATCCGAAGAACCAATAAGCTATTTTTTGTGATTTATATTTCATCTTGTATGTTTTTAAAATTATTCTTTATCTTTTGCCAAAGGAGAAACGACACGGTCAAAGCCGTTCAAATCAATGTTTCCAATCCATTTCAGATAGGCAATCATGGCTTCGGTGTCCTGATCATTCATTTCATATTTCACCATTTTTCTGCCTCTTGGTCCCCAAGGGACAGGCGATTGCATTACGGCTTTTATATAAGCCTCTCCCCTTCTTTCTACCACTTTCGTAAGTTCGGGAGCATAATAACCTCCTTCTCCTAAAATGGTATGGCAACCCATACAATTGTTTGATTCCCAAAGCTCTTTGCCCCGGACAACCTTTTGGTCAATCTGACCGTGATTGGTCTGATCATTTTCAGGCATAAACGAATAAACTGTCAGCCCTATAAAGACCAGAAAGGTTACTACGGTTCCGCCTAAAAAAAATGTTCGTGCTTGTGATTTTGACAACATAGTTTTAGTTTTTAGTTAATGTTTTATGAACGAATATATAATAATGACAACAGCCACCTACTATTTATTCGAGCACAAAATAAAGGCGAAATAAAAATGCGAATTATGACAGAAATCATACTTTCTAAAAAAGTTATTTTATATGACACCTTAATTATCAATAGGTTAAAACCAAATAAATGTCCGTTTTAAAAAAATAAACAAAAAAATAATCGCTGTGTATTTAATTTTCAAAACAATGATTTTAATCAGTTTTTAAAGATTTTTTGCCCTCTACCTTTGTCTCAGTTTTTTAACAAATCAACAAAAACTTAACCTCAACAAATTTTAACAAATGAGAAACAGATTATTGAACTTGTTTGTCGTAGGCGGAACGATACTGCTTATGCTTTCATGCAAACAAGAAGAAAAAAGACCTCAGAATCCGGAAAACATGAAAGTTTCGGGAGAAATGACCGCTGAACTCACAGCACCACCTTTTGTACCGGCACCCGTTGGCAAAAGAGGCCCTACCAAACTCATCGTAAACATGGAAATCACCGAGGAAGAAGCCGAAATGACCGATGGTGTAACCTATGTTTACTGGACTTTCGGAGGCAGTGTTCCAGGGAGTTTCATCAGAACCAGAGTGGGAGACGAAGTAGAATTTACCCTCAAAAACCACCCCGACAACAAACTGCCTCACAACATTGACCTGCATGCCGTAACCGGTCCGGGAGGAGGAGCTTCTTCTTCGCTGGTGGCTCCGGGACAGGAAAAAACATTCAGTTTTAAATGCCTTAATCCGGGATTATATGTCTATCACTGTGCTACGGCTCCTGTGGGTATGCACGTGGCAAACGGGATGTATGGACTCATTCTGGTAGAACCCGAAGGCGGGCTGCCTCCTGTTGACAAAGAATATTATGTTATGCAGGGAGATTTTTATACCAAAGGTAAATACGGAGACCCTGGTTTACAGCCTTTTGACATGAACAAAGCCGTAGATGAACACGCTGATTATGTGGTTTTTAACGGAAAAGTAGGTGCTTTGATGGGAGATGCTGCCCTAACGGCAAAAGTGGGAGAAACCGTGAGAATTTATATGGGAAATGGCGGCCCGAATCTGGTGTCTTCTTTTCACGTAATCGGAGAAATTTTTGACAAAGTATATGTAGAAGGCGGAAATCTGGTGAACGAAAACGTACAGACTACCCTGATTCCGGCAGGAGGTTCTGCCATCGTGGAATTTAAAGTAGAAGTTCCCGGAAGCCTTATATTGGTTGACCACTCTATTTTCAGAGCTTTCAACAAAGGAGCATTGGGTATGCTAAAGGTAGAAGGAGAAGAAAATCTGAAGGTGTATTCAGGAACAATTCAGGAAGGAATTTATCATCCGGAAGGCGGAACCATTCAGCAAATGCCTAAAAAACCAAACGGAAATGGTGTTGTTGTAGATAAAACCTTAGAACAGCAAATCGCTGACGGAAAAACAATTTACGGAAGAACCTGTTTTGCCTGCCACCAATCTGAAGGTCAAGGTATCCCGAGTGCATTCCCTCCGCTTGCCAAATCAGATTATCTGAATACTGATGTGAATCGTGCAATTGATGTAGTTATCCACGGAATGAGCGGTGAAATCACCGTAAACGGAGCCAAATACAACTCAGTGATGACAAGCCAAAACCTCACTGACCAGGAAATAGCCGATGTTTTGACCTATGTGTATAACAGCTGGGGCAACAACAAATCTCGTGTAGCACCTGAGTTGGTACAGGAACGAAGAAGCAAACCTGCTCCTAAACTCAAAGATATTCACGACTAAGCAACACTTAAAAAAAGAGATGGAATCGCTAAAAATTAAATATTTGTATCACTGCCTGATAATTTTGTGGGGTTCTGTCTCTTTTGCTCAATCTCCAACCGAAATGGTTGTGATTGGTGCAGGAAGCTATGTGCCGCTATATGGCTCTACCGAAGACAAAAGCGTAAAGGTAAATTCGTTTTTACTCGATATTTATCCGGTTACAAATCAGGATTTTCTGGATTTTTTGAAACAATATCCTGAATATAGCCGCTCAAAAATCAAACGACTTTTTACCTCAGAGAGCTACCTGTCTCACTGGAAAAGTGATTTTGATTTTGGCAACCTACCTGCCAATGCTCCGGTAA
>JBAYSC010000214.1:0-3792 GCA_041676345.1 Flavobacteriaceae bacterium | reverse complement strand
CGGTTTTAGGGTTTAACAACGGAATCGTAAAATATGTAGCCCAACACAACAAAAATGAAGAAGAGCTAAAGAAAATCATTTCAACAGTTTTTTGGACACTTTTGGGAGCTTCGTTTTTGGTTGCCATTCCTTTGTTTTTCTTTTCAAACTATTGGAATACCATAGTTTTTGGGAACGAAATTGATTTTTCGATGGTTTTCAAGGTAACTGCCCTTACAATTCCGCTTTTTGCATTAAATATTTTTCTGATTGCGATAATCAATGGTTTGTCGGAATTTAAAAAGGTAATTTATATCAACATTGTCGGAAACCTTATCGGATTCGGGTTTACCATTTTTATGGTTCTGCAATACGGAATCAACGGAGCTTTATTAGCTATGGCTTTTGTTCCTGCTGTTTTGTTTCTGATAAGCTGGTTTTGGATTTCAAAATCGCTCGATTTAAAAAAATATATCAAAAAAGGATTATATAATTTTTCGGTTATCCGAAACCTTTCATCTTATTCGCTAATGGCTTTTGTTTCTGCTTTTTGTCTTCCTCTTATTTATATCAAAATCAGAACCAATGCCTTTGATGTGGTCGGAGTCGAAAATGCAGGAAACTGGTCTGCAATGGGGCGGTTATCGTCTTTTTATATGATGTTTATTTCGACTTTGCTGTCGGTTTATTTTTTTCCGAGGCTCTCGCAATCTAAATCAAATGCGGAAACCCAAAGCGTGTTTGCCGACTATTACAAAAATGTCGTTCCGATGTTTATTTTCGGGGCTTTGGTGCTTTATTTTTCAAGAAATTTCCTGATACACCTCATTTATTCCGATAGGTTTCTGGTACTTTCCGACTTGTTTTTCTGGCAGCTTCTCGGAGATTTCTTCAAGGTGTGTTCGCTGATTTTGGGCTATCAGTTTTTTGCTAAAAGGATGACCAAAACCTTTCTCTCTACTGAGGTTTTTTCGATAGTAATTCTCTATTTTTCAAGCAATTACTTTATGAAAAACTACGGAACAGAAGGACTCGTAATGGCACACACGATTACCTATGCCATTTACTTTCTGGTGTTGTTGCTTATTTTCAGAAAAACGATTTTCGGGAAAAAATAAGGTTTATTTTCCTTTGTTTACTTCGGTTACATATTTCTCCAAAGCCATGGTCATCGAAGGAGTTTCAGGGCTTGGAGCCAATATATCCACACGAAGATCGTGGTCTAAGGCTTCTTTGTTGGTCGTAGCTCCAAAAACGGCAATCCGGGTTTGGTTCTGCACAAAATCAGGGAAGTTTTTAAACAGCGAACGAATCCCGGTCGGGCTGAAAAATACCAGTATATCATAATATACATCTCTCAGGTCAGAGAGGTCGCTCATTACGGTTCTGTAAAAAATTCCTTGTGTCCAGTTTACTCCCAAAGCATTGAGGGTTTGAGGAATGTCGAAATTGAGCTGGTCTGAAGCCGGAAGCAAAAACTTTTCATCTTTATATTTTTTAATCAGTGGAGAAAGTTCCGGAAATTCTTTTTGACCTACATAAATCTTGCGTTTTCGGTAAACGATATACTTCTGTAAATAGAAAGCAATCGCTTCAGATTGGCAAAAATATTTCATGGTTTCGGGCACTTTATACCGCATTTCTTCGGCTACCCTAAAGAAATGATCAACCGAATTTTTACTGGTCATTATAATAGCCGAAAAATTATTCAGGTCGATTTTCTGAGCTCTGACATCTTTGGCAGTAGCTCCTTCAACGTGAATAAATGGTCTGAAATCTACTTTGATTTTATACTTATTCTGTAAGTCGAAATAGGGCGAATTTTCGGCTTTTGGCTCAGGCTGGGATACTAAAATTGATTTTACTTTTGGTGGAACAGACATAGTTTACTTAGAATTTAATAAGCCAATAATAAGCGAAATAGAACGGTACTATTTCCAAGGTGCAAAGATACAAAATAAAGTAAAATAAATTACCGCTTATGGCTTTCTGAAAAGATTTTAGCGAAAAAATATGAATCAGAAAATATATTCCTAAAAATATTGCTGTCAAGAGGGTAGTCAGGTAGGTTTCGGGTAGTTTTACGTAAAACAAAACAAAGGATAAGAACAAGAAAAACAGCCCGGAATAGGTCTTGTAGGCAGACCGTTGAAAGAAGAGCTTCGTATAAAAATCTTCTATTTCAAACAAAAAAGCTACGCCTTTTTCTATCATAAACTTCACCAATACAAAAACAGAAACAGCAGCCACTATTTTTAGAAAATCGAAAAAGTTATTCTTGCTTAAAATCCCCGAAAAGCTAAAAATCAAGTGGATAAAAAAGGAATAACTCACTATTTGCACCACCGAAAGCGGAAAAGAAAACCGGTCGGTCAGGGAAGGGTTTTCCCTGTAAATTTTCAGGTATTTGTTGTTGGCAGGCAGGTAGAGAAAATCGTGAAACCGCTTTTCAAAAACCGATTTAACCACAGCAACAATCAGAAAGCAACCTACAAAAACATAGATAGCCCAATCGGGATTGGCTTGAACTCTTTCGGTAAGTTCCATCTGATTGCTGCTTTTTTGGGTTACACTATTGCTTCACTTTGAAAGCTTTTCCTTGCGGATAGTAGGCAACATCACCCAATTCTTCTTCAATTCTGAGGAGTTGGTTATATTTTGCCATTCTGTCTGAGCGGGAAGCCGAACCGGTTTTGATTTGTCCGCAGTTTAGAGCCACAGCCAAATCAGCAATGGTATTATCTTCGGTTTCTCCCGAACGATGCGACATTACCGAAGTATAGCCTGCATTGTGAGCCATATTTACGGCTGCAATCGTCTCAGTTAAAGTTCCGATTTGGTTTACTTTAATCAAAATAGAATTTGCCGTATCGGTATCAATTCCTTTTTTAAGTCGCTCTACGTTGGTTACAAACAAGTCATCTCCAACCAATTGCACTTTTTTTCCGATTTTTTCAGTCAAATATTTCCAACCTTCCCAATCGTTTTCGTCCATTCCGTCTTCGATAGAAATAATCGGGTAATTGGCACACAATTCAGCCAGATAATCCGCTTGTTCTTGTGAAGAGCGAACTTTTCCTTTATCGCCTTCAAATTTTGCGTAGTCATATTTTCCGTCTTTGTAGAACTCAGACGAAGCACAATCAAGGGCAATCATAATATCGTCTCCGAAGGTATAACCTGCATTTTCAATGGCTAATTTGATAGAATCCAAAGCATCTTCGGTTCCGTTCAGAGTAGGAGCAAAACCTCCTTCGTCACCCACAGCAGTACTTAAATTTCTGTCGTGGAGTACTTTTTTCAGATTGTGGAAAATCTCCGTTCCCATTTGCATAGCCTGAGTAAAATTTTTGGCTTTTACAGGCATAATCATAAACTCCTGAAAAGCAATCGGAGCATCAGAGTGTGAACCTCCGTTGATGATATTCATCATCGGAACCGGAAGTGTGTTGGCACTCACTCCGCCCACATATCTGTAAAGCGGTAATCCGAGCTCGTTGGCAGCAGCTTTGGCAGCAGCCAATGAAACGCCCAAGATAGCATTGGCTCCTAAGTTGGCTTTGTTTGGAGTGCCGTCTAAGTCTATCATAATCTGGTCGATGAGATTCTGTTCAAAAACCGAAGTTCCCAAAAGAGCCTCTGCAATTTTTGTATTTACGTTTTCAACGGCTTTCCGTACGCCTTTTCCCATAAAAGCTTTTCCTCCGTCACGAAGTTCGACTGCTTCATAAGCTCCGGTTGAAGCTCCGGAAGGCACGGCAGCTCTTCCCAAAACTCCGTTTTCGGTTACTACGTCAACTTCGATAGTGGGAT
>JBAYSC010000213.1:0-3801 GCA_041676345.1 Flavobacteriaceae bacterium | reverse complement strand
TTGTGTTCCTGCCTGTGATGCTCCAACCGCTTTAACGGCAACGGCAACTTCGGTTTCAGCTACGCTTGGCTGGACAAGCGATGGCAATAACTTTGACATTGAGTGGGGAACACAAGGCTTTACTCCAGGTTCAGGAACTTTGGTAACAGACATTGCAACCAATTCTTACAACCTTACTGATTTAGATTACGAAACACAATATGAATTTTACGTACGTCAGGATTGTAGCGTAAATGAAAGCGACTGGGCAGGACCGTTTGGTTTTACCACACTTCCACAGTGCCCAACTGGATATTTGTCCTTTTATTCTCAGGCAGAAGTTAATGCTTTTGCCACCAACTACCCGAACTGTACCGAGATTTCGGGTGATCTGTATATTTCTGGAAGTACTATTACCGACCTTTCTCCTTTGAGCAATCTGACAAGTATAGGAGGATATCTTTGGATTTATAATAACTCCAACTTAACCAACCTTGACGGATTAAGCAATCTGACAAGTGTAGGAGCAGATTTAGTAATTCTATTTAACTCTTCTTTAACCGACATTTCCGGATTGCAAAATATTGACCCTGCCTCTATTTTATCAACTAATGGCTTAGGATTATATATTGTTGGTAATACTTCTCTTTCGGTTTGTAATTTGGAGAATTTCTGTACGTATCTTGCTGGCTCAGGGCCAAGAACCATTTCAGACAATGCAGGAGATTGTATAAGCGAAGCGGCTATAATGGATGCCTGCGACCTATCAGGTAATTGTGATACATACACAATCTGGGATGGCTTGACTTGGAGCAACGGCACACCTGATGCAAACAAAAGAATGATAATTGAAGGTAATCTGACTCTAACCGAAGATTTGACCGCTTGTGAAATTTTGCTTAACTCAGGCATAATAACCATAAATCCTGATGTTACACTTACTGTAAACGGACAAATTATAAATACCCAAACGGCTGAAGCCTTCACCGTAAAATCAGACGGAGTGCTGATTCAGGTTGATGAGGTTGAAAATACGGGAGCAATTACAGTATGGCGAAACAGCAGCCCGATGAAACGTTTGGATTACACTTTGTGGAGTTCGCCTGTTTCGGGAATGTTGCTCAAAAACTTTTCTGAGGTTTCTCCTTCAGGAGGTTATGGAACCTTGTGGAACAGGGTTTACACCTTGGGAGAGACCGCCTGGGAGCAGGTTTGGGCAGATCAGGAAATTTATCTGACAGATAACTCAATGACATTTACGGAAGGCACAGGTTATCTGTACCGTTCTCGAAACGATTACGATGCTGTGAATACTGTGGTGTTTGAAGGTGAATTTACAGGAGTACCACAAAACGGAACGATAACTATTGATGCTCCCTATCTGTTTAATGCTGTCGGAAATCCATATCCGTCGCCTATTGATGCAGACGAAATATTAGCAGGCGGAGCAAGTGCCCTATATTTCTGGACAAATTCCAATGCTCCTAATCAAAGCGGAACGTATGTGTCAAATAACTGGGCTACTTATAGCGGAGCAGGAGGAGCAATAGCTTCAAATGGCAATCAGACACCAGACGGAATCATCCAGACAGCTCAGGGATTTGTCGTAGGTTTTGAAACAGCAAACCCAAGCAGACAGGTTACTTTTAACAATACTATGAGACTGGCAGAACACTACGGACAGTTTTTCAAACAAATGAGTAACGAAAAACATCGTCTTTGGTTGAACTTGTCCGATGAAGCTGTAACCTATAATCAGATATTGGTAGGATATATCGAAAATGCTACACAAGGTTTTGATACCGGAATTGATGCTAAAATGTTTGCCTATGAAGGTAATGCGATTTATTCGCTTATCGAAAACAGCGAAGAAAAATTTGTTATCCAAGGTCGTGAGCTTCCGTTTACGGATGCTGACGTTGTTCCGATTGGTTTCAGAGCCGTAAATGCAGGAAGTTTCACGATTTCTCTAAATAATTTTGACGGTCTTTTTGAAGAAGGAAATACCCAAATTTATCTGAAAGATAACTTTAATCAGACCCAACACAACCTGAATGACGGAGCTTACACTTTCGTAAGTGAAGAAGGAATTTTTGACAACCGTTTCGAGATAGTTTATCAAACTACTATGAGTGTTGAAAATCCTGATGTAAGTAATGCGGACTGGATTGTTTACAGGAAAAAAGACGGTTTCCAAATCCAAACCAACGGATTTGATATGAAAGAAGTTTCGGTTTATGACCTTTTGGGAAGAAAAATCTATGCTTCTCAAGCCGAGGGAGTTACACATCACATTCCGAATATCGGAACCGAAGGAGTTTATATCGTAAAAGTTATCACTACCGAACACCAAATTTTGAGTAAAAAAGTAAGATAATAAAAACCTCAACTTCCACGGAGTTTTAAACTCCGTGGAAGTTATAAAAAACTAAAACTATGGAAAAGAAATTTTTAAATAAAATCATGTTATTGATATTGTTTTTCATTACCGATATCAACCAGCTTTTTGCTAATGAAGATTGCCCTACCTGCCCTGCCGGAATGCCCAACCCAAGCGGAACAAATGACGAAGCTCCGGGAACTCCTATAGACAATGCTTTGTTTTGGCTTTTGATTGCAGGGATTATGATGGGTTTTTATCTGTTACAAAAACAAAAACAGGCAAAAACGGAAACATAATTATCAGAGTTGTTTCCTGATCTCTTCCATAATCTCAGCTCCGCCTTTAGCTAAGATTTCTAAAGCTGAGTTTTTTCCTAAAGACTGATATTCGGAGGTGTCAACCGCTTTTTCGATTTCGATTTTTTGTTTTCCGTCAAGCGAAAGTAAAACGCCTGTAAAGTGAATTTTATCGCCTTTTACTTCTGCCAAAGCACCAATAGGAGCCGTACAACCGCCTTCGAGTGTTCTGAGGAAATCTCTTTCCACGTAGGTGCAAATCTCTGTAGGTTTGTGATTGAGCTTTTGGGTGGCTTCCATACAGAATTCGTTGTCGTTCATACAAACAACTACAACCGCTCCCTGAGAAGGAGCAGGAATCATCCAGTCTAAAACTATGTGATTTTCGGGTTTTACGTCAATGCGGTCTAAACCGGCTTGGGCAAAAATCGCTCCGTTCCAGCCGTTGTCTTTGAGTTTTTGAAGTCGGGTGTTTACGTTGCCTCTTAAATCGGGAATTTCATGATTCGGATAGCGATTGAGCCATTGTGCCTTTCGCCTGAGGCTTCCCGTAGCTACGATGGCTTTTTCGTGATTCAAAAAATCGGTGTTTTCATTGAAAACCAAGATGTCACTGGGATTGTGACGTTCTAAAACAGCGGTTTGAACCACTCCGTTTGCCAGAATAGTCGGAACATCTTTCATCGAATGTACCGCAATGTCAATACTTCCGTTTATTAAGGCAATATCAAGGGTTTTGGTGAAAATTCCGGTAATTCCGAGTTCGTATAAAGGCTTGTCTAAGACAATATCACCTTCGGATTTTACTTTTATGATTTCGGTCGTGTAGCCTAAGTCGTTGAGTTGTTTTTCAACCGTATGAGCCTGCCATAAAGCAAGCTGACTTTCACGGGTTCCTATTCTGATTGTTTTTTTCACGGGTTCTAAATTACGGTTTAGGACTTGGTAAGGGTGATCTTGTAATATAAATAAGAAATAAATTTTCAACTTTGTAGAAATAATTAACAACATTTCTAACACTCTTACCAAACTTTGTTATGTACAGTGCGTTATTGTTTTAGTCGGTTGATTTCGGTTTGGATTTGGTCGATTACTTCGACATTGTAAATTCTCTTTTTTCCTGCAATTTTTGTAGAGTAAACA
>JBAYSC010000212.1:0-3836 GCA_041676345.1 Flavobacteriaceae bacterium | reverse complement strand
CGGAAGCGTGTTTCAGATAATCAAAAACCTGTGCTGATTTCAACAAGGCTTTTGTCGGGATACACCCCCAATTCAGACAAATTCCTCCAAGGTTTTCCTTTTCAACAATAGCAACTTTAAAACCCAGTTGCGAAGCTCTGATTCCGGTTACGTATCCTCCGGGACCACTTCCTAAAATTATAATGTCGTATTTCATTTTGGTTTGTTAATAGTTAGTAGTTGACAGTTAACAGTCAACCGAATTATTAAATTTTTCTTACAATTTATTCATATTAGTAGCCAACGTTTCGATAAACTTTCCGATGGGTCCTTTAATCATCATTGCCATCATCGGGTTGAAACTCCCTTCAAAAGATAGTTTGACATCTGAACTCGACGGTGAAACCTCGTTAATATCAGCTGTAAGGGTAAAAGGCAGTTTATCTGAAGCTGCTCCCAGAATCACTTTATTCGGAGCTGTTTTTTCTTTCATTCTGAGTTTGATTTCAGGCATTCCTTTGAGTCCGAAGATAAAGGAATCATCTCCCGTAACTTCAAATTTTGCTGTGTTTTCGGGCATCAGCTTTTCAAAGCTTTTTACATCGGTCAACAAGTCAAACAACTCTTGAGCTGATTTCTGAACGGTTACTTTTGGGCTTTCTAAGTTCATATTTTTTATTTAGGATTTGGGTCTTCGACAAGCTCAGACTGATGTCACCCTGAGCTTGTCAAAGGGTTAGACATTCCATTCAGACGGATTTTTTCTCCATTGCGAAAGGATTTCCTGTTCTTTTTCGGTTATATAATTTTTTTCGAGGGCTAAATGTAGCAAATTTTCGTAATTACTCAACGTAAACAACGCTACATTTTCGTTATTAAAATTATCCTGAGCTATTTCAAAACCATAGCTGAAAATAGCTGCCATTCCTTTGACAATTGCTCCGTTTTCACGAAGGGCTTCCACAGCCTGCAAACTGCTTTTTCCGGTAGAAATCAAATCTTCGATGACCACTACACTTTGTCCTTTGTCTAAGAATCCTTCGATTTGGTTTTGTCTTCCGTGTTTTTTGGGTTCGGGTCGAACATACACAAAAGGCAAACCCAGTTTTTCGGCTACCAGAATCCCGATTCCGATAGCTCCCGTTGCCACACCTGCAATCACATCGGGTTTTCCGAATTGGTTCTCGATATGTCTTGCAAATTCGTCCCGGATATAATTTCTGACAGGCGGAAACGACAAACTAATGCGGTTATCACAATAAATGGGAGACTTCCAGCCCGAAGCCCATAAAAAAGGTGTTTGCGGATTTAATTTTATTGCGTTTATTTGCAATAATAATTCGGCTGTTTTTTCGGCTGTATCTTTACTAAAAATCATAGGTACAAATGTATAAAGTTTTTGTCAATAACAGACCTTTGTTTTTAACAAACAAAATAGAAAAAGAAACCGATTTTCAGCTTTTCCTGCTCAACAGTATTGATATTGAACAACTTGTAATCAAAATTTTTGAAAACAAAATCCACAAGGCTTTTCTTTATCATCCGGACGAAAAAGAAATTCTGGCAACCCTAAAAACGAAAATCCCTGTCGAAAAGGCAGCAGGAGGTCTGGTTTATAGCCAAAAAGGCGAAATTCTCTTTATTTTTCGTAACGGAAAATGGGATTTGCCCAAAGGCGGAATCGAAAAAAACGAAAGAAAAAAAGAAGCTGCCATCAGAGAAGTCGAAGAAGAAACCGGAATCCGGAAGCTGAGAATCATCGAAAAACTCGACAAAACCTATCACATTTTCAAACGAAACGGGAAATTTAAACTCAAAATCACCCATTGGTATAAAATGGAAACCGATTTTGTGGGAAATCTGAAACCTCAAACCGAAGAAGGTATCGAAAAAGCCGTTTGGGTAAAACCTGAAGAAGTCCCGACTTTACTCCAAAATTCCTACGAGAATATTAAGTTGTTGTTTTAATGCTGGAACTGAACACTCCCGATAGCTATCGGGACTGCCTACTGAACACTACTTCCTAATCTTCTGTTCCCATTTCCAGGCAGAAAGCAAAGCGTCTTCCAAAGAAAGTTCTGTTTTCCAGCCTAAAACCTCATTGGCTTTGGTTGTATCTGCATACGCCTGAGTAACATCTCCTTCTCTCCTGTCCACAATTTTGTAAGGTAATTTCCGGTTGGAGACTTTCTCAAAAGCACGGATAACCTCCAAAACCGAACTCCCTTTTCCGGTTCCGATGTTAAAGACTTCTACTTTTTCGGAATTTTCCTGATTTATAAGTCGTTGCAGAGCTTTTACGTGGGCTTTCGCCAAATCTACTACGTGAATGTAATCCCGGATACAGGTTCCGTCTAATGTAGGGTAATCGTTTCCAAAAACCGATAATTCTTTTCGTAAACCAATAGCGGTTTGTGTAATAAACGGCACTAAATTCTGAGGAACTCCAATCGGTAATTCTCCGATTTCGATAGATTCATGTGCTCCGATAGGATTAAAATAGCGGAGTAAAATGGCTTTTATAGAAGATATTTTAGCCACATCCGATATGATTTCTTCGCCTATTTGCTTGGTGTTTCCGTAGGGAGACATAGCAGTCTGAATCGGGAAATCTTCGGTAATGGGCATTTTTTCGGCTTGACCGTAAACCGTACAAGACGAAGAAAAAATAAAAAATGCCTCTTCTTTTTTCTGCATTTGCTGTAACAAATACACCAACGAATTGATGTTGTTTTCATAATACAAAAGCGGATTTTCGACACTTTCTCCAACTGCTTTGGAAGCCGCAAAATGAATAACTCCGTTGATATCAGGATGTTTTTGGAAGAGGTTTTCAACCTGCTGTTTGTTTCTCAAATCCAACTCCTCAAAAAGAGGTTTTTTGTGGGTAATCTGAACGATTCCGTCTAAAACCTGTAGGGAAGAATTTGAGAGATTATCCACAATTATGACATCAAAACCCTGTTGCTGCAAGGCAACCACCGTATGTGAACCCGTAAACCCCAAACCTCCTGTAACCAGTATTTTCATATTTTTGTGACTTTTGGCAAATATAGAGATTCTCTTTGGTAAAATGGGGAGGCAGCAAGGTGAAAAAGTTAAAAAAACGCAAAAACAAAGAAAGCAAGATTATAAACGGTATATTTGAAAAAAATAATCGTTAATCATGAAAAGAATCGCATTGTCAATTTTTGTTGCTTCGGCTGTAATTTCCTGTAAAGAAAGCAGTTCTGAAGCACTTTTTGTAGAAAAAGAAACAACTCCACAAACCGAAACCGTTCAAACCCAAGCAACAGCTACACAAGAATCGGCTTCTGAAAATCAAGCTATTGAAATTAAAACCGAACCAGCTGCTACCACACCTGCTCAGATTCAAAAATTCAACGTAGAACAACCGCAAAAACCCGCTCAGCAAACCGGTGTTACGGCTGCCGGATTTGAAGGAAAACCAAATCCTGCCCACGGACAACCAGGGCACCGTTGTGATGTAAAAGTAGGCGAACCGCTTCCTTTTAACAACGCTGCTCCCAAAACAGTAACCAAAACCCCTACTCCTATCACTCCGACTGTGAATCAGCCTGCTGTGAATGTAACACCTTCGGCTGTGCAACAACCGCAACAAACCGCAACCACAGGAGTAACCGCTCCCGGATTTTCAGGAAAACCAAATCCGGCTCACGGGCAACCCGGACACCGTTGCGATATTAAAGTAGGAGAAATTTTGCCTTAAAATTTTACCGCAAGTCGCAAAGAACACAGAGGTTAAAAGCCTTTCAAGCAAAAAAGCTATTCTACCCGAATAGCTTTTTTTGTAGCCCCACCAGGAATCGAACCTGGATCAAAAGTTTAGGAAACTT
>JBAYSC010000211.1:0-3859 GCA_041676345.1 Flavobacteriaceae bacterium | reverse complement strand
CAATTTCTGATTGGGTTTCTTGGTCAAAAAAAGGCGTGAGCCAAAGATTTATTTTGTCTAAGATGTTTTGCGGTATATGCATTATTAGATATGATTTAGTTATCTGTGGTTTACAAACCTACAAAAATAAGGTTATTTATTGTTTGGTTAGCAGGCGAATTGAATTTTTTATTACTTTCGTAATCAAATGCTATCGGTTTTTAACCTGCTAACCAACCAGAACTATGAAACAATTATACAAAAACCTCACGCTTATCTTAGCACTATCTTTCTCTTTTATTGGATTTTCTCAAGATAATTTACTCCCGAAAGGGTTTTCTGAACAGGAAAAAAACATAGTTTCCAACTTTCAGTTCCGACAATTCGGAACAGCCGAAGCCCCTGCCCTACCTGTCAGAACGGCTGCCGAATGGGAAGAAGTAGAATATTTGGTGTTGGGCTGCCCTTCGGGAATGACTCCCGTACAGCTTCAAATTGTTCAGGCTGCCATTCAGGAATGTAAAGTGCTGATTGCTACTCAAAACAGCACTGCTATTGAAAATTACCTGCTTTCCAATCAGGTGGATATGGCCAATATTGAGTTTATTGCTGCTCCCACCAACAGTATCTGGATAAGAGATTATGCAGGGAACACCGTTTATAGTCAGGATGTAGGCGAAAGAGCTTTGGTCGATTGGATTTACAACAGGCCACGTCCGTTTGATGATGCACTGCCTGTGGCACATTCTGATTATCTCGATATTCCGATTTATCAAACCACTACAGGAACCAGTGATTTGGTAAACACAGGAGGAAATTTTATGTCGGACGGATTGGGAAATGCTTTTGCATCAAAATTGGTTTTAATGGAAAACGCCTCGGGAAATCAATTCAACGTAAGTCCGAAAACCGAAGCCCAAGTGGATGACATCATGCAAGAATATATGGGAATCGACAATTATATGAAAATGGATGTTTTGCCCTATGACGGAATCCATCATATTGATATGCACATGAAACTCCTTGACGAAGAAACTCTTTTGGTAAGCAATTATCCTTCGGGAGTGGCAGACGGCCCTCAGATTCAGGCAAACATCGACTATATCACTTCTAATTTTCTGACTCCTTTCGGGAACGAATACGAACTTCATTGGATAGATGCTCCTCCGAGCACAAGTGGCTCATATCCTGATACGGGAGGCTATTACAGAACCTTTACGAATTCGGTTTTTATAAATAAAACGGTGCTTGTGCCTACCTACAGACCCGAAGTTGATGTGGCTGCTCTGGCTCTTTATCAGGAATTACTCCCCGGATATAATATAGTGGGAATCAATGTGGAAAGTATGATTAGTGCAAGCGGAGCTATTCACTGTATCACCCACACCGTTGGAGTGGCAGACCCGTTGTGGATTGTTCACGAAAAAATAAAAGAATCAAACACTTCGGTCAATATTCCGGTAGAGGCGATGATTAAACACAATTCCGGGGTTGCCCAAGCCAAGGTTTACTGGAGGGTGAGCGGTTCTGATATTTTTGAAGAAAATGCGATGAATTATACCTCAGATGACAACTGGATTACTCACCTGACCGTGCCTTCTGATGCTGAGGAAATCGAATACTATATTTGGGCAGAAGCCAATTCGGGAAAAACCATTACCCGACCTATTGTCGCTCCTGACGGATACTGGACATTTGAGGTTTCCAGCCTTTCTGCTCAGCAGTGGGCAGAAAAAAATATTGTCGGGCCTTATCCGAATCCGGCTTCGGAAGAGGTTCATTTTAACATCAACGATATTTCTGAAAACGTAACCGTAACGGTTCATTCCCTGCTGGGACAAAAGCTTTACGAAAATACTTTGAATGTTTCCAACGGAAAAATCAGCCTGAAATTAGATTCGAACTGGAAAGGAACTTTAGTGGTTACCTTTAGCGGAAGCTTCGGGAAAATACACAGAAAAGTAGTAAAGATGTAGTTTATTTTGTTTTCTCAGAAACCTTGTAGTTTTCCTGGTTTGGGCGATTTCTAAGAATTAACTCTCCTAAAAATCCGGCTAAAAACAACATGGTTCCGATAATCATAGTGGTTAAAGCAATATAAAACCACGGATTGTTGGTAACCAAAGTATAAGGCATATCGTTATACAAACGATAGAGTTTCGACACTCCTATATATAAGGCAGCACCCAATCCTATCAAAAACATTAAAACTCCCAGAGCTCCGAAAAGGTGCATGGGCTGTTTTCCGAATTTGGAAAGAAACCAAATCGTGATTAAATCTAAGAATCCGTTGATAAATCTGTTCATTCCGAATTTTGTTTTTCCGTATTTTCGGGCTTGGTGTGCTACGACTTTTTCGGTGATTTTGTGATAACCTGCATTTTTAGCTAATACGGGAATATAACGATGCATTTCGCCTGAAACTTCAATATTTTTTACGACATCTTTCCGGTAGGCTTTGAGTCCGCAATTGAAATCGTGAAGTTTTACTTTCGAGGTTCTTCGGGCAGCCCAATTAAAGAGTTTTGAAGGAAGATTTTTCGACAAAACCGAATCAAATCTCTTCTTTTTCCAACCCGAAACCAAATCATAATTTTGGTTTTTCACCATCTGATACAACTCCGGAATCTCATCAGGGCTGTCTTGCAAATCAGCATCCATCGTGATGACCACCTCTCCTTCTGCTTTGGCAAAACCCAAATGCAAAGCCTGTGACTTCCCGAAATTTTGTTGAAAACGAAAACCTTTTACGTTGGAATTCTCTTGAGCTAATTCTGATATGAGTTGCCAAGAACTATCTGTACTACCATCGTCAATAAAGAGAATTTCATACGAGAAACCATTTTGGTTCATCACAGTGACAATCCAATCATGGAGTTCTCCCAAAGATTCTTCTTCGTTTAAAAGTGGTATGACAACAGATATATTCATTATACGGTTTGAGGCTTGTCTTTTTTAGTGAATGCTCCTAAAATAAGTGAAGTAATGATTCCGATAATGGCATAAATCACAATCGTTGACGGAATCGAATAGAAAGAACCCATCCATTCTTTGGTTTTCACCAATTGATCTTCGATATTTTCGACAGAAGCTACTTCGTCTTCCATAGCTCCTTGAGACAACATTGAATTTCTTTGATGTAAAGCTATTTCCCGCATTTTATCAATAGTCTGGTCAACAAACTCAGGGAACATATAGTTGAAAATCAGGTTGAAAACACTATAAACCAAAGCTGCAATAACCGCAGTAGCCGTCCCGATTCGTAAAACTTCAGAAAACGAAACATACCCTTGGTTGTATTTGTTTTTATAGGTCGAAATAGCAAGAAAAGCAAAAATTACCGGAAAAACTACATAATTCAACAAGCTGATAAGGATGCCTAAATTAGGGTTTTTAACCCCATCGACATCGAGTTTGTAAAGAACTAAAAACTCAATTATCATCAGTATTCCGAATAATATTCCGTAAAAAACAGCCGATTTTAAAAAATTGGATTTCATTAAACTAACGTATAAAAATTACTAATGGGCAAATATACAAATTCCTGTTGCAAGGGGGTGAAACAACAGATAAAATAAAATAAAAAAATGTTTACAGATTTGTATTTCAAAGAAATAGTTGTACTTTTGCACTCCCTTAATTGGGAATGGAATGTTTAATTTAAAATTTTTATTGTGAACACATTAAGCTACAAGACAGTTTCAGCAAACAAAGCCACCGTACAGAAAGAGTGGGTTGTTGTTGATGCGGAAGGGCATAATTTGGGACGTTTGGCTACAAAAGTTGCGATGCTTTTGAGAGGTAAATACAAACCAAGTTATACACCTCACGTGGACTGTGGAGATAATGTCATCATTATCAATGCAGAAAAAATCAACCT
>JBAYSC010000210.1:0-3897 GCA_041676345.1 Flavobacteriaceae bacterium | reverse complement strand
AAGTGTATAAACAAAAAAAATACAGAAAAATCAGTAAAGAAGAAGCTTGTACTATTCAAGGTTTTCCCAAAGATTTTAAACTGCCCGAAAATAGAGCAAGATGGATGAAATTGGTTGGTAATAGCGTTTCTGTTCCTGTGATAGAAGTTTTGATAAAATCAATTGAAGAAACAGGCGTTTTTATAGAAGAAGAAATGTTGGTCGGGTAATTTTTAAGAGTTGATTGTTTTTTCAAAACTGACTGACATCAAGTATTCTGTAATCGCATTTGGCAAGACGTCAGACAATTGAAAAAGAGCATTGTCTTGTTTTGCAAGTAGTGTATAAAATTCTTTTAAAGATACCTTGAAAACTCTTTTTTGGCTTACGCTGTATTCCTCGTGTCCGATAATCCATTTTTCATTTGTTTCGGAAATATCGTCAAACAACACATAATAAAATTGGGCTTTGAGAAATACTCGGGCAGAGTTTGCTAATTTCTCAAAAATGGCATCTGAAATGTTTTTTGATAAATCAGAAGTCCCAAAGATTGCAAAAAGCGTATCATCACTTGCTTTGATGTCAAAACCACTTAAATTACCAACTTCAAAACCTTTTATTCCGCCTAAAATTTGCTCGTGAAAAGTTCCGATTGAATTGTTTATAGATTTGTCAATTTGGCGAAGAATTTCGGACTGAATTAAGTCATCTTCGTTGATGTCGTTGAATTTAGCGTCAAAAGTCAGTTTGATTGTATCGACTTTATTGGTGTAAAAACTCTTTTTTGAAACGTTGTTTTTGGCTCGTAAATAGGATTTGTGCAAATTTTCAATGCAATTCAATAAATGTTCGTCCGAGATAAAGTTTACATAGTTGTTTGCCATTACGTTTCATCGTTAAAATTCGGTTGCTAAATTACGAAATTCGGTTTAAATTTTATCTGTTGTTTTTGATACAAACCCTATATAAACAAAAAAGCCACCTTTTCAGGTGGCTTTTTTTAGTCGGTAATTTCATTTCCTTTATCGTCAAAGAAATGGTATTCTAAATACGTGTAAGCATCACGAGGTATAACTTTTATCCATTTTTTATGTTCCAAAAACCATTTGAAACGCAAGGATGGAAAACCTTTGGTTAAATAGGCAGCCACAAAAGGGTGAGTGTTGAGTATCACGGTTTTATGACTTTTAATAATGCGTTCTATGTCCGTTTTAATTCTGTCTATGATTAAAATCGGAGCTTCAATTTCTCCGTTTCCGTTGTTCGGATTTTCTTCTTCGGTTTTGATATTTACTTCCGGACGAACCCGTTGTCGGGTGATCTGGATAAGTCCGAATTTGCTCGGAGGCAGGATTTTGTGTTTGGCTTTGTCATCGCTCATTTCTTCTCGTAAGAGATCATAGAGTTTTTTGCGATTTTCGGAGTTTGACATATCGATAAAATCCACTACGATAATGCCTCCCATATCCCGAAGCCTGAGTTGTCTGGCAATTTCGGAAGCTGCAATCATATTGACTTCCATAGCCGTTTCTTCCTGATTTTGCGATTTGCTGGAGCGGTTTCCGCTGTTTACATCAATCACGTGAAGAGCTTCGGTGTGTTCGATAACCAAATAGGCACCTTTACTCATCGAAACCGTACGACCAAAAGAGGTTTTGATTTGTCTTTCGATATGATATTTTTCAAACAAAGGCAACTCTTTTGACTGATAATGCTTTACAATCGAAGCTTTATCAGGAGCGATTTCCTGCACATACTCCTTAGTCTGATAATACAAATCTTCATCATCAATGTGAATTCCGGTAAAAGAATCGTTGAAAACATCCCGAAGTATGGAGGAAGCCCGGTTGAGTTCTCCCAATACTTTTGACGGATGATGAGCTGTGGGAATCCGTTTGCACATCGCTATCCATCGGTCAAAGAGGTTTTGCATGTCTTTGTCGAGTTCGGCAACTTTTTTGCCTTCTGCGACCGTTCTGACAATCACTCCGAAACCTTTGGGTTTGATTGACATTACCAGGCGTTTGAGACGGTCTTTCTCTTCTTTGGATTCTATTTTTTGCGAAATAGAAACTCGGTCTGAAAAAGGAACCAGCACCACATAGCGTCCGGCAAGCGAAAGTTCTGAGCTGATACGAGGTCCTTTGGTCGAAATAGGCTCTTTTACCACCTGAACCAACACAGACTGATTGGCACTCAACACCTCTGTAATGGTTCCGTTTTTGTCGATTTCTTTCTCAAAAGAAAAATTTTTGAGCGAATAATCTTTTAATTTACCTGTGCTTACAAGTTTTATGAATTTCTGCAAAGAGGCGAGATTCGGACCCAAATCGTGATAATGCAAAAAAGCATCTTTTTCAAAACCCAGATTAACAAAGGCTGCATTGAGCCCTGCTACGGGTTTTCTGATTTTGGCAATAAAAATATCACCCACATTAAAGGTGTTTCCGACATCTTTTTTGTCTTCCTCTTTGTGTAATTCTATTAGTTTTCCATCTTTTAATAAGGCAAAATCTACCGCATTTGAACCCGAACGTATAATTAATTCTTTATTCATTGCTGCAAATTTTTATCCGAACTCAATTTAGTTTTGAGTTTTGAATTTTTAGTTTTAAGTCAAACAACTAAAAACTAAAAACTAAAAACTTCTAAAAGTTCAGATGGATTAAACATTATTTTTACAGGTTTTATACCCGTTGGGATTCTCTTAAAAATCCCTTTTTCAAAGAACTTAAAAAGCCGAAAAAGTAGTCTAAGACTACTTTTTCTTTTTATGACGGTTAGCTCTTGCTCTTTTTTTACGCTTGTGAGTAGCTACCTTATGTCTTTTTCTTTTTTTACCACTTGGCATAGCAATATGTTTTTATATGTTAATATTATTTTTTACCCACTTTGGTGTTGGTTTTCACTGCCTCAACAAACACTTTTGCCGGTTTGAAAGAAGGAATGTTGTGTGCAGGAATTTTGATTGTTGTGTTTTTTGAGATGTTTCTTCCGGTTTTCTCTGCTCTGGTCTTGATAATGAAGCTACCGAAACCTCTCAAATACACATTTTCTCCTGACTCTAATGAGGTCTTTACCTCTTCCATAAAAGATTCTACTGTAGCCTGAACATCAGCTTTTTCTACTCCTAATTTCTCGGAAATTTTTGCTACGATATCTGCTTTTGTCATCGTTATTTAATTTACTGTTATGTTACTCAATAATTTGGGTGGCAAATATACGAATTAAAAAAACATATTTTCAAACTTAATTTGCGAAAATTTAGCTCTTTAGCCTAAAATCACTTTAAACAAGGAACACTTTTACAGGCGTATCACAGCTTTAAACACTTTTACCACAGACCCGAAACGTAAAAAAACCTAAAAAAAATTGTGAAATCCACTTATTAACAGTAATTTTGTGGGATAACAATGACTGGCGTTTTCTAAATGAGTGATATTATCAAAATTGTTGATTCTCTGGAAGATAAAATCAGGAAGTTGATTTCTAAGATAGAACTTTTAGAAAAAAACAATGAGCTTCTAAAGGCAGAACTCTCTCAAAGCGGAAGCCTTGGGCAAAAAAGCCGTCAGCAGATTGAAGATTTGCAGACCGAGATAAAAGCTCTGAAAACAGCCAATGCATTGTTAGGCAGTGACGATTTTAAACGAGAGACAAAAACCAGAATAAACACAATCATTAAAGAGATTGATTATTGTGTGGCACAATTGTCAGATTAGTTTTTTATAAAATGAGCGAAAAACTGAAAATCAAAATATCAATAGCAGACCGGGTTTATCCGCTCACTATTGATTATGCTCAGGAAGAGGCACTTAGAGCTGCCTCCAAAAAAATTGATGTGATGATTAAGCAATTTGAAGAGAATTATGCCGTTAGAGACAAGCAGGATGTGCTTGCTATGTGTGCGTTGCAGTT
>JBAYSC010000209.1:0-3902 GCA_041676345.1 Flavobacteriaceae bacterium | reverse complement strand
TTTTTTTGTTTATACACTTTATCTATGAAGTTTTGCTTAAATTCATCTTCGTTATTTCCTGTTATAATCTCAGACGTTATAAAATCATTGGTATCACTTGCTACAAGTGTCGGAAAAATGTCAGAAGTGGGCAAGAAAACCCGATTTACACCAAATAAACCTGTACTTATTTTTGTATTCTTGAAATCATACCGTATTTCTGTACAATGTATCACTTCTTTTTCCAACAAATCAGCAATAGTTTCTGTTATATTTATTCTTTGTAATTTAAGCTCTTTATCTGCCTTTAATTCATCAATATTTAGAAGATCTCCTAATGATTTTGACAATACCGACTGTTCTACATTGCTTAAATTTTCGATGTTGTTGTTTACAATTTCAAAAAGATAATTTTCAGGTTTTAAAATTTCTAAATCTACCAATTCGTCAATATCTTTTTGTGTAGTATTAGATAATAATTCTTGAAAATGACTTAAAGACAATGGATTTCCGTCCAATTTCCCATATTTGCTTTTTCTTCTGTTTCGCAACAAGGCAAGACAGATTTCTTTCTGAAACGGTGTTGTTTCGATAATATCCCACGAATGAATAGTGGAATGTCCGTTTCGCAAATCATTAAATAAAAAGTAATCGTTTAAGCCATTGGTTGTTGAAAGACTCATTTGCACATTGGAAACAATATTGCCAAATAAATCGATTGCCGTACTGTTGGGTTTATTTTCTATTTCAATTCCCAATACATTGGCAAGAGTAGTTTTAGATTTGGAAAAAGCCTTATTTATTTTAAATTTTTCAAAATATTCTTTGTCTGAAAAACCAATAATATAAATTCTAACCCTATTTTGTGGCACGCCAAAATCAGCAGAATTGATGACAAAATAATCTACAAAATAACCTGCCTGTCTAATTCTGTCAAGTATATATTCAAGAGCTTTTTTGTTTCGGGGGTCAACCAATCCTTTTACATTTTCAAAAATAAATGCTTTAGGACGAGATTGATTTAGCAAATAAATGGTATCATTCCACAATTGTCCTCGGTCATCGTCAAATCCTAAATTTTTCCCTGCAATAGACCAACTTTGACAAGGCACACCCGCAACCAAAACATCGTGCGGTGGCAAAGATTTTACTTTTGTAATGTCGCCAAAATTATATTCTGCTCCTTCGTTGTGGTTTTTACAATAAAACTCAATAGCGTCTTTATTGATTTCGCTAAAACCCAAACATTTTCCTCCGTTTCTTTCCAAAGCCAAACGAAAACCACCAATTCCGGCAAATAAATCTATAAATGTAAATTTTTCCATTTGATTTTATTTTAGCAAGTTATCAGCCTGATTTTTAGGTGGTTCTATTTCTAAAAACTCTCGATAAATCTGTTCTTTGTACTCTTTCCCCAATTTGTTGATTTCGGTAATGAAATTTTTATACGTTCCCTTTCCTCCAATCAGCTCCCAAAATTCATTACCAATCAAAACGGCATCATCATTTTGCATATCAAACCAACGTAGAGGGAAACTCCATTTATAATCTTCTTTCTTTCCGTAAGGATTGTAAGGTAGAGCATAATACGCAAAATCTACAGGTTGATTGTCCATACAGCGTAACTTAAACAATTTTTCCTTACTTACTTTGGTTTGGTCGCTGTTTGGCAAAGGACCTTTCAATTCAAAGGCATATCGGGTATCGGTTTCAGTATTTTCTACAAACACATCACAAACCACACTGACAGGAATAGGATTTCCACCGCCTTGCTGTACATATTCAAGCTCTTTAGCCCAATTGGGTTTTTGTTTGTCTTTTCCTTTTTGGTGCTCAAGCGTGTTCAGCACTTCTTGAATACGTCTTAAACTTTCATCTCCCACAGTTCCGTTTACCGTATAGCCTAATTCACATTTTCCGTGATTTTCAATAGCAACCACTTGAGCTAGTTTTTCCCATACACCACCAAAAGGCGTTACAAATCTTCTTTCAAAGTGCGAGCCTTTAAAAATCTCGTCGGGAACTAACGCTGCATAAAGGGGTTTAGCAGAATGATGTTTTTCTTTTATGAATGGGTCTTTAACCAAAACATTATTCATAACCCTATTCATCATTCCTTCAATTATATCTTTAATTGCTTTTGCAACTCTTTCTTCTCTCGTCATAATTTTACTTTTTTAAAGCATAATATTCGTTCAAAAACTTTATTACAGGAAATAAAATAATAACCGGCAATAATCAAAGATAAAAAACGTAAAAACTACAATTTCGAAGCTAAAAGATAAATCACAGCCATTCGGATAGCCACTCCGTTTTCTACTTGTTCCAGAATTACAGATTGCTTAGAATCAGCCACATCTGAGGTGATTTCAACTCCACGATTGATGGGGCCGGGATGCATTACGACAATTTCTTTATCTAACGAATCCAAAATTTCTTTCGTAAGCCCAAATTGTTGTGAGTATTCTCTTGTATTCGGGAAATAACTTACTTCCATTCTTTCGTTCTGCACACGAAGCATATTAGCTACATCACACCAATTTAAAGCATCTCTGAGGTTGTTCTCGACCTTTACACCCAACTTTTCGATATGTTTCGGGATTAAAGATTTTGGCCCGCAAACTCTCACTTCTGCTCCTTGCATCTGCAAAGCAAAAATATTCGATAAAGCTACTCTCGAGTGAAGAATATCTCCCACAATTACCACTTTTTTACCTCCTACATCGCCTAACTTTTCACGAATGGTAAAAGAATCCAACAAGGCTTGTGTTGGGTGTTCGTGAGCTCCGTCTCCAGCATTTACGATACTTGCTTTTACGTTTTTTGACAGAAATTCTGCTGCACCCGCACTGGAGTGTCTCATCACCACCATATCAACTTTCATCGAAAGAATGTTGTTTACGGTATCTATAAGGGTTTCTCCTTTTTTAACCGAAGATTGAGCTGCCGAAAAGCTGATTACGTCTGCTGAAAGCCTTTTTTGAGCCAGTTCAAACGAAAGCTTGGTTCGGGTAGAGTTTTCAAAGAAGATATTGGCAATAGTGATATCCCGAAGCGAAGGAACTTTTTTGATGGGTCGGTTAATGACTTCTTTAAAGTGGTCTGCCGTTTCAAAAATGAGTTCGATATCCTTTTGGGTTATGTATTTGATTCCGAGCAGATGATTTACACTTAATGCTTTCATTGTTGCTTAGTTGCGGTTATATTTTTTCCAGATAAATAATGTCTTCTCCGGTTTGTTCTTTCCAACAGACTTTTACTTTTTCGTCTCCGAAAGCATCTACCTGACGACCTCTGTAATCGGGTTGTATGGGTAAATGTCTTGAAAAACGCCTGTCTATCAGCACCAAAAGTTCGATTTCTGAAGGTCTTCCAAAAGATTGAATGGCTGTTAGAGCGGCTCTGATGCTTCTTCCGGTATAAAGCACATCGTCAATAAAAACTACTTTTTTACCTTCTACAAGAAAGTCGATTTGGGTTTTGTTGGCTTCCAAAGGTTTATCTCCTCTTCTGAAATCATCTCGAAAAAAAGTGATATCCAAAAAGCCTAATTTCACGTCTTTAACCTGATATTCGTTTTCTAAGATAGCTTTGATTCTTTGTCCGAAAAGGGTTCCTCTGGGTTGAATCCCGACAAGGATGGTGTCTGAAAAATCCAGATGATTTTCGATAAGCTGACAAGCCAATCGATGCAGAATAATATCGATTTCTTGGGAAGAAAGTAAAACTTTTCGGCTCATAACAGATTTTTTGTCAGAGACAAAAGTATGAAATTTAATTAAGAACTCATTTCTGTATTTTATAAAAAAATAAAAGCCTCCCGATTTTTAAAAACCGGAAGACTCAATTGTAAAGAATTTACTAACTTTCTTTAGAGCCTGTTTAAAATTTATCTAATAATTTGTTTATGCTTCTTTTTGGCT
>JBAYSC010000208.1:0-3942 GCA_041676345.1 Flavobacteriaceae bacterium | reverse complement strand
TGGATTGGGATTTATTTGAATTATCTGATGAGGAGAAACTACAAGGAGTAAGAGGTGTCGATTCTTCACTACAAAATATCAAATTTATCAGACAAATTAATTCAATTTGTTTTGCGCCTATTTTTATTTTTAGTAAACTAGGTCCCGATAGTATCAAACAGAAACTATATGAAGAAGGATTATATGATGATAAAAAAAGTAATCATATATTTATAGAATCGAAAGAGAATATAAAACAAGCAAGAGCTTTATTTAGTAAGGTAAAAAAGTGGTTGGTTAAGACCCCTTCAATATACGCTATGAAAGAGTGGGAAAGATCTATGATACATGCAAAAAATAGTTTATTCTGGGATTTTTATAACATAAGTCCGGTTTGGATCAATATTCTTATGCAAACATATGAATATGACGGCGTTGATAAAAATCATGAACTTGGAACTTTTCTTTATAAAAACTTAATAGCAAGAACTAATTCATGTGTTTTTGATGAAAAAATAGTAAATAAAAAGAACAAAAATATTACTAAAAATGATTTAAGAAAGGTTCTTGAACATGAGCGTTTTTTGGTACAAGATAAAATTTCTGCGAACCCTGCGACTGGAGATGTCTTTAAAATACAAAACGATCAAAATGGTGAATATCAGTATTTCATCAATATAAGACCTGACTGTGACTTCATTCGAGAGGCTAAGAAAGGAGTTGATGTTGTATTATATTGTTTAAGAGGGCGTGTTGTAACAGAACAGAAAATAAATCAAAAGAAGTGGAAAGGAAATTTTGATGAAAAAATAAACCAGACTTTTATTCCTTTTATTGACGATGGTAAAATTATAGAAATTCTTTTTAAGGATATAAAAACAAAAAAGTGGAATGACATAAAGGATAAACGTATTGGCCGTTTACTTCCTCCATATATTACTCGAATACAGCAAAAATACGCATTTTACTTGCAGAGGCAAGGTTTGCCCGCAATTCCTTTCAAAGCAGTTAAATGATGAATTAAAATATTTTGTTTCCCTTAATAAATTCTTTAACAGCACACGCAACAGCTTCGGCAAGAGGAACAGGAACACCATTACCAATCATTTTGAATTTTTTTGATAATGGCAATTCTTCAGGTAAAACATATTCATCGGGGACACCTTGGATTATTAATGCCTCCCGTACAGATAAACGTCTGTGTAAATACGGGTGTAAATGAACTTCGTTGTTCCCATAACAGGTAGTAGGGCTATATTTAAAACGATGGAGTCTTTTGAATGATGGCCTATTGGTTTCTCCTTCATCAATCGCCCTTAAATTAGTTTCAGTTATATAAAGATTAAAGAATTCATTAGCATTCGGAGTTGTACTGATTTTATTATCCGGGACTAAGCAGCTCTCAACACATAACTCTAATGGTACGTCTTGAGGTTTAACCAATGATTCTCCGAATGGGACCTGTTTCCCCCAATTGTATCTTGTTGCAGCATTTTGGTATTTTTCATTAACAGGAAAAGGGAACCATCTCCCAAATGGGTCTAACTGAACAGATCCATTTTCTATAAGGTCTTTTCTAAATCCAACAAAAAACATGCGTTCCCTGTGTTGGGGAACACCAAAATCCAATGAGTTTAACTTTTCATAGTCAATGTAATATTCTTCTTCAACCCTTTTCAGTAGGAATCGTAAGAATTCTTTTGTATCTTTTCGTTTAGTCAAGCCGGTTACATTCTCCATTACAAAAAATGTAGGATTTAGCTCTAAAATCCTATCAAAAAACACAATCGTAAGTTTTCCCCTTTCCCCTTCAAACCCTTTTAATGAACCATTCATACTAAAATCCTGACATGGTGGTCCTCCAATCATTCCAAAGTGGTCAGGCTTCCCATCAGGGAATGCTTCTTCAACAATTTCCTTTGAACTTATTTCAGTAATTGATTTTGTATTGAAGATTTCAGCTTTGATTCCGTTTCCTTGCGATTTCCTCCACGAAGTAATTCCTGCCGTATGGAGCTTTGCAAATGTCTCATCAAATTCATTTGTCCATACAATTTCAAATCCAGCTTTTTCGAACCCCATGTCCATGAATCCTCCGCCCGAAAAGAAAGAAAGGATAGGAACTCTATTTTCATTGAGCTTACTCATATATCATTGTCGTATCAGTAACAGAATAAACATATTCTGTTGCCTCTTTGGTTACATTGTAAATTCTTATTTGTTTACTTATGCTCTTGTTCAATTCATCAAAATCCTCAGAAGAAAAATTCTTAACAGTCATAATTTTATCCCCATTTTGTAGAAATACACTCACATTGCCATTCTGGAATATTCTGACATTTTTAATTACTCCTAAAACATCATTAAATGAGATGTCAGCTTCATCAAGTTTTTGTTGAAAGAATGAACATGCTGGTCTATACAGGCAATACTTGCAATTTTCTTCTTTGGGGTGTGCAAGAAATGATTTTGTACTTATAGAACCGTTGGTCGTTTTCAAGAGGGTTTTTGCCTTATCAAAAACTCTTTTACACTCTTCTTCTGAAAAATCAATTGTAAATTTCTGTTTTGCCAGATCAACCAAACTCAGGCTTGTTGGAAATTTGTTGGTATTTTCAAAATACAAGTAAGCATACAGTTTTAGTTGCTCCTTGTATTCATTTTTCACATCAGAAAGAACTTCACCTTCATCATCTAATAAATTATGAGTAACAGTTCCTGTCTTAAAATCTATAATTTCTATATCGTCATCGGTTTCAATTATTAAATCGATCTTACCTCCAATCAATTTGTCTTGAGATTCAAACCATTTTTCAGAATAAAGATTTGTTTTTCCGGATTTTATTGGTTGCTCAAGATTGTTCCTCAAATATTTTTTTAGTTGAACTTTTTTTAATCCGAAATTTTTCAATTTTATTTTCAGGGGAACAAAAAAACTAAATCCTTTATCCTGTAAATCATCTTCAAGTATTTTTACTTGCTTGTCAAATTCTATATTTAAATCAGTTTCATTTTTTATAATTCCTTTTGCTATCAGTTCCAGCATCTTGTGTAGTACTGTACCAAAATAAGCATTAGGAGAAAGAGGGAGCAAGGGCTTTTTATCAAAAGCCTCTGCCAATAAAGACTTGTAAGCACAATTTTTCATCGAAAAAAACTGGCTTGGCGAAATCCGTTTAATCTCCTTGAAGCTTATTTCTCCAACTTTATTCATTACCTGACTATTAATCTTTCATAACACCATCCCGGTCTCCTGTGCAGGTTAAACGTATCTATAATACTTATTTTGCCACCGCTTTGAGCAACATATTCATCAATCCCTGCTTTTATCTCAGCCAACCAATTATCTTCCCTAATGTTTTTTAAATCCCAAAATGGGTGAACAATCATAATTACGTTTCGTTGATTTCTCCCAAATTTAATAATTGGTAAACCCTTTATCTCTGCTGTATTTGAGAACCCGAAACTTTGAGCAAATCCGTTTCTTAGTTCTGTCGCAAATGAAGGCCAATCTTTTAATTCAATAAAATCAAAGTTTCCGTCTGTACCGCAAACGAAACTTGAATCATTCATTACCCGAAGCAAGGATAAACCTAAACGCCAATCAAGTAAACTATGGTAATTCATATTCCTGAATACTTTCAGGCAATCATAACACGCATCTTTGCACTTCCCCTGATGAATGCCTGATTGAATTTTCCCCAAGTAACCACTTGTATTGTGCGGGGATATTACTTCTAAAAGAATATTTTGGAAATTATTATATAGGTATCTTACAAAACCTGAACCATTCGGTAATTCATCAGTCAAAATAATCTCGGCAATTCTCCTGTTCGTTCCATCTTCGAGTACTTTCATTGAAATATCAGCAATTTCGATTTCGGTTGGATCGACATCAAGTTTATCCGCTAAAATTCGTTGAAGTAAAAATGCCGCCGAATAATACCCAGAACGTACCCCATT
>JBAYSC010000207.1:0-4006 GCA_041676345.1 Flavobacteriaceae bacterium | reverse complement strand
TTCACGAGCTTCCAAAGCAGTTGAGATAGCTTCTTCGATATGGTTTTTTTCAGCTAAGTGATATTTCCCTACAATATGTTGGTGATCGTGTGGAGCAGAAAGATTTTTGGTGTTTCCGGTTCTGATTTCTTTTCCTCCTATATATAGCGGAACATCAACCTGAGCATTCCACATTTCTTTATAAGCTTTCAAAACAGCTTCTCTTTCGGGAGTTCCTTTGGCATACGATTTTACAGGGTCGTTTACGGCTTTCGGAACGTTAAAAAATCCTTTTGACATAATGTTTAGTTTTGTAATTATCAAGCTACAAAGATATGATTTTAGTCTGAACTTTGAAATACTTTAAACGTTTATGAAAATATAAATTATATCGGTTTTGAAACTCCAAAAAACAACTATTTGAAATAGCTGTCCATAATCCGAAATTTTTATTACTTTTGCCTTTACTTTAAACCTAAAAACAACACTATGAGTCATAACATTAAGCCGGGAGTAGCGACCGGAGATGAAGTTCAGGCGATTTTTAATTATGCAAAACAAAAAGGATTTGCCCTTCCTGCCGTAAACGTAGTAGGTTCAAGTTCAATAAACGGAGTTCTGGAAACAGCAGCCATGCTGAAAGCTCCGGTAATCATTCAGTTTTCAAACGGAGGTGCTGCTTTTAATGCAGGAAAAGGCTTGTCTAACGAAAACCAAAAAGCAGCTATTGCAGGAGGGGTGGCAGGAGCCAAACACATCCATACTTTGGCTGAACTTTATGGAGCAACTGTGATTCTGCACACCGACCACTGTGCTAAAAATCTACTTCCGTGGATTGATGGTTTACTTGATGCTGGAGAAGAGTTTTTCAAACAAACCGGAAAACCGCTTTATAGCTCACACATGTTGGATCTTTCAGAAGAACCGATTGAAGAAAACATCGAAATCTCTAAAAAATATTTAGAGCGAATGAGCAAAATGGGGATGACTCTTGAGATTGAGTTAGGAATCACCGGAGGTGAAGAAGACGGAGTGGATAACTCAGGTGTTGATAGCTCAAAATTATATACACAACCCGAAGAGGTTGCTTATGCTTATGAAGAGTTAATGAAGGTTTCAGATAAATTTACTATTGCCGCTGCTTTCGGGAACGTTCACGGAGTGTATAAACCCGGAAATGTGAAACTTACTCCTATTATATTAAAAAACTCTCAGGATTATGTTCAGAAAAAATACGGCACCGGACACAACCCGATTGACTTTGTTTTCCACGGAGGTTCAGGCTCTTCATTGGAAGAAATCAGAGAGGCGATTTCGTATGGCGTTATCAAAATGAATATCGATACTGATTTGCAATTTGCTTTTACCGAAGGAATCAGAGATTATATGATCAACAAAATTGATTACCTCAGAACTCAAATCGGTAATCCGGAAGGCGATGATGTTCCGAATAAAAAACACTATGACCCAAGAAAATGGGTGAGAGAAGGAGAGCTTACTTTCAACAAACGTTTGGAGCAGGCTTTTGCAGACTTGAATAATATAAATACACTTTAAATTTGTTTAAAGTTTAAAGTTTAAGGTTTAAAAGTTACGAACCTTAAACTTTAAACCTTAAACCTTAAACTAAAAAATATGTCTTGGTTTAAAAGAACAGAGAAAGGGATTCAAACCCCAACAGAAGAAAAAAGAGATGTTCCGAAAGGATTGTGGTATAAATCGCCTACGGGGAAAATTGTAGATTCAGAAGAACTGGCAAAAAACTTTTATGTCAGCCCTGAGGATGATTATCATGTGAGAATCGGGAGTAAGGAATATTTTGAAATCCTCTTTGACAACAACGAGTTCAAAGAGCTCGATGCTAAGATGACCTCAAAAGACCCGTTGAATTTTGTGGATACCAAAAAATATTCTGACAGGCTGAAAGACACTATAGCCAAAACCAAACTCAATGATGCTGTTCGCACAGCTGTGGGAAAATCAAAAGGGAAAAATTTGGTGGTTGCTTGTATGGACTTTGCCTTTATCGGAGGTTCGATGGGTTCTGTTGTGGGAGAGAAAATCTCGAGAGCTATTGATTATTCGATAAAAAACAACGTTCCGTTTGTGATGATTTCCAAATCGGGAGGTGCCAGAATGATGGAAGCTGCTTATTCGCTTATGCAAATGGCAAAAACTTCGGTGAAGCTGGCGCAATTGGCTGAGGCTAAAATTCCGTATATTTCTCTTTGTACAGACCCTACAACAGGAGGAACAACCGCTTCGTATGCGATGCTTGGAGACATCAACATCTCAGAACCCGGAGCTTTGATAGGTTTTGCAGGACCTCGTGTGGTGAAAGACACTACCGGAAAAGAATTACCGGAAGGTTTCCAAACAGCAGAATTTGTTTTGGAACACGGCTTTCTGGATTTTATCACACATAGAAGAGACCTGAAAAACAAAGTAAATCTTTATGTTGATTTGATTTTAAATCAGGAAGTCAGATAGAGTTCTTAGTTTTAAGTGTTGAGTTTTTAGTTACAACTAAAAACTCAACACTTAAAAAAATACTTTTTCCGAATAAATTCCGTTATCGACAATATGATAGCATTCAGAACCCAAGAAGAAAAAAAATCATTGGCAATTACGACAGCTTTGTTTGTGATAATGCTTTTGATTTTGTCTATTTCTACTTTTCCTCCCAAGGCGATGCAGCTCGAAGGAGGCGGAGGAGGTGGTGATATGGCTATGAATTTCGGTTTTACTGATTATGGTTCGGGAGACAATTATGAATCGTTGCTTCCGGTTGCCTTAGAGGCTCAACCCGTTGAAACGATAACGGAGGAAGCCGAAATCCTCACTCAGAATTCAGAAGATGCTGTGGTGATTTCCAATACGAAAAAAGAAGAAAAAAAACCGGAAACCAAAAAGGCTGAAACTCCCAAAGAAAAACAACCCGACAAATCGGTTACGGATGCTTTGAGCAACCTGATGAACAACAAAGGTGACGGAAACACAGGAAAAACCGGAAATCAAGGTTCTGCTTCGGGTAGTTTGAATAACCAAGGTTATGACGGTAGCGGAGGTAGCGGAACAGGCTCAGGAGGAGGTCACGGAAGTGGTCAAGGTCTGGGAACAGGTTCAGGCTACGGAACCGGTAGTGGCTCGGGTTCGGGTTCAGGAACCGGAAATTATACTCTGGCAGGACGTAAAGCCGTAGCTCTGCCTAAACCTCAATACAACTGCAATGAGGAGGGAACGGTTGTCGTAGATATTTCGGTGGACAGAACCGGAAAAGTGATTGTTGCCAAAGCAGGAAGAGGAACGACCAATATGGCAAAATGCCTTACAGACGTAGCCGAAAAAGCTGCCCTGCAAGCAAAATTTGACCCAAGCACCACAGCTTCCGAAAAGCAGGTCGGGACAATTACCTATAACTTTAAACTCGGAGAGTAACTTTGAACTATCAAGAAACTTTGGATTGGATGTTTTCCAGACTTCCGATGTATCAAAGACAAGGAGCATCTGCCTACCGAAAGGATTTGATCAATACGATACTGCTCACAGAATACTTGGGAAATCCTCATAAAAACGTAAAAACCATACACGTAGCCGGAACCAACGGCAAGGGTTCGACCTCGAATATATTGGCTTCGGTTTTGCAGGAAGCGGGCTACAAAGTAGGGCTTTACACTTCGCCTCACCTCAGAGATTTCAGAGAACGTATAAAAATCAACGGTCAGGACATTCCGGAAGATTATGTGGTTGATTTTTTCGGAAAACACAAAGATTTTTTTGAGAAACAAGACCTGAGCTTTTTTGAGATGACTGTCGGGTTGGCTTTCGATTATTTTGATTCTCAAAAAACAGATGTAGCCGTTATCGAAGTAGGAATGGGAGGCAGGCTCGATTCCACAAATATCATCACTCCGCTTGTTTCGGTAATCACGAATATCGGCTTAGACCACACTCAGTTTTTGGGGAATACTTTGGCAGAAATAGCCTCGGAAAAAGCCGGAATCATCAAAAAAAATATTCCTGTGGT
>JBAYSC010000206.1:0-4027 GCA_041676345.1 Flavobacteriaceae bacterium | reverse complement strand
TTCCGTATCTATTTTATAGGTAAAATCGGTTTGCAAAAGAGCGATAAGCGAATCGGTCGAAATCAAATTTTGATTTGTCGGAATGCCTTTGTATAATTTGTTATCCTTATAAAAATAAGGCAAATCAAAAGCTGAGAGCTGTAAGTTTTTAGCTACCTCATTAGCAATCAAAAAACCAAACGGATAGTGCACCCTATAGGCATCCGTTATCATTTTCTGGGCAAAAGTACCTTCAAAATCTTCCTGCTTATAGAGCTTATTAAAATCCGGAAAATTCTTAAAATAGTTCAGACTATCTATTGCTAAAGACTCGAGTTTGTATTGTTTTCCACGAAAAAAAAATCCGGTTTTTTCTTCTGTTTCGGCAGAAAAATCAAAAGCCGGAATGGGTTCGGCAAAGGCTTTTTTGTAATGCTTTCCCCACAAAAAATGATACAATTGCGATCGTGTCGTGTCTGTCTGAAGGGTAAACTGCCTGAGGGGCAACCTATCTGTTTCCTGTGCTAAAACCAAACAGCCTGAGAAAAAAATGAGAATCTTAAAAATCCGGTTTAGCATTTCCGATAGGGTTCATTTATAGGTTTGTGGTATTTAGTGTAGCATATATCTGCTAAACTTGAAATCTGCGTTTTTATTGCAAATACCATTCCTGAAACCTATTTTTTACTCAAATAATAAATCGGGATTCCCGAGAGCATAATCACTACGCCCCAACCACAGGTGCTGGTTCGGTCAATGAGCAAAGCAATACAGATGAGGCTTGCCAAAACAATATAAATTGCGGGCAATATCGGGTAACCGAAAGCTTTGTATGGTCGTTCTGCTTCGGGCATTTTCTTACGTAAAATAAAAATTCCGGCTATGGTGAGTATGTAGAAAATAATCACGATAATCATCACATAATCGAGTAAATCTCCATATTTTCCGGTAAGGCACAAAACCGAAGCCCAGATACACTGTATCCACAACCCACGACCGGGAACGTTGTAATTATTGAGTTTTTTGGCATTTTTGAAAAACAATCCGTCTTTTGACATGGTGTAATAGACCCTTGCTCCTGCCAGAATCAATCCGTTATTGCAGCCAAAAGTAGAAATCATAATCATCAGGGCGATGATATAGGTTCCGGTTTCACCAAAAATAAACCCCGAAGCTGCCACAGCCACCCTTTCGGAAGGGGCAAAAGCCATAGCATCCAAAGGCATTACGGCAAGATACATCAGGTTTGCCAAAATGTAAATAATGGTTACGATAAAGGTTCCGAAAAAAAGACTCAGACCTACATTTCGCTTGGGATTCTGAATTTCACCCGAAATAAAAGTTACTCCGTTCCAGGCATCGCTCGAAAAAAGCGAACCTACCATCGAAGCAGCCAAAGCAGATAAAAGCACCGTTCCGCCTATGGGAAGCCAACTTTGTGTCGTAGCATCATAGGTTTGGGCATTCCAGGCATTTTCCCAGTTGGCATTCCACACTTCTGCTTTGGCAGCCAAGGCAAAACCCAAAATAATAAGTCCTAAAAGGGAAGCGATTTTGATAAAAGTAAAAAAAGTTTGCAGTCGTTTTCCGTTTTTCACGCCTCTGCTATTGAAATAGGTGAGCAAGACAATGGTTCCGATGGAAACCAATTGAGCTGCATTCAACTTAAAAGAACCGATTTCCCACAGCACATTTTCATCGGAAAAAGGAGGGTAAATATAAGCGGTAAATTTAGCAAAAGCCACACCCACAGCAGCAATAGTTCCGGTCTGGATAACGGCAAAAAAGCTCCAGCCATACAGAAAGGCGATGAGTTTGTTATAGGCTTCTTTCAGATAGACGTATTGCCCGCCTGCTTTGGGAAACATTCCGCTGAGTTCTCCGTAGCTCACAGCAGCAATAATGGTGATGATTCCCGAAAGCACCCAAGCCAGAATGAGCCAGCCCGAACTGCCCACTTGCAGTGTCATTGCAGCACTTACGATAAAAATTCCGGAGCCTATCATCGACCCGATGACCAGCATAATTCCGTCTAAGAGTTTGAGTTCCCGTTTAAAATCCTGTTCGTTTTGTGGCTGCTCCATATTTTTTTTTGCTAAAGGTAAAAGTTTTTTTGGAATTTAACTTTTCTTTACAAAAAAAATATCAGCTCAAATAAACTCCGTAATCTTTTTTATCGAAGCTCACCTGAACGTGTTCTTTGAACGAAGTAGAAAGCGAAATCCCCTTAAAATCAGCTTTGATAGGGAATTTTTTGTGGTTGCGGTTTACCAGAACTGCGGTTTTGAGTTTTTTGATGGGTGTGTCAAGGAAGAATTTCACTCCGTAGATAAGTGTGGTACCCGAATGCAACACATCGTCAACCAAAACCACGGCTTTGTTTTTATATTCGGCTTCAGAAAGTGAAGCAGACAAAGGTTTCATCGGGTTTTTCTTATCTATTTTCACCTCACAAAGCAATACTTTTACGGGAGAAATTTCGCTGAAAACTTTGACAATTTTTTCGGCAAAAATATAGCCGTTGCCATTGATTCCCGCAATAACGATTTCTTTTTCGTCTGCAAAGGTTTCGTAAATCTGATAGGCTATTCGCCTGATTTTGTGCTCGATTTCTAAAGGTGAAAGAATGCTGGTTGAAGACATTTTCTGAAAGTTTTGAGGAGCAAAGTTAAAGAATTAGAGAAACTTGGCAAAGGTTGTTCTAACTTTTTCTATTCGGAATTAATTACACCACCTCAGCTACCACAAAAGTACTTCCGCCTCTGTGGCATTTCTATTTCAAATTTTATCAAAGATAGATTTTTTAGTTAGGCTGCAAAGTGAGGGCATTTTGCGGAATAGGGATAGCGAAAGTCCATCATCTTTATTATTACATTGTAGAATAATGATTGTTTAATTCTTTCCTATATATTATAAAACCAATCAAAGGCACCAGTACAGAAGCTATATATCCTAAATACACATAAGGAAAAGGGACGTATCGGTCTTTAAAAAAAACTTCGTCTTTATGGTAATACAGAATAGGCTTTAATTCTCCTTTTTCTATCCCCTTACAATAGCCTCGTGGTAGTCCTACAAAATATTCTTTACCATTGTAAAGTATTTTGAGACTACTACCACTTCTACCCCCAGTTGTACCACAATCAATAGTAACTATTGTAAAATAATCAATAGGTTTAGAATTTTCCTGAATTTTAATTCCTTCTAAATATTTAATATTCAGATAAAAAGAAATCGAGAGTAATACTATAAATACAAGAATTAAAATCTTCTTAATTGTCATTTGTTATTATCTCCAATATTTTCTATATTTTTTCAAATTTTATCAAAGATAGATTTTTTTAGTTAGCTCGCAAAGTGGAAGCATTTTGCAGAGTAGGGTTTCTATTTTCTTTTTTAAAATATATCTTACACCACCTCAGCCACTACAAAAGTACTTCCGCCTACAAAAATCAAATCGGTTGACAGGGCTTGATGTTTAGCCTGCTCAAAAGCATCTTTTACCGAAGCGTAACTTTTCCCGAAAAGGGAAAAAACCTTAGCTTTTTCTTCTAAAACCTCAGCTTCCAAACCCCTGGGAACATTGGGTTTACAGAAATAATAAACTGCATTTTTCGGGAAAAGCGGTAAAACAGCATCTAAATCTTTGTCGTTTACCGCTCCCAAAACGATATGTAGATTGGTGTAATTTTCTTTTGAAAGTTGGTCGATGACAATTTCGAGTCCGTGTTTGTTGTGTGCCGTATCGCAAATTACCTTTGGGTTTTGTTGCAACACCTGCCAACGTCCCATAAAGGCTGTGTTTTTGGCAACGTTCAAAAATCCGTTTTGAATGGCTTTTTCAGAAATAGAAAAATGTTTTTTTGACTGCAACACTTTCAGGGTTTGCAATACGGTTTTTTTGTTTTTCTCCTGATATATTCCAACCAAATCAGAAGGTGGGGTTTGCTCAATCAAATCGGAAGCAAAATAGATGTCAGCCTCATTTTCTTTGGCTTTATACTCAAAAACCGGTCGGGTTTCGGTTGTATATTCTCCGATAACCACA
>JBAYSC010000205.1:0-4107 GCA_041676345.1 Flavobacteriaceae bacterium | reverse complement strand
CAAAACGAAGATGAAGCTATCTCGGGAGCAGAGGATATTATTGCAGAATGGATAAACGAAAATGTGTATATCCGTAAGAGTTTAAGACGACTTTTTCAGCGAAAAGCGGTGGTTTCGACCAAAAAAGTGAAGAAGATTGAAGATGAGGACAAAGCTCAAAAATTCGAACAATATTTCGATTGGAATGAAGCTCTGAATCGTGTTCCGTCCCACAGATTATTGGCTATGCTTCGGGCAGAATCCGAAGGATTTGTGAAGTTGAATGTCGAAATCGAAAAGGAAGAAGCGATTGATTTTATCGAAAACAATATCATTAAAAACAACAACGATACCAAAAAATACCTGAAAAGAGCTATTTCGGATAGTTACAAACGATTGCTTGAACCTGCTATTTCAAACGAAGTTTTACAGGAAGCAAAAACCAAAGCAGATGTTACAGCAATTGGAGTTTTTGCAGAGAATTTAAAGCAGTTATTGCTTTCTTCTCCACTCGGAGAAAAACGGATTTTGGCTATCGACCCCGGATTCAGGACGGGTTGTAAAGTGGTTTGTTTGGACGAAAAAGGAGATTTGCTGTATAACGAAACCATTTTTCCGCACGCTCCTCAAAACGACACGACAACAGCCATCAAAAAAGTCCGTTCAATGGCAAATGCCTATAATATCGAAGCCATTGCCATCGGAAACGGAACGGCTTCAAGAGAAACCGAATTTTTCGTCAAAAAAATTGCTTTCGACAAGCCTGTTCAGGTTTTTGTGGTAAGCGAGGCAGGAGCTTCGGTTTATTCGGCTTCGAAAATTGCCAGAGATGAATTTCCGAATTATGACGTAACCGTTCGTGGAGCGGTTTCTATCGGAAGACGACTTTCTGACCCGTTGGCTGAATTGGTGAAAATCGACCCGAAATCAATCGGAGTAGGGCAGTACCAACACGATGTGGATCAAACCAAACTCAAAGAAGAACTCGATAACGTAGTTGTCCGATGTGTGAATTCCGTTGGAGTGAACCTCAATACTGCAAGTAAATCCTTGCTTTCGTATGTGTCGGGAATCGGAGAAAAAATGGCGGAAAATATTGTAGCTTATCGTTCTGAAAACGGAGCTTTCACAAGCAGGGCAGCACTTAAAAAAGTTCCGAGATTAGGAGAAAAAGCCTTTTTACAAGCTGGAGCTTTCGTAAAAATTCACAATGCAGAAAATCCGTTGGATAATTCGGCTGTGCATCCTGAAGCCTATCCGATTGTGGAAAAAATGGCTAAAGATTTGGGAGTTCCGTTGAAATCCTTAATTGGAAATAAAGAAAAAATAAATGCCATTCCGCTTGAAAAATATATTACAAACGACATCGGAATCTTGTCTTTAAAAGACATCGTAAAAGAACTCGAAAAACCCGGATTAGACCCTCGGAAAGAAGCTAAAGTTTTTGAATTCGACCCGAATTTAAGAACGATAAACGATGTGAAAATCGGAATGGTCGTAAACGGAATCGTGAATAATATTACGAATTTTGGTTGTTTTGTCGATATCGGAATCAAAGAAAGCGGACTTGTGCATATTTCTCAACTCAAAGCGGGTTATGTTGCTGATGTAAATGAAGTAGTAAAACTGCATCAACACATCAAAGTAAAAGTTACAGAAGTTGATGTAGCTCGAAAACGAATTCAGCTTTCGATGATATTGTAAGAATACAGTAGATTATTTTTATATATTACGATGTTTATAATTGGAAAGAGGTATTTTTGTACCTTTACAAAAAATAGTTCAAAATGGATTATAATAAATCATATTTAGAAAAAGTGTCTTTATCTGGATATAGATCGATAAGTAATATTGATGTTTTTTTTCAGAAAAACTTGAATATTGTAATAGGAAAGAATGCGGTTGGAAAAACCAATTTTTTAAATTTTCTAAATAGCATATTAAGTTTTAAATTTAATAACTTTAATAATTTTTCAACTGAAATTATTTTAAAAAAAGAAGATAGTAAAAATGAATATAAGTTGTTTTTTTCTAAAAAAACAAAACTTAATACACTTGATTCTATATCTTTACAGCTAGCACCAACACTATTTCGTTCATCTTTTATTGGCAATTTAAATATAGTTGGACCCGAAATTAAAGAAAGAAATTACGAAATAGGAAAAGAAGAAGAGTTAAACCTTTTAAGGGAGATTCTTATTGATGAAAATATTTTTATTACTTCTACTTTTATAAAGCACGGTTTGCCAAAACAATATCCTATTATTGATGAACCCTTGAATATTGAGCTTTTAAATAAAGGAATTTCTGAAGAATTTATAAGAAGTATTATTGATTCTGATTCAAAAAGTTCCTTTTTTACTAAAATAATAAACCTTCTTATCACAAGAGATTTGATTGATTTGAAATTTTTTAATAAAAAATTGAAAACAGAAAAATCAATTTCAAAATTCATTGAAGATAAAAAAGCAGATTACAAAAATGAGATTTTAAAGAAATCATCTTTTTTGAAAGATTTAAAAAAAACATTAAAAGAATATTCTCCAATTGAAGATATTAGAATCAATGAAAATTTTTTAATAGAAATAGATAACACTAATGAGAAAGTGAATTTAAAAAATTTTTATATTGAATTTTATGTAGATAAAAAATGGTACACTTTTAATGATTTGTCTGATGGAACTAAACGCATTTTCTATATTATTTCTGAAATATTTACACTTGAAAACGAATCTATTTTTAAAGTAGGACTAAATATTGTTATGATTGAAGAACCAGAGTTAGGTATTCATCCACATCAGTTGTATCAGTTAATGCGATTTGTAAAAGAGAAAAGCAAAAACACTCAATTTATAATTACTACTCATTCTCCTTTGTCTTTGGATATTTTAGAAAAAAATGAATTGGATTCAATCATTATAGCTAAAAAAAATAATGGAAATACGGAATTAGTATGTTTGAGTGAAGAAAAAATAGAAAAAGCAAGAGCTTATATGGATGAACTTAATTTAAGTGATTTTTGGTTAAATTCTGATTTAGAAGATTAGATATGAAGGTAGGGTTGATAGGAGAAGCACCATTAGATACTTTGGCAATAAAAACATTATTGTTAAAGAAATATCCTAATTTAGAGTTTGTTGAATTGCTAAAGAATAAAATCACAGGTGCTTCTCTTGAAAATCAAAAAACAAAAACAGCTATACGTTTAGAATGTTCATCTCATAAACCTAATATTGTAATTTTTATTCGAGATTTAGACGGATTGTTCACGCTTAAATACAGAGAGCAAATTTTAAAAAGAAAAACCTATTTCAAAGAGTTTAAAGGAAGTACACTAATTCAAGAAAAGACTTTATTTTTACTCAATGTTTGGGAGCTTGAGGCTTTAATTCTTTCTGATATAAATTGTTTTAATGTCTTTTATAATTGCGAAGTTGAATTTAATGACAACCCTATGGAGGTCATTGAGCCAAAAGAATATCTATATAGTCTCCATAATAAATATTCAAATTCACATAATTCAAAAATATTAGAAAAATCTAATTTTGAAACCATCTATAATAATTGTGAATATTTCAGGAAATTTATAAATAAATTTGAAGATTTATTAGCTTCGTAAAACGTTTTTTTTGATTAAACCTCATAAATATCTCACAACTCAAAGCGGGTTATGTTGCTGATGTGAATGAAGTAGTAAAACTGCATCAGCACATCAAAGTAAAGGTTGTTGAGGTTGGTATTCCAAGAAAACGGATTCAGTTTTCGATGATAGTATAAAATCGTGAGGCTTCCACAAATCAAAACCAAACGATTCCGTTTCAAAACCACCGTTAATTTTGAATAATTTCGTAAATTGCACCCTTTTTAAAACAGAAAATTAAAATGGAACAACAAAAGCCTTATACCCCAAAAAATAAAGTAAGAATTGTAACTGCAGCCTCACTTTTTGACGGACACGATGCTTCGATAAATATTATGCGAAGAGTGATTCAGGCTACCGGTTGTGAGGTCATTCATTTGGGTCACGACAGAAGTGTGGAGGAAGTTGTAAATACAGCCATTCAGGAAGATGCCAATGCCATTGCGATGACTTCGTATCAGGGAGGACACAACGAATATTTTAAATAT
>JBAYSC010000204.1:0-4177 GCA_041676345.1 Flavobacteriaceae bacterium | reverse complement strand
CCTGAGCCAGAGTCACTACCACATTCAAGATGATAGAAAGAGCCAGATTAGAGCCTTTCACCTCGTGTTTGTGGATTCTATGATTGCTGTGTGTATGCAAAGCGGTTTATTGACAAGAAATTTTAGCGACTCTGTTTTGGTGTCTTCCACCTTCAAAATCGGTTGAAAGAAAAGCCTCTACAATACCGATTGCCTGTTCTTTTGAAGTATATCGGGCGGGAATGCTCACTACGTTGGCATTGTTGTGTTGTCGTGCCAAAACGGCAATTTCTTTTATCCAGCAGAGTGCAGCACGGATTTTCTGATGTTTGTTGGCTGTGATGGCAACTCCGTTTCCGCTGCCACAAATTACAATTCCGAAATCAGCGGTTTTATCTTCGATATCTTTGGCTACCGGATGCACAAAATCAGGATAATCGACACTTGCTAAATCATCGGTTCCGTGATTGATTATTTCGTGTCCTTTTTGCTGTAAGTGGTTGATAATAGCTTGTTTGTATTCCGTTCCTGCGTGGTCATTGCCTATGGAGATTCTCATAAAAGTAAGTTTGTTTGTATGCCCCAAAGGTAATGATTTTTCTTTTTATCAAAGGAGTTACAAATTTGTCCTACAATTAAAGTTCAGTTAGTCTGTATTTATTGTTATTTTTGCGAAATTCTGTAATTAAATACGATATAAAATGTCCTATGAAACCTTCCAGACTCTTGTCATAATTATTGCAGCGATTTCGTTGTTTATTTATGGTTTACAGAACTTTAGTCAAGAGATTGAAAATCTTGGGGTTGAAAATCTTCAAAATTGGATAGGCAGAATTACGGCTTTTCCTTTAGGTGGGTTTATGTTGGGTGGAGTGATTACGGCTATCATCCAGTCGAGCACGATGGTTTCGTCACTTACGGTATCACTCGTCAGTTCGGGTGTTTTGTCTTTTAGAGAGAGTTTGTTGATTTTACTGGGTACGAATATCGGGACGACCGCAACCGGATGGATAGTTACGTTTGAATCGAATTTGTTAGGCCCGATATTTATTGTGTTAGGAACGCTTATCAGTATGATTCCTACCCGAATTGCTACAATCGGGAAGTCTATTTTTTATTTCGGATTTATTTTCTTTTCACTTTCGTTTATCAGCCAGGCAATGGAACCTGTACGAAATAATCCTTTGCTGATAGAGGTCTTGTCAAAAGCATCAAATCCGTTTTTGGGGATTTTGTACGGAATTATAATTACGGTAATTATTCAATCGAGTTCTGTTGTAGTGGGATTGGTAATCGTATTGATTTCACAAGGTGTAATCACTCTTGATTCGGCTATTCCGATTGTAGTTGGAGCCAATATCGGGACAACTTCAACGGCACTTTTAGTAAGCTTTAAGCTTTCTCCTTTGTCGAGACTTACGGCTCTTTCGGCTTCAACTTTTAACTTTGTCGGGGTGCTGTTGCTGCTTCCTTTTTTTGGTCTTTTGGAGCGATTTGTTATGAGTGTTGCCTCTAATCCTACAGTTCAGGTAGCTTTGGCTTTTACGATTTCCAACACGCTGACTTCGGTTTTCTTTTTGATTTTTCTGAACCCGACCATCCGATTACTACAAAAACATAAATGGTATAAAGAACACCTTATTTCATCAAAACAAAACTAAGATTTATCTTTATTATTTCAGTACATGACAAAAAATATAATTCACTGAGAATTAGCTTACTATAAAGTGAAATGTTATTCCTTACAAAACAAATTGTAATTCTTTTGCAGGTTATATTTCTCGCAAAGTCGCAAAGCGACTGATTGTATTAAGGAAAAATTCTTTGCGTCTTTGTGACTTTGCGAGAGAAAAAACAGAATATTTGTGAGAAAACATCAAATCCATAAATGGTAAATTGTTGTTTTTCAGTACTTTATTATTGTTTTCTAATTTTTGTCGTGTATTAAACTTTATTATACAATTCGCCATTTTTTAGCTTTTTTAGATAGTTTTTCATATCCTGACATACCTCGCCCCACCCGGAGTAACCTTATCAATACTGGTTTAAAGCCGTTTGATAAATTTGTTTCATTTCGCTTATAAGGCTTTGTGGTTGCAGGATTTTGATGGTGTGTCCCTTGGATAAAAGTTCCTGAATAAAGTCATACGTCGGGACTAAAAACAACTTTATTATCAATTCGTTTTCGTCGTCTTTGACAATTTCCTGCGAATGATGAAAGGGCAGAGCTTTGAAATATTTTCCCTGAAAAGGCTGACACGAAATGATGATTTCTTCGGGTTTCTGACCTTTTTCGGGGCTGATGATTCCGAAGGAATTTTTGTAATATTCCTCTACATTGAAAACGATGGAAGGGCTGAATTTCTGTTTGCTGATTTCTAATTCAAAAAGCCTGTCTAAAGCAAAACTTCGGATGGCTTTTCGGGAGATGTCATAACCGATAATGTACCAGCGGTTGGCAAATTCTTTTAGGGCATAAGGTTCGATAATGCGGTTTTCGGGCTGTGTTTCCCAGAATTTGTGATAGGTAAACGAAACTATTTGTTTGTTTTTGATAGCGTGAAGAAAACCGTACAGGTATTCGGTTCCTTTGGATTTTCGGTTTTCAAAATGAATAAAATCAGACATTCTTTCGGAAATCTGCAAAGCGTTGAACGTGTCGAAAGCCTCCAACATTCGTTCTTTAATTCCCGAATTGGCATCTTCTGTTATCCGATAAACAGCTTGCGAACGGTCATATTTTACCTCGATTCCGAAAACCGATTCGATGTCTTTTAAATCCCTTTGAAATGTCCGTAACGAAACCGTAAAATCGTAACCCTGTATCTCGGATTCTTCTTCCAGAAAATCACAGATTTCATCAAATGAAGACGGACGTTTTTTCAGTTTTTGGATAATGAGTGTCCAACGGTTAAAAGATATTTTTGTTTTCATTGTCTTGAAGTATTAAGATTTGAAATAGTTTAGACAACAAAGATAATGAGTTAAGGCGACAAAAGATGTCGCCTGAGAATAAAATAAAATAAAGGGATAATTATAGTTTGCGAGCTTCTTCCAAAATAAAGTTTTTACATTTTTCCCAATTAAATTCTTTGAACATTTTGGGTTGAGGTTGTGAATCTGCATCGTCAAAGTAAGCCAGACTTTTTAGAGCCATAAACTCTGAACCATCGTGATATTTTTGATTGTAAAAATCCAAAATTTCCCTAAGGGAGAAATCTTTGAGTAAAAAATACAAATCAATAAAGTCTTTTTTACTTCCTCTTCCGGTAATAGCACCAATTTTCATTGCTGCAATGTCTTTTTTAGAAAACATTCTCACTCCATTGACAACAATAAATTTATCCAACACAGGATATTTGTAGTTTACGAAGTCAACTTTAATTCCGTTTACTTCTGAAATGAAGATATTTTTGGTATTTCTTGATACTTCTACACTTCCGTATTCTCCCAGCACATCAAAAAATAAATCGTGTTGTATTTCAGATTTCCCGAATAAATCAATATCCACAGAATTGCGATGCCCTATTTGAAGAGCCAACGATGTTCCTCCTGCCAGACTAAAGTCAGCAAAAGTCTTTTCGTTCATCAGCCATATTAAGAGTTCCAGTAATTCGGGACTAACTGTCTGTGTTTGTAACATCTGAATTCGGTTTTATCTATTTCAAAAAGATTGGAAACAAAAGCTAAAGTTACCGCATCAAGGGTTCTTACATTGAGTGCCGTTTCTTTTATTGCCTCCATACCATACAACTCTTTAATAAGATTCCAGTCTTTTATTTTTCCGTATTCTAAAACCTTGTGAATTAAATGAGTTTTATGCTTCTCCAAATCAAACAAAGACAAATCGACATCCCAAAAAAGATGTTGCGAAAAGTCGGCTATGGTTATTTTCTTTTCCATACTCCAAAGTTATGAAATATTTTCTTTGCTCAAAGGCATTTTATTCTTCGATAAAAGCCTTGGCTTCTCCGTTGCTAATCAGTACATAAAAATAAGTCCCGTGGCTGTATTTTTTCTCAATGCGATACGATTGCAGATGAGTTTCTTCTTTTTTATTTGTAAACGAACTTAAAATAAAAATAGATTGAAGCAGGATAATTGCCCCTAAAATAAGCGGTTGTTTCTTGAGGTTTTTCATAGTGTTTGAATTTATATTTTTGTAAATGAAGTGTTTACAAAGGTTGTTCCGTTTTGT
>JBAYSC010000203.1:0-4185 GCA_041676345.1 Flavobacteriaceae bacterium | reverse complement strand
GAACCCGTAGGCGGTGCACACCCACACGCAGGGTTTGAAACCTTGAGCTTGGTTTTGGAAGGCAATGAAAAAGATTGGAAAACGGGAAGTTTTGAACTAATGACCGCCGGAAAAGGCATTATCCACACTGAAGAAATCACTTCCGAACAAAAACTTCGTATGCTGCAAGTGTGGTTGGTATTACCGCCCGAAAAGCGATATACACAGCCTTTCTTACAAAAAATATTGTTGGAAGAAGTACCAAAAATTAAAACCGATACATACGAAATCCGTGTATACAGCGGAAGCAGTAACGGATTGATTTCGCCATTAAAAAACCATACGCCATTTACTTTGGTGGACTTCAGGTTAGACAACCGAGCTGTGGTATCACAGGAAATTCCATCGCACTATAATGGTTTGGTATATGTATTAAAAGGCAGTGTGAAAGCAGGCGACAAAACCATCAATGCCGAACAAGCGGGTTGGCTTGACAAGACAGCCGACCTTTCGACAAACTCAAGATTGAACAAAGGCAACACCGAAATACAATTTGAAGCACTGGATAACGATACGCATTTTGTGTTGTATGCAGGACAACCGCATAATATTCCTGTGGTGCATCACGGACCTTTTGTAGCAGACACAATGGAAGACATCGCACAGATGTACAAAGATTTTCGTCAAGGAAAATTCCCACATTTGAACGATTTGCCAAGTGAACAAAAAATTATTTATTCTTCGGAAATAAGTTTGTAAGAGGACCGCAAGGAATAGATTAAATATCCAAAAGCACTGCACATAACAAGGTATTGCCAAAAGCGGGGCTGAAATCTAAAACTCAACATTTGTACTTCTATTCCGCAAAAACCATTATTTTATTTGCTTTAAAAATGTAAATTAGCAAATAAAATAATGGTTTTGCTAACTGTGGTACTAAATTGAACTTTTGTGCTTCTATTTCCCCGCCTTCGGCAATACCCGAACCGTTAGCAACAAGGCTGACGGAACGCTCGGGGTCAAAACAACTTACCGAATAAATAAAGTCCGTTAGACTTTGTTGCCCAAAACGGGAAACAAATGGCGGACAAAAAAGCGAAGAACAGTAATTTACACAAAGCAAAAGACAACAAAAAAGACGAGTTTTACACGCAACTTTCGGACATTGAAAGAGAGTTGAAGTATTACAAACATCATTTCAAAGACAAGGTCGTTTATTGTAATTGCGATGACCCGAGAGTGAGCAATTTCTTTCACTACTTTTCATACAACTTTGAAAAACTCGGACTGAAAAAACTCATTACGACTTGTTACAAAAATCAAGAAATGGACTTGTTTAGTCAGAACGACAGCGAACAAGCCATTTACTTGGAATACAACGGAGATAAAAACGGAAACTTCGTTCCTGACCCAAACGAAATCGGAATAAAACATTTAAAAGGTGATGGCGATTTTAGAAGTAAAGAAAGTATCGACTTGCTAACGCAAGCCGATATTGTCGTTACCAATCCGCCTTTTTCATTGTTTCGTGAATACGTTGCTCAACTTATCGAATACGATAAAAAGTTTGTAATTGTCGGGCATCAAAATGCTATCACTTACAAAGAAATTTTCAAACTTATCAAAGAAAATAAGTTGTGGTTAGGTTATGGTTTTAAAGGCGGTGCAGGTCATTTCATCAATCAACATTACGAAGATTATGCAACAGCAACCGACCGAAAAGAGGGAATGATAAGAGTTTCGGGAGTTCATTGGTTTACAAATCTTGAAATCAACAAAAGACACGAAGATTTAATTCTCTACAAAACATATAACGAAGAGGAATATCCAAAATACGACAATTACAATGCAATCGAAGTTTCTAAAACAAAAGATATTCCTATGGATTACACAGGTGTAATGGGTGTTCCAATTACATTTTTGGATAAATATAATCCCGACCAATTTGAAATTGTAAAATTTAGAAAAGGAGATGATGATAAAGATTTATCTATAAACGGTAAGTGTCCGTATTTCAGAATTTTAATCAGAAACAAAAAACTATGAAAATAGAACTTAAAGAAATTTCTGTTCGTGAACTCACAAACGGTTATCAAGACAACGAAGAAAACGGAGTTGTTGGTTACGGAGGAAAATTGGATATTCGCCCACCCTACCAACGTGAATTTATTTACAAGGACAAACAGCGAGAAGCTGTAATTGATACAATTACAAAAGATTTTCCGCTAAATGTAATGTATTGGGCTGTTCGTGAGGACGGAAATTTTGAAGTCATTGACGGACAACAAAGAACTATTTCAATTTCGCAATTTGTTGAGGGAGATTTTGCATACAACAATCGCTATTTTCACAATTTGCAACAAGATGAACAAGAACAAATTTTAAACTACAAACTAATGGTTTACTTGTGTTCGGGAACAGACAGCCAAAAATTAGAGTGGTTTAAAACAATCAACATTGCGGGAGAAAAACTAACCGACCAAGAACTGCGAAATGCCGTTTATTCGGGCAGTTGGGTATCGGACGCGAAACGTTATTTTTCTAAAAATGGTTGCCCAGCTTACGGAATTGGAGGAGATTATCTGAACGGTTCAGCAATTCGGCAAGATTATTTTGAAACCGCAATCAAATGGATTTCTAACGACAACATCGAAAAATATATGGCTGAAAAACAACATCAGCCAAACGCAAACGAAATTTGGCTTTATTTTCAGTCGGTAATCAGTTGGCTAAAAGCAACCTTTCCGAAATATCGCAAAGAAATGAAAGGTTTACAATGGGGATTTTTACACAACGAGTTTAAAGACAAAAATTTCGACCATAAAAAACTTGAAGAAGAAATTGCAACTTTAATGCAGGACGAGGACGTAACCAACAAAAAAGGCATTTACGAATACGTTTTGACACGCAAAGAAAGATTTTTGAATATTCGGGCATTTAGTGATAATCAAAAACGTGAAGCCTACGAACGACAAAAAGGAATTTGTCCTGTTTGCACCGAACATTACGAAATCGGACAAATGGAAGGCGACCACATTACACCTTGGCATTTAGGAGGAAAAACTTCGGCTGAAAATTGTCAAATGCTTTGCAAAGACGATAATCGTAGAAAATCGGGAAAATGAAATTAGAAAATGTTGTAATTTAGTGGCTTCAAATCGTTTATAACCAACAATTGTGATAGATTACGAACAAAAAATACAAGAAATAATAAATTCCATTACTAACATTTCATTTGAGTTTGACTTTGAGAAAGTAAAAAAAGAAATGGAGTTGCAAGAAGTTCCAAAAATTGAATTAGAAAAATTAGGGGAACAGAAAATACAGGAAAATTTTAATGTTGGAATTTTTAAAATCCAACTTCCGAATAATACCCTGATTGATGTTAATTCTATTCAAAGTCACATTAAGGAAAAGAGGATTAAAGAGCCTGTAATTTTTATAAATCCAGACTTTAAGTATGTTCAGTGGGTTGTGAAAAAAGATTTCACAACACCGCAAATTAAAAAGAAAATTAGAAAACAACTTTCAAATAATACAAAATTAGATATTTCGGAAGTTCAAAAAGCCTTAATAAATGAGGATGTTAAGAACAAAAAAGTAGAAGGATATGTAAGAACACTTCCTATAAAAACAAGTAATCTTATAAAAGAAGGTCAATTATATATTCAATCTTCTTGCTCTCGTGATAGTGCTATTAGAATTATTGATGAAACAATAAATGAATTAAAGTTAGAAGCTTATAATTACATCAACGACAAAATCAAACAACACAGAAAGTATTTAATTATTTATTTCGTTTTTATCCTATTCATTTCTTTATTGTGGTTACTTAATCAACAATGTCAAACACTTCCATTTTGGCTATCAAATATCATTGGTTTAATTTTGTTTTTAGTTTCATTGGTTGTTATGCGTTTAATAAATCACTCTATTTTTGATGTTTTATTGTTCAGAAAAAAGACAGAAAAAAAGTTTGAAAAAGAATTTTACGAGAAGCTTGTATGACACATTTAACCTGAAAATAATAACTAAACAAAGCCCTGTTGCTAACAAGGGTTTTGCAAAATGGCGGGTTAAGTAGTAAGTTGAAGTTTTGTGCTTCGTAATCCGCAAAAGCCAATTTTATTGGCTTTTTTTCATAATTTAGCAAATAGAAATTGGCTTTTGCTACGTGTCGTCTAAATCGAAACTTTCCGCTTCGAT
>JBAYSC010000202.1:0-4186 GCA_041676345.1 Flavobacteriaceae bacterium | reverse complement strand
CTCCCTGATTGGCATTTCGGGTAGTGTCGGGAGCCAAAATATAAGCAAAAACAGCCACAAAAACCATCAACAAAATAAACGACAAACAAATCATTCCCAATTTGTTTGTTCTGAATTTTTTGATGTAGGATTGTTCAGCCACAGGTTTTTAGGGTTGGATAAATATTTTTATGTTATTTGTTTTTCTTTTGAATTTTGTATTGTGCTATGACTGCTTTCTTTAATTTTGAACCAATTGAAAGGAAATCATTAAATTCCGAAATGTTTTCATCTGTAATCATAATCTGTCCTTCATAAATATCTTTTTTCTGATAATCTTTTTCTCTTAGTGCTGTGTATGCATTTCTGTGTTGAGGTGTTAAGTATTTATTGTTTTGAACTTCATCAGAATTTACAACCCAATACTTAATTTTATCTCTATAAACAGCAATCCAAATAAATACATCACAACAACTTGGTTTTTGTTGTTGAAAGTTCATCAAAAAAGGACGTTTACTATCTGATGCAATCGCCTTGACTATAAGGGCTTCTTCTTTTCTTTTACGGTCATTTGCTCTCGAAGCTTTGACTTCTATTTTTATGTATTCTGTATTGCCTTTGTCATCTTTCCAATCAAGATAAAGGTCATATTCACCATTATAAGCTTGATCAATGCTCCTTGAAGGACGTTTAAATTCAGGTTCAATACTACAAACATGGCTCAACCCCCAAGTATCACCAAATGTTCTTGGTGCCATTTCAAAGAGATATAAGTATAAATTTCTATTGATGTATTCATCACGAACCCTTAAGTATTCATCAAAATTTATTTTTTTGTGAGCAAAAAGTGTTGAAATGACATATTCGTATTTGTTGAACGGATAAACTGAACGAAGATTTTCCAAGTCATCTCTGAATGTTTCTGAGTTTTCAAGTCGTTTGATTAGTTCGTCAAGTTGCTTTGTGAGTTTTTCCATTTTTTAGTTTTTAATTCTGAAAGTTCCATTTTCTGTTTTTGTGATTTGTAGATATTCTAAATAGGTTTCTTCCGAAAATGTTTCGTGTGTTTTAAAATACGCTGTATGAATTGGAAGGAGCTCTATATCTCCTCGTAAAACTTTGTGAGTTGAAAACAGCTTTTTAAACAACCAATTCAGAATTTCACTGTTTAAAAGGTCTGTCAATTGTTGAGCTGTAATTCCGATGTTTGTCGGAATAAGAATATTTGCACTATTCAAAACAAACCGTTGTTGGTTGTCATAAAAGAAACAAAGGTCAGATGAAATGAATTTGTAAATCAATTTTTCGTCTGCCTGATACATTTCGATAGGAGCAACCTGTTGGAAGTTTGAAAAATCATTGGGAATAAAATTACTTGCTTCTTTGATTCCATTTTTTGTGAGGTCAGAACCTTTATATATCGGAATGTAATTATCCTTCTCTTTCGTTTTTTTACAATACTTTTTATTGTTTCCTGTTACAATTCCCAAAGCCCACTTTGCCTTTCCCTGCAAAGTAATATGATTGAGTTTATAAAGTTGGTCTATCACCTTTGCTTCGTCTGGGTCAGTCCAGAAATTAAATATATTTTTCGGGTTATTTTTGAATGAAGATAAAGAGCGGCTATAATTTTTGTTGTTGAATGAACATTCTATAAGTATATCAGATTTCGGTTTGTTGTTAGCGATAATTATAGATTGTGCTTTGGTAACCAAGCCTTTGAAGGCTTTATCGTAGTCAGTTAGACGAAAAACTTGTTTTGAAATGACTTTATTGCGAATATCCTCAAAAGTGCTGATATTGAAAAATGCTTCCTGAATGAGAAAGCCTAAGAATCCATCTTGTTTGAGCAAAGAAAAACTTGCTCCCATAAACAAAGCTGTTGTATCGAGACTGTTTCCGCAGTTGTATAAAGTTGCAAATCTTTGTTTTTCAATCTTTTCAATTTTCTTCCCCCAAGGCGGATTGGTGAAAATTAAATCAAACGACAGGTTTTCTCTTTTTAGGTTTAAAGCTTCATTTAAAAAATCACCCACTTGAATATGCTCTGATTCAAATCCAAATTCATCTTTGATACGTTGTTTTGTGATGAAAACGGCATTTTCATCAATGTCAAAACCATAGACATTTTCGGGTGAAACACCTGATTTGATTGCCTGAATGATGAAATTACCCGAACCGCAACAAGGGTCTAAAAATTTTGTGTCGGAATTTATTGGAATGTTCTTGAACATATCTGAAACAATCCAGGAGGGAGTATAATATATTCCTTCTTTGTTGCGAAAGGAATCCGATAATGAGTTTTCGTATTCAATGCCAATTTTTTCACCGCTATAATTTTGAACTAAACGATTTACACTACTGGTTACTTCTTCGTGGTTGTGGTTGTCTTTTTGTAACTTGTTTGCTCTCAAATTTAGTTTTTCCCTGCCTGCAACATTTGACATAAAATCATCAAGAGAATCTTTGGCAACTAATCCTTTTCCCAATGTGGTCAAATAGCGTGTTTTAACCCAATTACGAATTGTAGCGGTAGAGACATTGGCTGTTTTTGCTGCCTGTTCTATCGTAATTCCGGTTTTTTCTATTTCACCAAACAAGTTAGTCTGCATTGTCTAAAAGTTAAGTAATTAGTGTTTAGTTCCCTTCCTTTGGGGCAGGGTAGCTTCTACTCCCTCACAATCTTCGCTCCCAAAGCTCTTAGTCTTTCGTCCATACGTTCGTAGCCTCGGTCGATTTGTTCGATATTCTGAATAATGCTCGTTCCTTTTGCCGAAAGGGCAGCAATCAGAAGTGAGATTCCCGCTCTAATATCAGGTGAAGTCATTGTGGTGGCTTTGAGTTGTGATTTGAAATCGTGTCCGATAACCACAGCTCTGTGTGGGTCACTCAGGATGATTTTTGCTCCCATATCAATGAGTTTATCTACAAAAAACAGCCTGCTTTCAAACATTTTCTGATGAATCAGAACGCTTCCTCTTGCCTGAGTTGCTACCACCAAAACAATACTCAGCAAATCGGGAGTAAAGCCCGGCCACGGAGCATCAGCAATAGTGAGGATAGAACCATCAATGTAATTCTGAATTTCGTAGCCGTTTTCATGTTTCGGGATATAGATGTCGTCACCTTTTTTCTCGAGGGTGATTCCGAGTTTTCTGAAAGTATTCGGGATGATTCCCAGATTCTCCCAACTGACGTTTTTGATGGTGATTTCGCTTTTTGTCATCGCTGCCAGACCAATCCAGGAGCCGATTTCAATCATATCGGGCAAAACCGTATGCTCCGTTCCTGAAAGGCTTGTTACACCTTCGATTTCCAGGAGATTTGACCCTACACCCGAAATTTTCGCTCCCATACGGTTGAGCATTTTGCAGAGTTGTTGCAAATAGGGTTCGCAGGCAGCATTATAAATCGTGGTTTTACCTTCAGCCAAAACAGCTGCCATCACGATATTGGCTGTTCCGGTTACGGAGGCTTCGTCCAAAAGCATATAAGCTCCGGTGAGTTTGTCGGCTTCGACTCCGTAAAAATAGTCTTCTTTGTTGTAGCGGAATTTAGCTCCGAGATTTATAAAGCCTTCAAAATGAGTGTCTAATCGTCTTCTCCCAATTTTATCGCCTCCCGGTTTCGGAATATATCCTTTTCCGAAACGTGCCAAAAGCGGACCCACAATCATGATCGAACCACGAAGTGAACTTCCGTCTTTTCTGAAAGCATCCGATTCCAGATAAGACACATCAACCTCGTCTGCCTGAAACGTATAGCTGTTCGGAGCGATTTTTTCGGTTTTTACGCCTAAAGCCTTTAAAAGCGAAATCAGTTTGTTGACATCTACAATATCGGGGATATTGTTTATGGTAACCTTTTCGGGAGTAAGCAGCACAGCACAAAGTATCTGTAAAGCTTCATTTTTTGCACCTTGCGGAGTAACTTCACCTCTAAGGGAATGACCTCCTTCTATCTTAAAAACAGCCATTGTCGTTGATTATTTTTGCTTTTGCTTGTGATTTTTGTTTTTGTTGCTCTTTGGTGAGGTTTGTTTGTTGGAGCTTTTTTTACTGACTCTCATCAAATCTGATGAAGTGGAAAGCTCTTCGGTCAGGTTGATTTTTCCACCCGAAAGCTCCAGCAAATGCTCAAAAATCATTTTGTCTTCCACGTTGTCTTTGTTCCATGTGAGGTATGATTTTTTCATGTGGTTGGCAAT
>JBAYSC010000201.1:0-4219 GCA_041676345.1 Flavobacteriaceae bacterium | reverse complement strand
ATCCGAAGGTGGAAGTGCATATCGAAAAACAACAAAACAATATTGTTATTGCCGTAAAAGATAACGGAAAAGGCATTTCTATTGAAGATAAAAGTCGTATTTTTGAACCTAAATTCACCACCAAAACCAGTGGAATGGGGCTGGGGTTGGGAATTATCAAAAATATAGTCGAAAGCTATAAAGGAGAAATTAGTTTTGAAACCGAAATCGGGAAAGGAACTACTTTTTATGTGGAATTTCCTGTTTATGAATAAAATTATTTAAGCTATGTATAAAAACATTCTAACCCAAAGAGAAAACAAAATCGAAATCATCACGATTAACCGACCTGACAAGCTCAATGCACTAAACAAAGAAACGATTCAGGAATTGCACGAAGCTTTTAAAAATGCTGATGCTTCTGATGAAGTTCGTGTGATTATCATAACCGGAAGCGGAGAAAAAGCCTTTGTGGCAGGGGCAGATATTTCGGAATTTGCTCATTTTTCGGATGTTCAGGGAGCTGAATTAGCCAGAAAAGGGCAGGAGTTGCTTTTTGATTTCGTTCAAAACCTGAAAACTCCCGTAATTGCTGCTGTAAACGGTTTCGCTTTAGGCGGAGGTCTGGAATTAGCTATGGCTTCTCATTTCAGAATTGCAAGCGACAATGCCCGAATGGGCTTGCCGGAAACTTCGTTGGGAGTTATTCCGGGTTATGGAGGAACACAACGCTTGGCTCAGCTTATCGGAAAAGGAAGAGCGATGGAGCTCGTGATGACCGCTTCTATGATTGATGCTCAAACCGCTTTAAATTACGGACTTGTAAATCACGTAACCACTCAGGCAGAACTCTTGGATTTGGCAAAAAACATCGCTGCCAAAATCCTGAAAAACTCTCCTGTAGCTATCGGAAAAGCCATTGAAGCCGTAAATGCTAATTTTGAAGATGGTGTAAACGGCTTTGAAACCGAAATCAGACTTTTCGGAGAATGCTTCGCTACCGCAGATTTCAAAGAAGGAACAACCGCTTTCTTGGAAAAGAGAAAAGCTAATTTTTAATTCTTACAACTCCAACGGAGTTTTGAACTCCGTTGGAGTTATATAATTCTCAACAATGTATATTCTCAACATAGAAACCGCTACCAAAAACTGTTCGGCAGCTATTTCCAAAAGCGGAAAAACAATTGCTTTGAAAGAAATGGCAGAAGAGCATTTTTCGCATTCCGAGAAGTTGCACCTTTTTATTGATAGTCTTTTACAGGAAAATCAGATTGCCTATAAAGATTTGAGTGCTGTGGCTTTGAGTAGTGGTCCCGGGTCCTACACAGGTTTGAGAATCGGGACATCAACAGCCAAAGGTTTGTGTTTTGCTCTCGATATTCCGCTTATTTCGGTAGATACGTTGCTTATTTTAGCGAAGCAGGTCAGTGAAAATTCCCTTATTATCCCGATGCTCGATGCCCGAAGAATGGAAGTTTATACTGCTATTTTTGATGAAAATCACCATAGAACAACACCTGTTCAGGCTTTGGTTGTTGATGAAAATTCTTTTGTCGAAATTACTGAAAAAGCTGTTTTTATCGGAGATGGAGCGACTAAGTGTAAAGAAATTTTAAATAGAGAAAATTTTATTTTTTTGGATGACATTCGCTATCCTTCGGCTGGGGAAATGAGTGCAATTTCGTTTGATAAATTCCAAAAAAAAGAGTTCGAAGATATGGCTTACTTCGAACCCTTTTACCTGAAAGAATTTTTTACGGGAGCTAAGAAATCTTAGAAGTCAAACTTATAGCTGGCTCCTCCCAGAATCTGAATGCCCTGAACCGGATAGTTCAGCCATTTATCATATTGCTTGTCAGCCAGATTGTGAGCTTTCAAAAACAAGCTCAATCTTTCGTTGTATTTGTAGTTGATTCCTAAATTCACATCGACATAACCGTCAAGCGTAACGATATCGGCTTCCATAAAAGAGCCATAAAGCTGGTCATAGGTCGTGAATTTTGCCTTGCGTTCGCCTACATAAAATACATTGGCATTTAGCGACAATTTAGGTGTAATAGCTGCCTCTGCTCCCGCAGAAAACCGGATATTTGGCAAATGCCAGGCTTCTTCCTGATTGTCTGTGGAATAACTGTTGAAGTTTCCGCTTAGGTTTACCGAAATGGTTTTGGTCAAATCGGCTTTCAATTCTCCGAAAAAGCCTACCGTTTTTATATCATCATACAAAACAAACATCGAATTTCCGAAAGTATAACCTTCCGTATTGGGGTTGATTTGCACATATCCCGAACTATATAAAGCTTTTCCTTTTTCGTTGCTATAAGAACCTCTGATGTTGTAGGCAATGTTGTTTGCCAGCTTTCCTTTGAGCCCCACATAGAAATCATAAGGCTTTTCGGTTGGGGCAATTATCTGATTTGGAGCAAGAAACGGATTTTCGCTTATAAAATCAAAGTATGAATTTTGTTGCAGAGTTCCCTCCAGACCTGTATAGGCAATCATCAAATCACCCACAACTTTATAGGAAGCCTGAACCTGAGGATATACAAAGAGTTTGTTGTCTGTTTCGTTACTGAATTTGCCCATACTGTAAAAAATTCCCACACCTGCTTTTACCGCCAAATCGTCTTTTTGATAGATAAAACTCGGTTGGATACCCAGATTAAAATAGGAATATTCTATGTTTTCTATGGTTGCGGTATAGTCTTTAGCGAAGGCAGAGCCTACATAATCAGCCACCACATCAACTTTTACTTTGGTCTGAGCAATTTCTACATCAAAAGATGGTTTTACCCAAAAGCGATTTTCTTTGCTTTCCTGCACATCAGAGAAATGACGGTAGAAAATTTCAGCTCCGTTAAAGATACCCTCGTTCACCGAAAGCTTTCCACCTAAGTAAAAAGAGTTATAGGTTTGCTGCTCGTCTATGGTTTTGATGGTTTCTTGGTCAAAAAGCTCCAAAGGCAATCCATACCAGTTATACACCTGATTCTGAAAACCGACATCGCCACTCCAGGCGTATGTTTTTTGCTGTTCGGAATAGGTCAAATCAATCGAAGTGTCATAGAAAAAGTCATCCAGAACCACATCTTTTATACCACCCTGAGACGAATGATGTTTGATAAAAGCACCCAGATAACGGTTTTGGTCGAAGTTGTGAGTCAGATAGAGTTCGCCAAGCAAAGTGCCGTAATTTCCGAAGCCAAGCGAAGCATAATTGTTGAAAAACTTGTCTTTTTTCCCTTTTTCAACCGAAGCGGCTTTTCCTTTTTCGGGAACAAAAGTCGAAGCTACCGGATAGGACGTAATCGAATAATTGATAGGCTGTTTTTCTGATACGGTTTCCTGCTCAAACGAAGGCGTTTCTTTTACTTTAAAGGCATCAGAGATGGTCGGAGTATAGGTTCCGACCACGTTTACGACCTGAGAACCGATAGAACTATCGGTTTTCTGAGCGATGGCTGTCAGTGAAAAAATTAAGGCTGTTATGGTGAGTATTCTGTTCATTTTTGATTTTTGATTTGGGAATTAAGATTTTTTGTTCCTCGAATATCTATGTTTTATTCTTCATTTTCTATTACAGAGGAATTTCTTTTGGCTTCTTCAGATTTTATCAGGTCGAGCTGAGTTTGAGCTTCCTCGATAATATCAGGATATTCCGTAAAGTTTTTGATAACACTTTCCAGAATGTGTGTCGCCTGAAAGCTGTCTTTTAAGGCATAAAAATTCTTTGCCATCAGCACCAAACCTTTGACTCCAAAATATTTATATCCCGAATAATCCTTTGTCAGGATTTGAATCGCCTTGTTGGAATCCTCATATTTTTGCTCCTTGTTTTTGAAGTAAGCATCATAATAAAGTGCCTCCGCAGCCAATTCGCCTTGAGCGATTTTCTCTAAGTTTTTATAAGCTGTTTTGGCTTTGGCTTCGTCTCCGGTTTTAAAAGCCGAACGGGCAATCATAATCTGAGCATCACTTTTTACTTTGTTGTCGGTTTTTTCGTTTGCCAAAACTTTTTCAGCATAAACCACTGTGTTGGCGAAATCTTCGATGTTGTAGTAAGACCGCATTAAATTTGCCTGAGCATACGTCACATTTTGAGGAAATTCCGCTTCACTCTCCAAACGTTTCAAAACCGGAATCGCATTTTGGAAATCTTCTTTTTGCAGATGAATGGCACAAAGGCGAACCAAAGATTGCTCGGTAAATTCGTTTCGGGAACGGTTAACAACCTTTTCGT
>JBAYSC010000200.1:0-4222 GCA_041676345.1 Flavobacteriaceae bacterium | reverse complement strand
TTCGGATTCTGGTTTTCGTCCTGAATTGCCTGAATGGCATTTTTCACCAGATTGGTAATCACCCGAATGAGCTGGGCTTTGTCCATCACCGTCAGGATTTCTTCTTCGTCAGAGCGAAAATCAATAAAACTCTCGTTAAAAATTTCCAAAGCCAACCCCACCACTTCCACCACATCTATGGTTTCGTTTTGCTGGGCAGGCATCGAAGCAAAGTTTGAAAAAGCCGAAGCTACCGAACTCATCGTGTCTATCTGATGGATAAGTGTCTGGATAAAATCGTCTAATTTTTGTTTGATTTCAGGGTCATCAGGGTTGAATTTCCGTTGAAAATTCTGAGCCGTCAGCCGCATCGGAGTCAGCGGATTTTTGATTTCGTGAGCCACCTGTTTTGCCATTTCTCTCCAGGCTTCTTCCCTTTGATTCTGAGCCAACTGCGACACACTTTCTTCGAGTTTATCGACCATTTCGTTGTAGGCATTGATCACCAGATTGATCTCACGACTGGCTTCTTTCACCTCAATTTTTTCGTTTTTCTGATTCAGATTGGTTTGTATGATTTTTTTAGAAATTTCCTGTAGGGTTTTGGTGATATAACTCGAGAGAAAATAGGCGAGAATCACAGCAACGAGGAGCATTACCGCATATACCTGCATCAGGCGAATCAAAAAACTCCGCAATTCTTCTTCATAAAATCCGTCATCTTCAATATGAGGCAAACAAACGATCCCCAAAGGCTTGAATTTCAAATCTTTAATATAGGAATATGAAGAGCGATATCTTTTATCGGCAATGGTTTTAACTTCTGTATATCGCTTGTCGGGAGACGACTGAATGGTTTTCAATATAAAATCTTCTATAGGTGGAATAGGGTCATCTATGGAAAATTGCCCTTTTGAAGAGCGGAGAAAATCCCCGTTCAGGTCATAAATCACAATTTCGAGGTTGTGAATGTTGGAGAGTTCATAAATCCGGTCTTTGAAAATAGCGGTCAGGTTTTCGGTCGAAAGCGGATAGGTTGTGGTTTTCAGCACATAATTGATATGTTCCTGAATGGCATTTTCCTGTTTTTCGAGGCGTTCTTCGTGATATTCTTTGGCTTGGTTACGAAACTGATAAACCGTTAGCACCACAATTAAAACCGAAGCCACAAGGGTAAGCAGAATCATCGAAACGAAGATTCGCATACGAAGGGATAAACGTTTTATTTTGAAATTAGCTCTCATTTTAGTTTTCAGTCACAGTTTTCAGTCACAGTTTTCATAACTGTGACTGAAAACTGACTACTTTTCTCTCACCTTTTTATACAACTTTATCCCTAACATCAAAAGTATTGCCAAAGCAAACAGCCCGACAACTCCGAAAATCCAATTGAAAGTGCTTTTTAAGGTAACTAAAAATATAACCGAAAACAGGATTAGTGTAGCTACTTCGTTCCACATTCTGAAAAACTGAGAAGAGTTTTTGGTGATGTTTTGTTGAAGTTGTAAAAAAATCTGATGGCATTTCAGGTGATACAGCCATAGCAAAAGCACAAAAAACAACTTGATATGCATCCAGCCCATTTGCAACAAAGCCGGATTCAAAACCAGCAAAATGATGGCAAAAACCGTAGCCAATACAGCAGAAGGAAACGTAATAATATACCACAACCTGTGCTGCATCAGTTGATATTGCCTGATAAGTATGCTTTGGTCGGGTTCGGGTTTGTCTTTGGCTTCTGTGTGATAAACAAATAGTCTAACGATATAAAAAAGTCCTGCAAACCACGTAATTACAAAAATTAAATGTAGTGCTTTAATGTAGTTGTAGTATTCCATTTGCTCCGATTTAGGAATTTAATATTTAGGAATTAGGATTTTTCTGCCCTCTTTTAAAAAACAAACCAACCATATAAACAACCGTTGAAATGATAAAAGCAAAAATAAAACCTGTAATAAATGAGAAATTTCTTCCTGTATCATTATTTAAACTTGTCATTATCTCATTTAATTCATCCGTCATTTCGTTTTTACTGAAAAGTCCGTCTTTGTTGAGGTCTAACCGATTCGCTTCATACTGATAATAAATATCATTATATAATGCTCCTCCAACAATTAATAGGTACAAAATAAGAAAAACCATGGCACTTATCCAAAATAATCTGTTTCGGGCAAGAAGTTTTTTTCTGAAAACAAAAATCATCACGAGCCCTATTATGCAAGCCAAAGTTGGAATTGCCAGATGATATGAAATTGTCATTTCTTGCAAAATTTATTCAAATTTAAGTTGAACTTTTGAAATATCCCTTACTCTTCCACATTGTTTTTGAGTTGCAGGTATTTTTCTGCCAGTTCGATAAGCTTCAATTCAAGTTGTTTTCGAGCTAATTTTGGTGGGAGATAATACACCGCAAAATATTTGAACTCTTCTACATTTTCGGGCTGAATTTTTAATGTTTCAGTAAAAAATTCTTCTGCAAAAGCATTGGTCAGAGCTACGACTCTTTTGTCTTCACGCTCCATTTTCACCAACTGTTTGAGCATTTTGGTTCTGCCCGTAATGGCATTTATCAAAGCTCCCAGATGCTGTTCGGTTTGTGCTGTATAGAGCCTTCTTTCTGCAACAGTACGTCGTTTCTGCCCTTTGGGGACTATCCCTAAATCTTCGGGATTAAAGTTATAGCGAACGATTTCGACTACGTCAAGCATTTCAGCTTTCACTTCCATCGGAATGAAATTTTCTTTTTCGAAATCGCTTTTTTCTACCAAATGCCTTACTTTCCAGAGATGTACAGCCGAAAAAATCAGCAAATCGTCTTCTGCTGCTTTGATGTGAAAATGACCTAAACTATCGGTTTGGGTTTGCGTTTCTTTGGTGAGATTTACGACCAAAATTCCCTTTAAATCATCTGTATGGGCTATTACTTTTCCTCTGAAAGTCATTTCCTGAGAAAAACATACACACGGGAATAATAGTAAGAAAAGTAATTTATTTTTCACCGCTGTTTATTTTAAGATAGGCATCATAGACTTGGAGAACTCCTTCATAAATTTTGTTCTCATCTTTGGTTTTCAGAATGGCTGAAAATTCAGGGTCGTCAACCATAAAGAATTTAAAATCTTCGATATATTCTTTGTCAAGACCCAGAGTTTCGGTATAAAAAACATCGTCAAAATAATTGTCCAGCTCAATTTTAAGCAGTTGTTTTTGGGCAATTCTGACTTCCTTTTTGAGTTGTTTTCGCTTTCCGTTAAAAAGGTTTCCAACGGCTTCGAGGTTAAAGACAATGCCTTGGTCAAAACTCAGAACCCTCCCGCTCCTTCGATAGCGTTTTTCGGCAGCCGTAAGTTCTTTTTGTGAAAATTCTTTAAGTTTGATTTGCTCAGCGGTGATTTCGACCTGATCGAGCTCAACATTGTCTGAGCTGAGCTTAATCAGCGGAGGGCTTTCAAAATGTTCTTCTTTGACAAAAAACACTCTTTTCTTTATAGCAACCGAAGAAAAAATAAGGGCATCTCCCGCTTTTGCTTCAATACTGAAGCTGCCCGATGCATCGGTTTGTGTTTGGATTTCACGAGAGATATTCTCTACCGAAACTCCTTTTGGAGCTCCCCAAGGTACTTCTACTTTTCCGTTTAAAATTTTCTCCTGAGAAAACCCCGACAGACTGATTAACAGAAAAAACAACCCTAACTTTTTCATACAAAATCTGATTATTTCTGTAAAAATATCGCTTTTTAAAACCCGTAAGGGCTAAAAGTTTGTTAATCTTAAAACTATAAAGGGGCTGTTACAAATAGTAACAACCCCTTTATCACGAGTTAAAACAGTTTAAAGTCCCCAATAATCTTCATCTTCTGTTTGAGCCTCATAATTTTCTGCTATTAGCTCAACCCAAAAAAATCGTTGATTATCAACAATATAATCAGGGTTATCAGGCACAAGGTGCCCTACAAATTTATCATCTTCCTCCCAATATTGAAGATTTAAAGAATATTCAGTTCGGTCATCATAAACAATTTCCCCTTCTTCGGGTTCTTCAAATATCACATCTTCTCCTCCTCTGAATTTTGCTATGATAAAAGAAAGGCAGTTATTTTCTCTGTCAATCAAAAAATAATAGTATTCATTTTCGTCAACTATTCCCACGGAATAGGAAGTTTTTATCCTCAGAATACTATCGTTTAGAATATTCCATTTCCAATCTGTATAATAATCGGGATATTCGGGATACGGGTTTTTA
>JBAYSC010000199.1:0-4240 GCA_041676345.1 Flavobacteriaceae bacterium | reverse complement strand
ATTAGTTGTCAGTTGACAGTTGTCAGTTGACAGTTGTCAGTTGTAGTGTTCATCAGAAAAATTTCAAATCTCAAATCTCAAATCTCAAATTTCAAATCTCAAATCCTAATTCCTAAATCAAAAACAACTCCACTATATAATACCAAAACCCCAGAGTAAGGAACGAAATCGGGATTCCGAAACCGACCATCATATTGCTGAGTTGCGGTTTGAGTCCGTAGGAGCTTGCCAGAATAGCACCGGTAACCATCGGAGGCATAGCGGCTTCGATAATACAGATTTTGGTAGCCATATCGGTTTTGTCGAAAACTCCCCAAAAAAGTCCCATAATGATAGCGGGAACAATCAAAAGCTGAAAGGCAAGCCCCAAAGCCAGGTATTTGAAGTGTTTGCTGTCTTTGCGGAATTTCAGCTGAAACCCAACCGAAATCAGAGCCACAGGCGAAACCGTAGCAGCCAGACTTTTAAAGGCTTCCGAAAGGGCAGGAGGGAAGTCAATTTGGAATCCGGCAAGGGCAATTCCCACCAAAAAAGCGATAAAAGCAGGGAAAGTCAAAATCTTTTTCAGCACCGATTCCGATTGCTTTTTGCTCGAATACATTCCGGCTGTCAGGATTCCCAGTGTGGAAAGCACAATAAATGTTCCGGGAAGGTCAACAATAATCAACGTTTGGAGCCCTTCTTTTCCGTAAAGGGCTTCAATTACGGGAATTCCCACAAACGAAGTATTTCCCAAACCTCCGGTAATAATCAGGCAACCGATGAGTTTTCTGCTCCAACCGAGCTGTTTTCCCAAAAAGGAAAAAAACAAAAACGAAGCTCCAAAACCTATCCACGCTACCGAAGCCGGAAACAGCAAATCTACTCCCAGACTGATTTTCGGAAGGTAATGCAGAGCCATAGCAGGAAGTGAGACCCACAACACATATTGGTTTAAAACCGTATGCGTGTTTTTCGGAAAAGCTTTTACTTTTTGCAAAGCAATTCCGACAATCAGACACAGGAAAAGAAGAATGATGTTTTGCATTTTTTTTAATTTACAGTCTCGGTTTTCAGTTTACAGTACTGAACACTAAAAACTAAAAACTGAACACTAAACTGGGCTTCCATACAAATCAAACTCCGTGGCATCGGTAATTTTGATATTTACGAATTCTCCTGTTTTCAGATAGTATATTGAGGCATCGACCAAGACTTCGTTATCTACATCGGGGCTGTCAAATTCGGTTCGCCCGATGAAATAAGGTCCTTCTTTGCGGTCGATAACACATTTGAAGGTTTTCCCGATTTTCTCCTGATTCAGTTCCCACGAAATCTGAGCCTGAATTTCCATAATTTCTTCGGCTCTTTGTTGTTTTACCTCTTGCGGAACATCGTCAACCAAGTGATAGGCATGCGTGTTTTCTTCGTGAGAATACGTAAAGCAACCGAGTCTTTCAAATCGCATTTCTTCGACCCAATTTTTCAGAATTCGGAAATCTTCTTCGGTTTCTCCCGGATAACCGACAATCAAAGTGGTTCGGATTGCCATTTCGGGTACTTTGGCACGGAACTCTTTCAAAAGATTGGTTGTTTTTTCGTAAGTCGTTCCTCTTCGCATTGATTTGAGAATGTTGTCGGAGATATGCTGCAGCGGAATATCGAGATAGTTACAGATTTTCGGTTCTTTTTTCATCAGCTCCAAAACATCCATTGGGAAGCCTGTCGGGAAGGCATAGTGCAAACGAATCCACTCGATTCCTTCTACCTTCACCAGATTTTCCAGAAGTTCTGCCAGGTTTCGTTTTTTGTAGATATCCAGCCCGTAATAGGTCAAATCCTGAGCGATAAGAATGAGCTCTTTTACTCCGTTTTTGGCTAAATTCTGAGCTTCTTTTACCAGTTTTTCGATAGGTTGCGAAACGTGTTTTCCCCTCATAATCGGGATGGCACAAAAGCTGCAAGGTCTGTCACAACCTTCGGAAATTTTCAGATAAGCATAGTTTTTCGGAGTGGTCGTGAGTCGTTCTCCCAAGAGTTCGTGTTTGTAATCGGCTCCCAAGGCTTTTAGCAGCAGCGGAAGTTCGGTAGTCCCGAAATATTGGTCAACATCGGGAATTTCTTTTATCAAATCGGGTTTGTAGCGTTCAGACAAACAGCCCGTTACAAAAATCTTATCCACCAGCCCCTGTTCTTTTTTATCTACATAGTTCAGAATCGTATTAACGGATTCTTCTTTGGCATTGTCAATAAACCCACAGGTGTTTATGACAATAATATTGCCTTCCTGGTGAGCGGGGGCCTCGTGAGTTACTTCTTTTCCGTTGGCACGAAGCTGCCCCATAAGCACTTCGCTGTCATACACATTCTTGGAACACCCAAGGGTAACTACATTGATACGGTTTTTCTTTAACGATTTGGTTCGCATAGCCTGACTTTCAAAAATAAGGCTGCAAAGATAGGGTTTTTAGTGTTCAGTTTTTAGTGTTCAGTTTTTAGTTTTTAGTGTTCAGTCTATTAACCAATAACCATTAATCATTAATCATTGCCCAATCTACCGGAGCGGTAATTTCGATTTTTTCTTTGGATACCGGATGTATAAAACTCAGTTTTCGGGCATGGAGACTGATGCCTCCGTCCGGGTTACTTCGGTCAAAACCATATTTTAAATCGCCTTTTATCGGACTTTTGATAGCAGCAAGCTGACTTCGTATCTGGTGGTGTCTTCCGGTATGCAGTTCTATTTCGAGCAGGTAATAGTGGTCTAAGGTTCGGATGATTTTATAATCTAACACTGCCTTTTTGCTGTCGGGAACTTCTTTTATATGGGCTTTTGAGGTATTGTTTTTCGGATTTCGTCTTAGGAAATGCGTGAGTGTTGCCTGAGGTTTTTCGGGTTTGTTTTTCACCAAAGCCCAATAGATTTTCTGAGTTTCTCTGTTTTTAAAGAGTTCGTTGAGCCGTGTCAGGGCTTTTGAGGTTTTGGCAAAAAGCACAATTCCCGAAGTAGGTCTGTCAAGCCTGTGCACCACTCCCAGAAACACGTCTCCGGGTTTGTCGTATTTTTCTTTCAAGAATTCTTTAACCACTTCAGATAGCGGTTTATCGCCTGTTTTGTCTCCCTGAACGATATCGCCTACACGTTTGTTGACCACAATGATGTGGTTGTCTTCATATAGAACTCGGAGGTTGTCTTTGGTGGAAAACATGGGGATTTGGGAATTAGGATTCAGGAATTAGGATTTTAGGAATTACGAATTTTGTTTAAAATTGACTTCAATAGCTCCTTGCCCGTAGCGTTGAAAACTGGCTTCCTGAAACCAAACATTGTCATAGCGTTTGAGCATAAATTCGATTTCGGCTTTGAGTTTTCCGTCGCCTACTCCGTGGATGAGCACAATCTTTGGAATTCGTTTGGCAATGGCAAATTCGATATGTCGTTTTGCCGTATCTAACTGAAGTTCGAGCATATCATAAGGTTGCAGACCTTTGGTCGAACGAACCAGCTTTTCGATATGCAAATCAAAAGCGATTTCTTTGCTGTCGGTTTTTTTCTGCTTGACAAAACTTCGTTTTTCGGGCTGTTGTTTTTCTCTGATTACCTGAGCTATATTTTGGATGGTTGACTTTCGTAACTCATTGCCCATTTTAATAAGTTCGCTTTTGTCATATTCGAGTTCAAAGCCATCAGGGGTTTCTATCCTCACAGCATTGCCCTTTACCTCCAAAACAATTCCGCTTATATTGTCGTCTAAAACCGTTACTTTATCGCCTTTCGCTATCATTTTCATCTTCGTTTTTCTCAAAATTACCCGGAGTTTTTTTGTTTAGAAACAGCAGCCCCAGCATCAGAATCACAAAACAAGAAGCCGAAATCCAGACATTGGGCTGAGGTTTCGACTGTTCGTAAAATCCGTAAATTGCTGCGGCTATCGTGAGTATCCAACCTGCTTTTTTCATCGTATAGGTATTTCAAAGTTCAAAAGTAGCAAAGTTTACGAAAAAATATCGCCTTAAAAGGGTTTAATTTGTATTTTTGTTGCGGTTGTCAGTTGATAATACCCAACTGAACACTCCCGATAGCTATCGGGGCTGACCACTGACCACTAAAAACGGAACACTGAATATGGAAGATTATATGTTGCCTTGTATGAACAAAAAACTGTTCGGGATAGATTGTATGGGTTGTGGTATCCAACGGTCTGTGGCTCTTTTGCTCAGAGGCGAATTTGTCGAAGCGTTTTATATGTATCCTGCCATT
>JBAYSC010000198.1:0-4246 GCA_041676345.1 Flavobacteriaceae bacterium | reverse complement strand
GACTTTTTTTCCGCATCCGAGGATGGTTTTGCACCAGAATTCAGATATAAAATTACTCAATACGATTCAGGAAAAACAGCAACTTTTGGCTCAAATTGGTCTGGATATCCTGATTGTTCATCCGTTTGACAAAACCTTTTCTGAACTTTCGGCTGAAGAATTTGTGAAAGATATACTGCTCGAAAAACTCAATATCCGAAAAATAATTATTGGTTATGACCATCGTTTCGGTAAAAACCGCTCAGCCGGAATCGAAGATTTAATTTTTTTAGGAAAAAAATATGACTTTGAAGTAGAACAGATTCCCGCTCAGGAAATTGACGAAGTCTCGGTGAGCTCGACCAAAATCAGAAAAGCTCTGGAAGAAGGCAATATTACTTTGGCAAATTCTTATCTGGGCTACAACTACTTTTTTAATGCTACGGTCATCGAAGGGAAAAAATTAGGCAGAACCATTGGTTTTCCCACAGCTAATCTGAAAGTGTCTGAAGCGTATAAACTCATCCCTGAAATCGGAGTTTATGTGGTTGAAGGTCTATTTGAGGGTCAAAAACTCAAAGGAATGATGAACATCGGGTTTAAACCCACTGTTGACGGGAAAAATCTGTCTGTTGAAGTGCACTTCTTTGATTTTAACCAGGATATTTACGGAAAAAACATTCAGATTACCGTAGTTGAAAAAATCAGAGAGGAACAAAAATTTGCTTCGGTTGAGGAGCTTAAAATGCAACTCGAGAAAGACAGAATTTTTGCTTTGGACTACTTCGCTTCTCAAAAAGGGTAGATGCAATTCCCTTCAAATGTTAAATTAAATTAAAATTTTCTCAACTCGTTTTGCAGTTCAAAAAAACGCCTTACTTTTGCACTTGACAATTTTGTCAAACATAAAAGTTAAACGATTATGTCAATACAAAAAAAGGAAGATGTAACCTATGAGTTGATTATCAACACAGCAAAAAACCTTTTCTTTAAAGAAGGAAATTTTAATGCCACGACTCAGGAGATTGCAGATGCAGCAGGAGTAAACCGAACCCTTATTAATTATTATTTTCGTTCGAGAAACGCACTTTTTGATTTGGTGTTTGAAGAAGGAAAAAAAGAAGATGAAAGAAGGCAAAAAATGATTGTGATGTCTGATTTACCTTTAAGGGAAAAATTGGAGTTGTTTATAGATTACTTTTTGGCACAGGCAAAAACATATCCGTACAGAGAGGTGTATATGCTTACACAAATGATTAAAAATGGTAAACCTTGTGCTTATGACAAAAAAGAGCTTATAAAAAATATCTCTCAAACATTCTATGTCGAATTAGAGCAGGAAATGGAAAAAGGAACAATTCAAAAAATGGCACCCATTCAGTTTATGTTGAATTTTATCTCAATGCTTATTTTTCCGGTTTCGATGCGACCGTTTCTTCAAAACAACTTTGAATTGAACGATAAAGAATACGAAAAAATTCTTTCTGACAGAAAAGAAATCATCTTACAAACGATTTTTAAATAAGATAAGTAGTAAGATGAGAGTAGTAAGTATCAAGACAACCGTCACTTCGAGTGATTTTTCGTAGTGAAACGAAGAAAAATAGTATCGAGAAGTTCTCGATATGCTTCGTTTTACTTCGCTACTCGAACTGACGTTAAACCTGAAACCTGAAACTTTAAACATTAAACTTTAAACCAAAATCAAACCCCAATATATTTTATGACAATTCATCAATTTACCAAAAAAACACTTCTGACAGGTGCTTTTGCGTTGCTTTTTGGTGCTTTTTCTGCGAATGCACAAGACAAGCTTTCGCTAAAAGATGCCATCAATTATGCTCTGGAAAACAAGGCTGATGCCCGAAAAGCAAAACTGAGTGTCGAAAACAGCGAAAACCTCATCGCAGAGGTTCGCTCAAGAGCTTTACCACAAATTTCGGCTCAGGGAAACCTGATGTATAACCCGATTTTGCAGGAAATGGCAATGCCCGGAGACATTATCGGAATGCCCGGACAAACACTTTTGGTGGCTTTCGGACAAAAATGGACCGCTATCGGAGGGGTGCATCTCTCACAAAACCTGTTCGATTATTCGGTTTTTACCGGATTGAAAGCCGCCAAAACAACCCGTGAGTTTTATAAAGTAAACCAACAACTCACTCAGGAGCAGGTAATCGAAGCTGTTGCCAAGAGTTATTACCAGATTTTTATTACGCAACAAAAACTCGAAACCGTAGAACAAACTCTGGAAAACACGACCAAAGTCCTGAATACAGTTCAAGGATTGTTCGACAACGGATTGGCTAAAAAAATCGACTTAGACCGTATTAAAGTTACGATTGTCAATCTTAATTCGGCAAAACAGCAATTAGAAAATGCCGTTCAAATTCAGGAAAATGCTCTGAAATTCCTTATCGGAATGCAAATCGATAATCCTATTGAACTGGTAGAAGAAAGCATGGAAATCACTCCGGTTTTATTAGATGCTCCTGATGTAAAAAAACTGACACAATATCAGCTTTTGGAGACTCAGAAACAACTTTTGGTCTATAACAAAGAATCGTTCAAAGCGGCTTATTATCCGACACTTTCGTTATCTGCAAATTACAGCTATCAAGGCTTGGGAGATAAATTTCCGCTTTCGGGAGCTAAACCAGCAGATGGAGTGTATTGGACAGATTATTCGACTATCGGGTTGAACCTTAATATTCCGATTTTTAGCGGTTTCCGTACCCGCTCGCAAGTTCGTCAGGCTCAAAACCAATTGGATGTTTTGGAAGAAGATATGAAAGAAGCAGAATTGGCTTTGAACTTTGCTTTCGAAAATGCAAAAACACAAATCAACAACAGTGTGATTACTATCGAAAACCAAAAAGAAAACGTAAAATTAGCTCAAGACGTATTGGATAATACACAAAATAATTACATCAACGGTTTGGCTACCCTTACCGATTTAATCGAAGCTGAAAATGCTTTGGCTGATGCCAAAAACAACTATTCAAATGCCCTTTTGGAATACAAAGTAGCCGAAATCGAACTGATAAAATCAAAAGGAGAGCTTAATTCATTGATTGCAAATTGATGATTAACGTCCCGATAACTATCGGGATTTGATTTCAGATTTCGTCAGTTCGAGAACAACTTTAAACCTGAAACTTTAAACTTTAAACCAAAAATAAAATAAAATGAAAAAAGTAATATATACCATAATCGTAATTGCCCTGCTTGTTTGGGCAGGTTTCACATTAGCAGGAAACAAGAAAAAAATGCAGGAAGAAACCGCAATCGTAGCCGAGCAAAGTGCTTATGTGGCTGTTCGTGTAGATACCGTAAAAACCGAAGTGGTTAACTCTTCATACAGAGCCAACGGAAATTTTGCTCCGTTTCAGGATTTGAAATTATCTTCTGAAAGAGGCGGACAAGTAGTTCGTGTTTTGGTGCAGGAAGGAGCAAAAGTAAGTGTAGGGCAAACCCTTGCGGTTATCAAAGCTGACTTGCAATCGGTTGAGTTGCAAAATGCAGAAGCTGCTTATCTGACAGCTCAAAAAGATGCAGAACGTTTTGAGAGTGCTTTCAAAACAGGAGGTGTTACACAACAGCAGCTTGACCAAATGAATTTACAGTTGCAATCGGCTCAGGCAAGATTAAATCAGGCTAAAATTAACGTAGGAGACAGTAACGTAAAATCAACAATCAACGGAATTGTAAACAAAAGGCATATCGAACCCGGAACGGTTGTAGCTCCCGGAGCACCTTTGTTTGATGTGGTAAATGTGTCAAAACTAAAACTAAAAGCCAATGCTACCGAAAGCCAAGTGGCAAACATCAAAGTAGGCGACGAAGTAACCATCAAAGCCAGCGTATATCCCAACAAAGATTTCAACGGAAAAGTAACTTTTATTGCTGCTATGGCAGATGAATCACTGAATTTCCCGGTTGAAATTGAAGTATTGAATAATGACGACAACGATTTAAGAGCAGGAATGTACGGTTCGGTTATTTTCTCTTCAAAAGATGAAAATAATGCTCCTGTAACAGTCGTTCCGAGAAATGCTTTTGTAGGAAGTATCAGCAACAACGAGATTTTTGTAGCTCGTGAAGGTGTAGCACATTTGACGAAAGTAGTAGCCGGAAGAAATTTCGGAGAACAAGTCGAAATCCTCGAAGGGCTTAAAGCAGGTGATATCGTTATCACAAGCGGAATCATCAACCTTATAGACGGAGCGAAAATCAGCATTGTAAAATAGTTATCAGTTATCGGTTG
>JBAYSC010000197.1:0-4310 GCA_041676345.1 Flavobacteriaceae bacterium | reverse complement strand
GTTTCCTCTCGGGAGATTCTTTTTTGTGAGTCCTGCAAAAGAAACCCGATCGACTTTCAGCACATCATAACTCAGTTTTTCAAAAATAGTGCGAACCACCTTTACGTTTGAGGTTCTGATTTTCAGTCCGATTTCGGTTTTCGGCTGACTTTCGATATAGCTGATTTCTTCTACAAAAACCTTTCTTTCGTCAATGGTAATACCCTTTTGAATCTTCTCCAAATCTTCATATTTCAGGTTTTTGTCTAAGCTCACCTGATAGATTTTTGACGACCGCTGACTCTCCTGAGTGAACTTGGTTATCATATCATTATCGTTGGTAAACAACAAAAGTCCGGTAGTGGTGCTGTCCATTCTTCCAATCGGAAGCAAGTTGTGTTTACTTGCTCCGCTAATCAGATTGGCTACGTTGTTTTGGGTAGCATTGGCAGAAGTCGAAAAGTTTTTGGGTTTGTTCAGCAACACATATTCTTTCTTTTCGGGGCTTAACAAAGCTCCGTCAAAAACCACTTTATCAGTCGGTTTTACTTTGTAACCCAACTCCATTACCACTTCTCCGTTTACTTTTACGTTACCCGAAGTGATGTAAACATCGGCTTCTCTACGGGAGCATATTCCCGAATTAGCAATGTATTTGTTCAAACGAATTTCGTCTGAATCTGTTTTTGCTTTTGGTTTCGCAGCAACAGTCTTTTTGAAAGGTGCATCTTTCTTTCCAAATTTAGAAGTCGGATTTTTACCGAATTTCTTCTCTCCCGTAGGTTTTGGTTTTCCCGAAGCGGGTTTATTTGGTTTTTTCATTGTTTTTGTATCAGATTTTGCAAAGGTACATAAAAAAAGGACACATAATTATGTGTCCTATAAATCGAAATCTGCAAATAATTTAGTTTATTATTAAATTTACATCTCTTACAAGTTTAACCTTATCCCCATATAGTTCAAGAATAAGAGTATCATTGTTTAAAGTCTTTATAGTGCAAACAATAGTGCTATCTTCTTCTCCTTCTTCATCTTCATAAATCATAGTTAATGTGTTTCCTGAAACGGAATAAGTAGCTTGGTCAATAAATTCGGAACATTGACTATAATATTCATACATAACATCATCAAGAGTACCATTACTTTTAAAGTTAATATAGTCCTCCACATTGCGGAGAACCATCGTGGTCGTAAAGTTCTTCTATCCCATTATCTGTTACAGAATAAAAATACCATTTTCCTAATAGGTTACTTGTGTCAACTCCTCCTGCGTTATCATCAGATGAACAAGAAAACAAAAACAAAACGGCAACTACCGACAGCAAAGTAAATTTGATTTTTTTCATTTTTTTGATTCTTTTGATTTTTTAGATTTATTTCACGTAGACTACTTTTTTAACTGCTTTGATTACGTCATTGGCATTTGGCAACCATTCTTTGAGCAATACAGGCGAATAAGGTGCAGGTGTATCGGCTGTGGTGATTCTCTGAATTGGTGCATCTAAATAATCGAAGGCTTTTTCCTGAACCATATAGGTAATTTCCGAAGCTACGCTACCAAAAGGCCATGCCTCTTCCAAAACCACCAAACGATTTGTCTTTTTAACCGATTCCAGGATAGTATCATAATCCATCGGTCTGATGGTTCTAAGGTCGATGATTTCGCAGGAAATTCCTTCTTTTTCCAATTCTTCAGCTGCTTTAAAAGCTTCTTTGAGGATTTTTCCGAACGAAACAATGGTTACATCTGTACCTTGTCTTTTCACATCGGCCACTCCAATCGGAATCAAATATTCTTCTTCGGGAATTTCGCCTTTATCGCCATACATTTGTTCTGATTCCATAAAAATCACAGGGTCGTCGTCACGAATGGCAGATTTTAAAAGTCCTTTGGCATCATACGGATTTGAAGGAACAATAACTTTCAGTCCCGGAGTGTTGGCATACCAGCTTTCAAAAGCCTGAGAGTGAGTAGCTGCCAGCTGTCCGGCAGAAGCCGTTGGCCCTCTAAAAACAATTGGGATATTGATTTGTCCGCCCGACATTTGTCTCATTTTGGCTGCATTGTTGATGATTTGGTCTATTCCGACAAGGGCAAAGTTAAAAGTCATAAACTCCACTATCGGGCGATTACCGTTCATAGCCGATCCTACTGCAATTCCCGCAAAACCAAGTTCCGCAATAGGCGTATCAATCACTCGTTTTTCTCCGAATTCGTCTAACATTCCTTTGGAAGCCTTATAAGCTCCGTTATATTCAGCTACTTCCTCCCCCATCAAATAAATGCTTTCATCTCTACGCATTTCTTCGCTCATCGCCTCACAAACCGCCTCTCTGAATTGTATTGTTCTCATAAAAAATAGTCGTTTTTAAAATACCACCTGCAAAAGTACTTATTTAAGTTGACTCAGCCAAAAAGATTTGGAAATTAGGAATTAGGATTTGAGAATTAGGAATTAGTCCCGGAACCATCTGGATAAGATTTAGAGCCTCCTAATTTATTTTTGATTTTTTTCCATCTGTAAGCTCTCACAAATTTAGCCTGTTCGGGTGTAACCAAAAGCGGTTTTTTGTCATTTTTTGCCTGAAAAAATCCGTTGAGGTAGTCGATAAAAAGTAGTGGTTTTTTCTTTCGAAAAGCAAGTTTGAGTGCAGCCAAAAATGTAATCCAAAATCCGTAGCCCAATCTGTAGAAAGCTTCACCCTGCTTATATCTCGATTTTTTGTTATATAATGAACCTGTTGGTTTTAGGTGTTTTACCTGAAGTGATTTATCAACTGTAATTTCCCAACCGTAGAACCTTGACAAAAGCTCATCAACCGTATCCCAACCCATTTCGGTTTTGAGTTTTCCAATCTGTAAAAAGCATTCTTTTCTATAGGCTTTAAAAGCTCCTCTGATGTGGTCGTCATCGGTAAGGTTTTCCAGTATCCAATCGCCATTTTTTTCGACAAAAGCCCTCCCACCTGCCATTCCGACTTTTGGATTTTTCGTAAAAACAGCACTGATTTTTTCAAAATAATTTTCGGGTAAAATCAAATCGGCATCGAGTTTTACGATAAAATCATAGTTGTCATCCAAAGTCTCCAGACCTCTGTTGAAAGCTTGAATCACCTTTGAACCGGGAAGGTGAATTGGTTCAGATTCCGTATGTATTAAAGTAATAAAACTGTGTTTTTCAGAAAATTCTTTGACAATATCCGCTGTTTTATCGGTAGAATTATCATTGACGACTACTACTTTCTTAGGCAATAACGACTGCCTTACAACCGACTCTAAGGTAAATTTGATATACTTTTCTTCGTTATAAGCAGGGATGATGATGTAATAGTTCATTTTTTATTAAGGTAACAGTTCTTTTAATTTAGCTGATAAGGTTTTTTCATCTAAACCTGATACTTTTAGTAGTATTGTTCCGTTTGTGTCTATCAAAAAACTTTGAGGAACGCCTGTTATTGCAAATTCTTTTCCAATCCCATCTTTAACACCTTTCAAATCAGATAAGTTTTTCCAAATCATTTTGTCCTGACCCACTGCTTTCAGCCATCTTTCTTTATCCGTATCTAATGAAATACTGACAATTTCAAAACCTTTAGAGTGATATAAATTATACATTTCCCTCAAATGCGGGTGCAGTTTTCGACAAGGAGCACACCAGCTTGCCCAAAAATCAACCAAAATTATTTTTCCTTGAAAAGGGTAAAGAGAATGTTGTTCATCTTTAGAATCAAACAACTTATAATCAGGTAATTTTCTGCCATTTTTAAATCGTAATTTATCCTGAATTTTTTGATATAAATGAGTATTTTTTAATTCCGAAGATAACCCTATAACTATGCTGTCCACGTATTCTTCTTCTTTAAAGCTGTGTCGTATCATATCATATAAAAGATTCAAACTATAATATGTATTCTTGTTTTCTTCAATAAATTTCTTTTTAAACACATTCTCCTGTTGTTCATAACTACTTGGGTCTTTTTCCCAAAACTCCCATATTTTTTTTGTGTAAGTTCTGGCTAATTCATAGGTTTCTGAACCGCCTTTTAACTTGTATGGCGAACCCTCTACATCAAATTTTCCTCCAACGAAATCTACATTATCTCCCGGTTCTATCCAAAAGCTATAAACATAAAAATTACCGACCCGATTGGGGTCATAAATATTCTTTACCTCCAAAGAAAATCTTGTAGGTTCTGTAATATGTCCCGAATAGTTAAACTCTTTATTAGCATCTAATTGTAAACTATCAGTAATAAAAATTCCTTCCTTTTCGTAGGAAACATAATATTTGGAATGAGCTAAAGTGTCTATTTTTCCTTCAATAGTAAAC
>JBAYSC010000196.1:0-4327 GCA_041676345.1 Flavobacteriaceae bacterium | reverse complement strand
TTCTTTGGAGTATTCCAGCGTGAGTCGCATTAGTTTTGAGAATTTCGACAGATATTTTAAAGCTTCATCGTTTCCGTTTTGAATGATAAAACTCGAAATCGATCCCATACAGTTAAACACAAAATGCGGATTCATCTGCAAATGCAGGGCTTTTTGCTCATATTCGGCTAAATTTTTCTCTAAGGTGAGTGTTTTTTTGAGCTGATTTCGGTTGTAAATCAGGAAAATAACGGTCAGGACTAAAAGCAAAAACACAGAGCCGAAAAGGAGTTGCAACTGCTCTCTTTTTGACGTTTCCTTCAAAATCGCTTGCTGTTTTTTGTGGATTTCATAGTGTTTTTCAAATTCAAAATCCATTTCTGTCTGTATGGATTTCCTGATGTTTTGCAGGTTGACAAGGCTGTCTTTCAACACATTATAATTTTTACCGAAAAGCAAAGCCTGTTTAAAATCACCGGTTTGTTCATAAATGTCCCGAAGCTGTTTTTCAGCAAGCACCTGCATTTCCAGCGTGGCAATTTCCTGAGCCAGAAGTTTGGCTTTTTGGGTAAATTCGATAGCTTTCAGGTAGTTTTTCTGTTCAAAATACAGGTTTCCCAAATGAAAATAAGTATCCGAAATCCCGAACTTATCGTTTATTTTTTCAAAATTTTTGATGGCTTTGTTCCAGTATTCCAAAGCTTTTTCGGGCTGTTGGTTTTTTTGATAATACAAACCCAAATTGTTGTAAAGCTCTCCTAACCCTCTGTGGTTCAATGATTTTTCAAATTGCTTTTCAGCCAAAAGATAACTCTCCAAAGCCTGAGGCAGTTGGTTTTGAGCCATATAGCTGTTCCCGATATTGGTCGTGGTAATCCCGATAGTCGGGTCTTGCAGGCTGTCTTGAATTTTTCGGGCTTTCAGGAAATAATCCAGTGCTTTTTCGTTTTCATTTTGTGATTTATATACAATTCCCGCATTGTTGTAAACCCGTGCCAACCGTGTAAAATCTTTTTCGTTTTCGTAGATTTTCAGGGCTTTTAAATGATAGCTCAACGCTTTGTTGTAACTACTCTGCTCCGAAAAAACGATACCTATACTGCCATAAACCCGGGCAAGTTCCGGGTTGTATTTTTCGTCATTGAGATCTTCCAGGATAAATTGTGCCTGAGCGAAATTCTCTAATGCTTTTTGGTAATCTCCCGAAATAATACCGTAATTTCCAAGGTTGATATAGGCGGTTGCCTCTTCGTTTTTCAGGGCTGCACTTTGTGACACTTCGAGAGCTTTTTGAGCATATTGGTGCAATAATTCCGCATTTTGGGTTTTATACAAATCTGCTATTTTGTTGAGCAGATGAGCTTTTTCGGTGTCGGTTTGGGTTTGCTCCACAACCAGTTTCAGGCTGTCGATTTCGGTGTTTTGAGCAAAAACCAAAACCGGAAGCATCCACAACAAAACCAAACATAACTTTTTAAGTGCTTTCATGTTCATAAAAGTTTAAGAAACCTATCTCAAATAATTTTAGACAGTTTCTGAAACAAAAGTACATTTTCCGTTTTTATAAAAAAGCAAGAAATGAGAATTTGGGGGATTTGACTGAGAATTTGCAGTTTTCTGCATTTCGAAATAAAAATTTATGTCAGGCTATTGCAAGTTTTCAGATTTGTATTACCTTTGCAATCCGATTAGTGGACTAAAAGCGAAAATAGCTCAGTTGGTAGAGCGCAACCTTGCCAAGGTTGAGGTCGCGGGTTCGAATCCCGTTTTTCGCTCTTTTTTTATGGAAATACCTTTTCTGTGAAGCTCGAGTGGTGGAATTGGTAGACACGCAGGACTTAAAATCCTGTGGACAGTAATGTCCGTGCGGGTTCAATTCCCGCCTCGAGTACTGAATAACCCTTGAAAACTGTTGTTTTTGAGGGTTTTCTTTTTTTGGTTGATATTCCGAGATAAACAACTCGTATATTTGTCAAATGGAAAACTTAGCCCAAATCACCGAATTCAAGTCTTCGCCCGAGTTGGTAGAAAAACTATATCAACACGGAATCTCAAAAGAATATGAGGCAGGAGAAATTCTGATGAATGAAAACTCCTACATCCGTTCGATTCCGATTGTGATGAAAGGGAGCATTAAAGTTATCCGAACCGAAGAAGATGGACGGGAAATTCTGTTGTATTACATCAAAGCAGGAGAAAGTTGCATTATGTCCTTCCTGGGAGGAATGCACAACGAAACCAGCAAAGTCAAAGCAGAAATCGAAGACGATGCAGAAATCCTGTTTTTACCGATGGATAAAGTTTCGCTTTTTATCAAAGAATATCCCGAGTGGCTGGATTATATTTTCCGTTTGTATCACAAGAGATTTGAAGAGCTTTTGGATATTGTCAATGCCATCGCTTTCAAAAAGGTCGATGAAAGACTACTAAAATTACTCCATAAAAAATCTGAACTCAACAACTCGAAAATCATCCTGACCACTCACGAACAATTAGCCAACGAACTCGGAACAGCACGAGTTGTGGTTTCTCGACTGCTGAAACAATTGGAAGAAAACGGAGAAGTTCAGCTCGGGAGGAATAAAATCACGTTACTATGACAAAAAAACAGTTTACTTCGGAAACTTTGGGAGAGCAACTACGTTGTCCGAGTGGTCAATATGCAAAAGAAGTAGGCGAAAATATGTTTTTGTCCAATGGTAATATGATTTTAAAAACGATTGATTCGTTAGATATAAAATCAAAATCTTCGGTTTTGGAAATCGGTTTCGGAAACGGAAAACATCTTCCTTATCTGTTCGGTAAAAATCAAGACCTTACTTATAAAGGTGTTGATATTTCGGAGGAAATGGTTAAAGAAGCAACCCAAAACAACATTAATTTAGTAAATCAAAAATCAGCTGAATTTTTTGCTGTAAAACCCGATGAAAAACTTGCTTTCGGAAAGGCAAGGTTTGATTGTTGTTTTACGGTCAATACGATTTATTTTATTGAAAATCCAATAGAATATTTTCGCAATATTTTTAATTTTCTGAAACCATTCGGAAAACTTTCAATCGGATTTATCGATAAATCTTTCGGAGAAAAACTGCCTTTCACTCAAAAAGGATTTACCTTTTATTCTTCCGAAGAAATAAGAAATTTTCTACTTAAAATCGGATTTAATTCTTTTGAAATCAAAAACTTAACCGAAGAAACCATAACAAAAGACGGACAAAAAGTAAATCGTCCGTTTAGTATCATTACAGCTCAAAAATAATTCTCTTCTGTAACCAATGTAACTGTACAGCTCGAACATAAGTCGGAATTTTGCATCAGAAATTAAACTTATTCGTTTATGAATGCAAAATTTTTAATACTTACTATTTTCGGTTTTTTGTCAGGCAGTGTCTTTGCTCAACAGCCTTTGCAACTTCAACAGGCTATTGACCAAATGAGGGAAAACAATACACAGCTTAAAGTCCAACAACACGAAATCGACTTTTCAAATGCGGAACTTTCCGGAACACTTTCGGGATTTTTGCCTAAAGTTTCCGTAAGCCATACTAGTTTTTATACGAATGACCCACTAAATTCTTTCGGGTTTAAATTACAGCAAAAAGTGGTTACCCAAGCCGATTTTAATCCTGTTTTGCTGAACAATCCTGATGAAATGTATCATTTCAATACGAAATTTTCCGTTCAGCAACCAATTTTGAATTTTGATGTTTTTTCGGCTCGGAAAGCACTCAAAGAAAAAATCAAAGCAACCGAATACCAAAAGCAGTTTGCAGAAGAAATGCTTACGGTCGAAATCAAAAAAGCCTATACGAATCTGCAATTTTTGTACGAAGCCAAAAAAGCGGTTCAAAAAGGAATTTCAGCTTATCAGGAAGTTTTGCGGAATACCCAAAATATGGAAAAACAAGGTTATGCAAAACCGTCTGATGTGCTTATGGTTCAGGTCGGATTAAACGAAGTTCAAAACAAGGAAATCGAAATCGACAACAACATTTCCAATTTGTCGGATTATTTATCTTGGTTAATGGGAAAAGATTCCGTTGAGATTTATGTTCCTACGGAAGAATTAACTCAAAATGTGCTGTTTAGTGAAAACTCGAATTTCTCTGAAAACCGAGCTGATATTTTAGCAATGAAATCGGGATTGGAAACTCAAAACAAAATGGTTTCGATGAATAAAAAGGGATTGCTCCCGAGATTAAATGCTTTCGGAGAATTCAATTATAACGATAAAGATATAGTCGGATTCGGAGCCAACGGATTTATGGTAGGATTGTCGCTTTCGTGGGATATTTTCAACGGAAACGAAACATTCAACAAGATAAAACAAAGTAAAATTTCGGTCGAA
>JBAYSC010000195.1:0-4358 GCA_041676345.1 Flavobacteriaceae bacterium | reverse complement strand
TTGTAGCAACTCTTTTACAGATACTTTACTTGACATTATATTTAGTTTTGAGAACTAATTTATGAAAATATTTCAATGAACTTGGTCTTCCGAACACTTATGGTTCAAAACTCTGTCGGAGTTTTTTATAGAATTCTCAGTCCTAAAAAAATCTCTGTATCTTTGCCCCTTTGAATCCACAAAAAATGAAAAACAAAAAGATAAACGATTTGAGTGCCTTAGGTGGTTTTGTATTTTCTACCAATCAGGATTTTGATTTTTCTCAAGAAGAAGAAACCATCGAAACTCCCGAAAATAAAAAGCAGTATTTAGAAGCTCATTTAGACAAGAAAAACAGAGCCGGAAAGATTGCGACCATCATTAAAGGCTTTGTTGGCACAGACGAAGATTTAAAAGACTTAGCCAAAAAGCTCAAAACCCTGTGTGGTGTAGGCGGAAGCCAAAAAGACGGAGAAATTATCATTCAGGGAAACTTTAGAGACAAGATTATGGAGTATTTAAAAAAAGAAGGTTATAACGTAAAAAGAGTAGGTGGATGAGAATAGAAGAACTGTTTTTCTGGGGAATTATTATAGCCAATGTTTTATTTAGCTACAAAGGTTTCAACGACTATAACTTTTTTAGAAAATACGAATTTCATATCGGGAGTATCTTAGGCGGAGAGCGATACAGAATGTTATCGTCTGCATTTTTGCATGCCGATTTGATGCACCTGGCTTTTAATATGATTACGTTTTACTTTTTTGCACCTACAGTAATTAGCTATTTAGGTATTTGGATGTTTCTGCTCATCTATTTTGGAAGTTTGTTTTTAGGAAACTTTCTAACACTTGCTTTACACAAAAACGATTACAACTATAGAGCAGTCGGGGCTTCGGGAGCTGTAACCGGAATCATTTACAGTGCAATATTATTTGAGCCTGAACGTGAGTTAGGACTATATTTTCTAATTGATATTCCTGCTTATCTGTTCGGGATTGGTTATTTACTCTATTCGATTTACGGAATGAAAGCTCAAAATGACAATATCGGACATACGGCTCACTTTGGTGGAGCTATCGGAGGCTATTTGCTTACGTTGATTTTAGTACCTCAACTACTTTGGATACATACCAAAATGGTCATTCTGCTTGCCATCCCGATAGTGATTTTGTTTTATCTGATGAAAACCAAACGACTTTAAACTCTAAACTGGCACAACATTTGAAAACCACACTTTCGAACAAAAATTTAAACTAATTGACCTATGAAAAAACTGATTGTAATTCTGACTGTAATGACTACTGTTGCCCTACAGGCACAAGACAAGGTTATCCAACCCCAAATCTCGGTTTCGGGAGAAGGAAAAGTAAAAGTAATTCCCGATGAAGCGGTTATTTCGATAGCGGTTGAAACCAAAGGCGAAGAATCAGCCAAAGTGAAAAAAGAAAACGATGTAGTGGTTGACAAGGTTCTAAAATATCTGAAATCGACCAAAATCAATCCGAAAGACATTAAGACTGATAGAGTAGGTTTGTATCCGCAATATGATTATACGAAAAAGAAAAATCATTTTATGGCGACTCAAACCATCACCATTACCCTGAGAGATTTGAGCACCTATGATGTTTTGATGGACGAACTTATAAAAGCGGGAGTCAACCGCATCAACGGAGTTACTTTTCAGTCTTCCGAAATGGAAAAACTAAAGTCGGAAGCACGAATAAAAGCCGTTGCCGATGCTAAGAAAAAAGCCGAAGATTTTGCAGGTGCTTTAGGACAAAAAGTCGGAAAAGCCATTATAGTTACCGATAACTCTTCGCCTGTTTACAACCCTCCTATATATAGAAATATGATGCTGACAGAAGCAAAAATAACAGGAGATTCTGCTCAGGAGACCCTTGCTGTAGGAGAGTTAGAAATCACCACTAACGTAAATATTACGTTCTCCTTAGAATAATATTCGTTTTAGAAATAAAGAAAAGGCTGTTTCATCTTCCTGAAACAGCCTTTTTTGATTTAATCAAATTTGTGAAATCTGTGAAAATCTGTGTTTTAAACTACTCCACAACAATCCGATTCATCTTCCTGAAACAACCTTTTTTGATTTAATCGAATTTGTGAAATCTGTGAAAATCTGTGTTTTAAACTACTCCACAACAATCAGATTCATCTTCCTGAAACAGCTTTTTTTAGTTTAATCAAATTTGTGAAATCTGTGAAAATCTGTGTTCTAAACTGAAAATCTGTGTTTCTAAATTATTCGACAACAATCAGATTTCGGGTTAAATCCTCAAAAGTTTCTCTTTGTCTGATCAGGTATCCCTTTCCGTTTTTCCAAAGCACCTCAGCCGGTTTGTAGCGGGAATTGTAGTTGGATGACATTGAGAAGCAATAAGCTCCTGCATTTCTGAAACAAAGAATATCACCTTCGGTAATTTCAGCAATCATTCGGTTTGTCCCGAAAGTATCCGTTTCACAGATATAGCCTACAACGGAATAAAAACGTTGTCTTCCTTTTGGGTTTGAAATGTTTTCGATATGGTGATAAGAGCCGTACAGCATCGGGCGAATCAGGTGATTAAAACCCGAATCTATACCTGCAAAAACAGTCGAAGTGGTTTGTTTTACCACATTTACTTTCGCTAAGAAATAACCGGCTTCGCTCACTAAGAATTTACCCGGTTCAAAAGCCAGTGTAAGCGGTCTTCCGTATTCTTTCTGGAAATCGTTGAAGCGTTTGCTGAGTTTTTTGCCCAGTTCTTCCACATTGGTCTCGATATCGTCTTTTTTGTACGGCACTTTGAATCCGCTACCGAAGTCGATAAAATCAAGTTCTTTAAAGTTTTTGGCTGTGTTGAACAGAATTTCAGCTGCATACAAAAATACTTCGATATCCAGAATATCAGAACCCGTATGCATGTGGATTCCGTTGATGTGCATTTTTGTATTTTCTACAATTCTTAGAATATGAGGTAGTTGGTGTATGGAAATTCCGAATTTACTGTCGATATGTCCTACGGAGATATTGGCATTTCCTCCTGCCATTACGTGAGGATTGATACGGATGCAAACCGGAATGGCAGGGTACTTCGCTCCGAATTGTTCCAGAATCGAGAGGTTGTCAATATTGATTTGCACACCCATTTCTGCCACCATTTCGATTTCTTCAAGCGAAACTCCGTTGGGAGTAAAAATAATGTCTTTCGGGTCGAAACCAGCTTTAAGCCCCAACAACACTTCCTGAACCGAGACCGTATCCAGCCCTGAACCCATATTTTTGAATTGCTTCAACACAGATACATTCGAAAGTGCCTTGACAGCATAGTTAATCTTCAGCTTTTCAACCTTGGCAAAAGCCTTGGTTAAACGATTGTACTGTGATTCCATTTTCTCCGCATCATACACATAGAGCGGACTTCCGAATTCTTCTGCCAGTTGCAGCAAGTTCTGTGAGTTCATTTTGTTAATTTAGATTTTTTAAAAATTAATAATAAGGGGCAAAAGTAATTTTTTCACTTCAAAACCAAACTATATTTCCAAAAAAAGTCTTTTTAATTTCGTGCATTTTTAAAGCAAAATTCCCGAGCATGAATGATTTTCAGTTATATTTGTTTTTCAATTCACCAACCCAAATGAGATTCTATAAAGTAAAAAAACATATTTCCTTCTTTTTTGTATGCTCTTTTTTGCTGTTGGTAGTAAATGCTACTTGGGCACAAGAGGAATCATCTTCAGAACCACATACTTTGATGCTTACAAAACCTGTCGGATGGTGGTTTCCCCAAACCGGATTCTTGTCAGGGAATTTTGAATCGGGAGTTTCTACACATTTCTGGACCAATTATTTCAGATTGCGAAATTTACAACTACGAACACAGGTGAATTTGTGGAATGGCGCTCGGGTGAATAGTGTTGTCCGTTCCAATCGTGAACTTATCGGGGTTGAAAAAGTTGACCCGATGTTTGATGAAATGTATCTGGAATATTACGGTTATCATTTCGGAGAACACGCTATGCTGAGTTTTAGCCTTAGGGCAGGACGAATGCGGTATGTACGGTTTCCGTTTCCCGATAAACTCTCGATTTTTGATATAGTGCCCCGGGTTTCTGATTTGAATCCGGGAAGCGGAGAAAAAACTGCCTACGATGGATTTATGCTGAATCTGGATTACAAATTCTATTTCGGTTTGGGTTATCATGCTTCTCTGTATCAGGAAACCGATACTAAAAATCCCAAACGGGGACTTCTGGAAAATTATGTCTATTACCAAAACCGCTACAAAATGGCGGAATGGGAAATGAGATTCGGGCAGTTGCAACTCCGTACTGTCCCCCATGGATATTCCGAGGTAGGCGGTAATTTTTATTTCGGACTC
>JBAYSC010000194.1:0-4381 GCA_041676345.1 Flavobacteriaceae bacterium | reverse complement strand
GGTGTCACTTAAAATTTGATTTTTTACTGACACCTCGAAAGACACCTAAACTTTGAGATTTGATGAATAATTTGGTATATCCCGAAAATGAAAACCCCACTAAAACATTGAATTTAGTGGGTTTTGTAGCTTTTTGCATTTCATCTTGCAGAAAGGAAGGGATTCGAACCCTCGACACGGTTACCCGTGTACTACCTTTCCAGGGTAGCCTCTTCAACCACTCGAGCACCTTTCTTTTTGGGTTTGCAAATGTAAAAAAAAGATTTCACATTTCAGGACATTTCGCCTCTTAAAGAAGTTTCAAATATTGTTTTAAAGACAGACGGAGCTACCTTTTCGCCTAACATATACATCAGTTTCGTCAAAGCGGCTTCAACGGTGAGGTCTTTTCCCGAGATTACCCCGATTTTTTTCAGCGAAGTACTGTTTTCATACTGCCCCATAATCACGCTTCCTCCGGCACATTGTGAAACGTTTATGATATGAATTCCCGATTTTATAGCTTTTTCCAAAGCATCAATAAACCATTGCTGGGTTGTGGCATTTCCGGCTCCGTAGGTTTCCAGAATCACGCCTTTCAGTTCGGGAATAGCCAAAACGGCTTCCAAAACCGTAGGGCTAAGGCTCGGAAACAGCTTTATAACCACCACATTGTTGGCCAAACGTTTGTGTACGACCAATTTTTTAGCCGTAGGCGACAGCAGTAAATCACAATTTACCTTCAGGTGCACTCCCGATTCTGCAAGCGAAGGATAATTCATCGAAGCGAAGGCTTCAAAATGTTCTGCATTGATTTTGGTGGTTCGGTTGCCTCGGTAGAGTTTATATTCAAAATACAGACAGACTTCCTGAATCACGGGTTGGTCGTTTTTTTTCAAACAGGCAATCTGAATGGCGGTAATCAGGTTTTCTTTGGCATCGGTTCTCAGGTCTCCGATGGGGAGTTGCGAACCTGTGAAAATAATCGGTTTTGAAAGATTTTCGAGCATAAAACTCAGTGCAGAAGCAGAATACGACATCGTGTCTGAGCCGTGAAGCACCACAAATCCGTCAAAATCATTGTAGTTGTCTTCGATAATGGTGGCAATTTCTACCCATTTTTCGATATCCATATCCGAAGAATCTATGGGTTTTTCGAAAGAAAACGTACTGATATGGCAGTCTAATTGTTGGAGTTCGGTAATTTTTTCCTGAATCTGGCTAAAGTCAAAAGCCGTTAAAGCCCCTGTTTTAAAGTTTTTAACCATCCCGATGGTGCCACCGGTATAAATCAGCAATATTTTGCTTTTAGATAAGCTCATTGTATTTTTCTTTGTTGCATACCGGATTGGCATACATAGTCAGGAATCCTTCTTTTGCCACCGTATTGTTTTCGTTAATCCGCATCTCTAACCGCCTTTCAAAAAGCTGTTTTTCTTTGGCAGTATAATATTCGGAATATTTATCGGTTTTATAGAGAATGTCATAGGCAATATAGTTGGTGCTCCAGAGTTTATAGCCTCCGATGATGGCAGCATCAAGCACCTGAGCCAATGCCTTAATCTGTTTGTTGGTGGTGTCAAACTGCGAACCGATAAAATCCAGCTCGGTAGTGAGCATATCTCCGATATGGATGTGAATATGCTTTTTCTGCCCCATAATTCCGCTTATCAGCGTATTGAAATCTTCGTTTTTTTCTTTTATATAGACCTCGTTTTTGGCTTCTGCCAAAAGTCTGGGAATTTTTAGGGCATCGGTAGGGTCATATTCATACGAAATCGAAACCGGAACGATTTTCAGTTTTTTGAAATAATCCATTAGGTTTTCATCCTCACATGCCATGCCCAGCATTTTCAGCACACCTTGTTGGGTAGCATCGTCTCCGTCTTTGGTACGACCTTCCCGTTGGGCAATCCAAACCGAACGGTTTTCTGATAAAATAAGTTGGCAGATGTATTCCGAAACCAATTTTGAACTCTGCAAAAGCTCTCTGGGACTTAGATTTCGCTGGATTAAAAAATTTCGGTTGAGTTTAGACAATATCAGTGAAAAATTCTTCTGAACCAGATTGTCTCCAATGGCTGAGGCCGTCATTACCAGTCCGTGGTCGAGTAAGGAAACATTCAACAACGAAGTGTCCATAATGATGTCTCTGTGATTGGAAATAAACAGATAGGAAGTGTTTTTTTCTAATTTCTCGAAGCCCGAAGTGGTGAGCCCGTCTGAACTTTTTTCTAACACTCTCTGTATGGAATGATAGAGGAATTTTGCCTGAAAATCTCTGATAGAATGGGTGTCTTTGAGCTTTTCTTCCCAAACTTCAGGCTTTTGGTCAGGGAAGGTAAAACTCATCATTGCCTTCATCATCGGATGATGTAAAACAGAGCGGAGCGCCTGATTTACTTCACTGTCATAAAACGGTCTGATGGAATCAAATTTAGACATTTTTTACCTATCAATCGAAGTTGCAAATGAACGAAAATTTATTTAATTAAGCTAATTTAGTTTGGGTGTTAAACTACCAACTTCCGCCTGCACCGCCTCCGGAAAAGCCACCGCCTCCGAAGCCTCCTCCAAAACCACCTCCGAAACCGCCTCCTGAGCCAAAACCGCCTCGGGAACTGCCTCCGCCCCGACCTAAACTGCTCAGAATGATAAAATCCGTAAAGTCAAAACCGCCTGTTTTGCCTGAGTTTCCGCCCCGATTGGAGTTGTTACGGCTGGCAATGATAATTATTACAACAATAAAAATAATCAGCATGACAACAATACCAATAGGGAGAGAGTCCGATACCCGATTGTTGATTTTTGTACCTTGATAGGTTCCCGAAAACAGTTCGATAAGTTTGTCTGTCCCCACATCCAGACCTCTGTAATAATCTCCTTTTTTAAATTCGGGGATAATGTAGTTTCTGATGATTTCTCCGTTGATTCCGGCTGTGAGAATGTGTTCTAAGCCATATCCGGGAGCAATCCAGATTTTGCGTTCTTTTTCTGCCAAAAGAATAAAAACTCCGTTGTCTTTTTCTTTATCTCCAATGCCCCACTGGTGTGCCCAACGTGGTGCCAGAGTTCCTTCATATTCGCCTTTTAAACTCGGAATAATAGCAATGACGATTTGTGTAGAAGTCGTGTCTGCATAGCGGATGAGTTTGGCTTCAAGTGCTTTAAATTCGCTTTCCTGCAACAAACTGGCATAGTCATAAACACTGGTTTGCTCGGTAACTTTTTTAGGTTTTTCGGGAATTTCAAACTGAGCGAAGCCTTTGGCAGTAAATAGCAATACCACCAACAGACTCAGACCTATTTTCGACAGAGATTTTATCATTTAGCTTTTAGAAATTTCGTTAGGGAGTTCGTCCGGATTATTTTGGGAAGAAGGGAAAAGCACTTTGAGTTTTTCGCCTGCTTTGAGGACTCCCTCTACCAAACCTTGTTTGAATTTACCGTTTTTAAAGTGAGAAATCACCACATCTTTGGTTTTGTCCCAAAAATTTTCTTCGACCAAATCGTTAATTCCCTTATCTCCGATAATAGCAAAGGTGTGGTCTGATACTCCTACATAAAACAGAACTCCGTTTTGCAGGGTTGTGTTATTCATACCCAGTTGATAAAAAACCTCCTGAGCTCTGTCAAGAGGTTTTTTGTCTGTATGGTTTTCGATATGCACTCTGATTTCTCCCGAAGTATTCCGTTCGGCTGTGAGGATTGCCTCAATGATTTCCCGTTCTTCCTCAGGAGTTAAAAAATCTTCTACTACCGACATCGCTTAGAAATTAAATTCGACTTCGGGAGCTACTTCTGCACCTTCCACCGCTTCAAAATAGGCTTTTTCTTTAAAGTTAAGAAATCCTGCCAGAATTGAATTAGGGAATGTAAGTACGTGATTGTTATAGGGTTTCACCGTCTCATTAAAACGAGTTCTCGCAGTTAAAATCTGATTTTCAGTACTTGTTAGTTCGTCCTGCAATTTCAAAAAATTCTGATTAGCTTTCAAATCAGGATATTGTTCTACCGTAACCAACAAGCGAGACAAAGCACTGTTCAAATTACCCTGAGCTTGTTGAAAAGCCTGTAATTGTTCAGGAGTAATGTTGGCAGGGTCGATGGTGGTTTGCGTAGCTCTGGCTCTTGCAGAGATAACAGCCTCGAGGGTGTTTCTTTCGAAATCGGCAGCACCTTTGACAGTATTGACCAGATTGCCAATCAAATCACCTCTTCTTTGGTAGGCTGTTTCGACATTTCCCCAGCTTTCTCTGATGTTTTCATTCAGAGAAACAGCTGTGTTGTTGAAGTTCTTTACCCACGAATAAAGAGCAAAAACGATGACGAGAATAATTCCCACAGGGATTAACCATTTTTTCATAAGATTTCTGTTTTAAAGTTTTTATTATTAGTATTG
>JBAYSC010000193.1:0-4408 GCA_041676345.1 Flavobacteriaceae bacterium | reverse complement strand
GGGATTTCTGCGAATATCCAAATAGCGATATTTCATTCGGATATCTTCTCCTCCGTCCGTATTGTCCTCAATCGTGAAAGGAGGAACAAGCGAATCGTTCAGAATCGTAAGTTCAGAAACCAAAATTTCAATATCTCCCGTAGCCATATTCGGATTTTTGGAAGCTCTTTCGATAACTGTTCCTTTGGCTTGGATAACGAATTCACGTCCTAAAGTTTTCGCCTTTTCGATTACATCAGCATTTGTTCTTTCCGCATCAAAAATAAGTTGGGTAATTCCGTATCTGTCACGTAAATCGACCCAAATCATAAAACCTTTATCACGGGTTTTCTGCACCCAACCCGAAAGGGTAATTTCCTGTCCGATATTTGAGCTGTTCAGCTCCCCACAAGTATGACTTCTGTACATTTTTTTAGATTATTTTTTGAAAGTGCAAATATAGGTAAAGTTGGTTAATAGTTATTCGTTACGGGTTAATGGTTTTGGAACAGATTTTGACTATTTTAGCAAAAATTTAGAACCTATGAATTTTTATTCCAAACTCCTGTTTTTGTCATTTGTTATTTTCGGATTTTTTACTTGCAAAGCACAACCTCCGAAAGATTTTGACTTTGAAAATATGCTGCAAAAAAGCCTTGTTTATACAGGAGCTGACAACAAAGATGCCTATTTACCCTTGCTGAAAGGCAAAAAAATCGGGATTCTGACCAACCAAACCGGAGTAGTGAAAGATATCGACTCCCAAAAAAATTACGAAATGAGAAAATCAGACATCGATAATCAAGTGGAAGTGGGAGACCTTTTTGAGGCAAAAATAGAACTAAAACACCTTGTCGATTTCCTTATCGAAAACGAAGTAAATGTTCAGAAAATCTATGCTCCCGAACACGGTTTCAGAGGAACAGCCGATGCTGGAGAACTCATAAAAGACGGGAAAGATACCAAAACCGGACTCCCAATAATTTCCCTTTACGGAAACAACAAAAAGCCAACTCCCGAGCAACTTTCCGGAATTGACGTGATGATTTTCGACTTGCAGGACGTAGGAGCGAGATTTTATACTTATATTTCTTCGCTTCATTATTTAATGGAAGCCTGTGCAGAAAATAATATTCCTTTGATTGTTTTAGACAGACCCAACCCCAACGGAAATATCGTTGACGGACCAACCTTAGAAATGGAAAACAAAAGTTTTGTCGGGATGCACCCGATTCCGGTGTTGCACGGAATGACCATCGGGGAATATGCCAAAATGATAAACGGTGAAAAGTGGCTCAATCCTTCGACAGGCTCAGGACAGGCTGTGCAATGTGATTTGACCGTGATTGAGTGTTTGAATTACGATAGAAATAAACCCTATAGTTTGCCTGTAAAACCCTCACCCAATTTACCGAATGACAAATCTATCAACCTCTATGCAAGTCTTTGTTTTTTTGAAGGAACCAATGTGAGTGTAGGCAGAGGAACAGATAAGCAGTTTCAAATTTTTGGTTCTCCTTTTCTGAAAAACATGGGTTTTTCTTTTACTCCAAAGCCCAATTTAGGAGCTAAAGCCCCTTTGCATAACGGAAAGACCTGTTACGGAAAAGATTTATCTCAGGAGAAAAATGTAGAAAAATTAGAGCTAAAATGGCTTATTGAGGCTTACCAAAACACCCAAGATAAAACGAAATTCTTTAATAATTTCTTTATCAAACTGGCAGGAACTAAAAAACTCCAACAGCAAATCGAACAAAGGTTAAGTGAGACCGAAATCCGGAAAAGTTGGGAAAAAGATTTGGAGGCTTTTGGGAAAATCAGAGAAAAGTATTTGATTTATAAATAACAAGAAGATGAAAGCAATACGTTTATTATTTGTTTTATTTTTAGGAACAACCGCAATGGCACAACAAGACCTTGAGGTTGATTTTGATTTCTTTTCAGGGAATACCAATAAAATTTTCATTCGATATTTTATGAACCCGGAAACTCCTGAGAAAGTAGGTGTTTTGTATTCTTTCGACAATTCTGAAATGCAAAATATGGAAATATCTATGGATGAATATAACGCAATTATTGTAGATATTCACCAAATACAACTCTCGGAATTACTTAATGAAAACCGACAAAAAAATCATGAGTCGCAACTCACCTTACGGGTTAGAAACCTGAATCATGAAATTTCAATCGACATTGCAAATTTCAATCAAAACTCGTTAGACGAAAAATATAAATCTCTTAGACATGCTACACGAAAAATTTTAGCTTCTGTTGGATTAAGTCTCAAAGATTTGAAATAATGTTAACCATCTTACTCTATTATCTTTTGCTGTTTTTCCTTGTGATTCCGTTTGGGATTCTCACAACCAAAATCACACGGATAAATAATAGTAAACCCGGTATTATTGCCATTTTAGGCTTGGTCTTCTTAGCTTTGTTCTTTTCGGTTTGGGTATTTTTCTACCGACTAAATATCGAAGTTTTTCTTGTTATCTTTTTCAGTGGAGGCTTGTTGTATTGGATTTACAGAACCGAAAGTAAGCAGTTTTTCACCGATTTAAAAAAACAGTGGAACAACTTTAGTAACTTCTACAAATGGCTTTTCGGAATTTTGGCAGGACTCACTGCTCTGAAATCAGCCGGATTGCCTTTTGTGGTCGATAATGAGAGTTATTACATCCAGACTATTAAATGGCTAAATGAATACGGATTCGTAAAAGGCTTAGGGAATTTACATCTGTTTTTAGCCCAAAATTCCGGTTGGCATACGCTTCAGGCAGGACTTAACCTAAGTTTTTTAACCGACCGAATCAACGACCTCAACGGATTTCTGTTGATTGTTTGTGCTTTTTTTTACCTATCGGAATTCCAACAAAAAAACGAAAAACACTGGATTGGATTTATAGTCCTGTTTAATGTTTTGCTATTTCAATTTGTCGATGCTCCTTCGCCTGATTTGCCTTTACTGCTCATCACTCCGATTCTTTTTTACTTTTTTACAGAAAAACAAACCGATTCCGATACGGCTAAAACCGCTATTTTGCTATTTGCATTCTTAGCTTTCGTAAACATAACGGTAGTTCCCTTCGGACTGCTTTTGTTACTTTGGCTAAAAAAACCAAAAGCACTTGCTTTTTTTGTAGTTTCGGGTGCTGTTTTCGGAGGTATTTGGCTCACAAAAAATAGTATTATTTCAGGGTATCCGCTCTATCCTTTTCCGTATTTGATTTTGGATGCTGATTGGACAATTCCACAGGAGCTTTACTCTTATTCTCAAACCAACGACCATATCAAAAAATTCTCGCTGTTTGGAAAAGGAATCACCCGATTTTTTAATATGGGTATGATTTTACTTTTTGGATTGGCTTGGTTAACGAAGCCTTTTCGCAAAGAAAAAATCTATCAAAGTTTGTATGTAGTGCTGCTCATTCATTTTATTTTAATGGCAATATTTGCACCTCAATATCGATTTTTCTTACCTGAATTTATTTTTTTAGTTATAGTTATAATGAATGAGATATTAAATTCAGTTACTAAAATAAAAGCAGTAAAACCGATTCTAATAACAGGTGTCTTACTACCTTTTGTTTTTATGCTTCCTTTGAAATTCTCTTATTTTACGGACTCTACTCGTCAAAGCTTTCCCGAAAAGTTTGAAATCAGTCAACTGGTCGTTCCTCAACCGAATTCAAAATATCACACCATGAAGTTTGAGCAAAAAACCAAGGGCAATCTCAACTATAATTCCCCTTCGGAAAACTTTTTCTTTTTTGGCACTGCAAACGGAAACTTACCTTGTGTAAATGAAGCCTATCTTTATTATTTTGAGTATCACTATTCGATTTTTCCTCAAATGAGAAGCAATCATTTGAAAGATGGATTTTATTCGGAGAAAATCGAAACGAAATAAAAAAGCTGTCTTTTCAGACAGCTTTCAGATTTTTATGCCAGCATCGTAACCGGATTTTCGATATAATATCTCAGGGTTTGCAGGAATTCAGCTCCTGTAGCTCCATCGACAGTTCTGTGGTCGCAGGCTAAGGTAAGTTTCATCGTGTTTCCTACTGCGATTTGACCATTTTTCACAACCGGTTTTTCAACAATTGCCCCTACAGACAAAATCGCTGAATTCGGTTGGTTGATAATCGAAGTGAAGGATTCTATCCCGAACATTCCTAAGTTAGAAATGGTAAATGTACTACCTTCCATTTCGTTTGGCTGAATCTTTTTATTTCTGGAACGGGAAGCCAAATCTTTTACATTCGCTCCAATTTGAGAAAGTGAAAGACTATCAGCAAATTTCAATACCGGAACTACAAGACCATCTTCAACAGCTACTGCCACTCCGATATGAACGTGGTGATGAATTACTGTAGCTTCGTCTTTCCATTGTGAATTTACTTTCGGATGTTTTTTCAGAGCCATAGCT
>JBAYSC010000192.1:0-4430 GCA_041676345.1 Flavobacteriaceae bacterium | reverse complement strand
TTGTGTCGCATTTTCCAGTTAATTATTTCTCTCCAAAAATGAAGCTAAAATTATATTGTTAGAAAAATTTAATTCTGAATTGTTGTTGTTTAACGATGAGCTGTCAAATTGTTGCCAACGGTTTGCAGCTACCCGAAGGTGGCGATTTCGGAGCGATTCACTTTCAACCAAGCAGAAATTTTGATAGAAGCACAAAGCTTGACTATACCACTGAACCGCCACTTTTGGGTAGGTGCTGTTACCACGCGTTATTTTTTGTTTTTCTTCAATGATTGCTTTATTAAACTCATTATATATTCAATGTCTTCGTCTGTTCGTATTTGTATTTCATAGTCTCCGTTTCCCCAATGTCCAACCGAAGAAACGTCTCTTGTTATTCCTTTTGGGTCGTCAAGTTGTCCTTGTTGTAAATTGAGCCATAATTTCAGACCGTTTTTTTGAACGTGAATGTCAACCACATTAGAACTTGCAACGAAAGCAACATAAAATTTCTTTGGTTTAACTTCCAAACTGTCGAGATTAAGGATAGCACTTTTTACTCTTTCATAAAGTTCCTTTGTTTCTTCTGTCGCTTTTTCTAAATGCTCTTGTTCTGTATAAACTTTAATTTCTCTTGTTACCTTCTCAATGTTTTCGTCTTGTCTGCTGATTGTTTTTACACTTTCCTGAGCACCCGATGTTTGAATTTGGTTATAGTTTACTGTCTTGTTGTTATAGCGTTTAATTTCCCAAAGTTCAATTGGTAGGTCTTTGAAATTAATTGCTTCTTTTTGGTAAGTCGTAAAACTTGGTGAAATGAAAAGAACTCTTGATTGCGACCAATCAATGTCGTCTCTTTTTAATGTGTCTTTATTATTTTCGTTATACTCAAGTATGAAGTCTGCTTTATTATTAAGCATTAAAGATAGGTAGGCATAACCTTGGTCAATTACACTAAAGTTTTTATCTCTTTTATACTCAATAATTACAAAACTTGCAGAGTCCTTGTCAAAAGCCAAAGTGTCAATTCGGAAGTTGTTTAAACCAAATTCTGAACGAACAAATTCAAGTCCGAAAATTGTTTTTATGTTCTTTTCTGTCAAGTCTTGAATTTCCTTTTCAAGTTTGAATGGAAGTTCCTTGATTTGTTCTAAGTTGTCGTTATTCTCTATTTTAAAAAGTGCCATTATATCGTCATTTCGTTATTTAAGCCTGTAATAAATTGATTCTTTCCACCATTTGCAGGGTGTCTAACATAAGTGCTTTGGATTCCTATGTCAGATAATTGTGATTCAGGTTTTCTTCCTAAAGCTAATATTTTCTGGATTTCAAATATCTCTAATAATTCAATTAGAAAACTTTTTCCTTCTTCAAGTTCTGTCTGATTAGGTGTTCTGTTAGTTTGAATGTTGTCAGCAGAGTGTGGATGAAAAGGAAAGATATTCCAAATCAAAGGCTTTTCTTTAAGAAGCGATAATTCAGACCATACAATAGTTGCTGAAATTTCACTTTCAAGTTTCCTTTGTTCATTTATAAACTGAATTGGTTCATTTTTAAAGAAAGGATTTTCAAAAAGCACTCTTTCGCTTGTAAATGCAATTCCTGAAAGTCTACAACCTTTGTAACCTGGTGCTTCACCTAAAATTAAAAATCTCGGATTGACAGCCTTCATTTTATTCAGATAAACTCTCAAGTTGTTTTTTCTTATTTCACTTTCTCGACTGTCGCCAAAGTAAAGGTTAGTAGTCCCGTTGGTTTTTGGAACACTTGAAAGTCTTGATATGAAAGTGTCAATTTTATTCAATGCTGTGTCTTTTTTATAATGCGTGGTAACGTTAAAAGCATTGCTGTCAGTGGCGGATTATTATTACAAAAGTTAAAATATGCAAGAAAGTTTATTTAAAGATATGGAGTTGAACGAAGCGGTTTCCCCGCCATTACAGCAATGCAGTGTTAGCACTCGTTATTTCTTTTTCTTCTTGTTCTTTTTGCAATGTATGTAAATCATATCTTCAGTTCCTATTGTCTTGTCTCCAAGCGATACTGCTTTATGAAAATCTTCACAAGCACTTTCAGTCTGTTCAGGTGTCGGATTTAAATTTCCTTTTGACGTAAACATATTGATTTTCGCATTTCCCCTGTTGCCATATGCTTCCATATATTCTGGATTGAGTTCAATGGCTTTGTCATAGTCTTTAATTGCACCTTCAAAGTCAAAGTTGTTACCTTTACAAGCTCCACGATTAAAATACGCTTGGGCTACTGTCGGATTTAGTTCAATTGCTTTGTCATAAAGCTTTATAGCTTCTTCGTTTTTAAATTGTCTGCTTAACTCCAGTGCTTGTTTTGTCAAGTCAATAAATTCAGGAGAGTAACTTGCTTTACCATTCACAAAATAGTATTGTGCTTTTAGTTTTCCGTCAGGGGTGTATTCAAAATAGTCGCCTTGTTGGACACCATTAGAAAAATTTAAAATTGCTTGAACTTGTCCATTTTCATAAAATACTTTAAAAGTCCCATCTTCCTTGCCATTATTGAAATTTGCTTCTTGCTTTTTTTGTCCACTTGGATAAAATTCAATGCTTGCACCGTCATTGATACCGTTTGAGTAATTTCTCTCAAGGCTTTTATTACCATTCTCGTAGTAAACAGTCCTTAAGCCGTGAACTAAGCCGTCTTTAAATTCTCCTTTGCCTTTGACTTTTCCATTATCAAAATACTCAATGAACTGTCCTGTATAGGCAGTCTTTTCACCTTTCTTTGTCCAAAGTCCGTCAATGCGTTCAAGGTCGTTTATGTTAGTCTGACCGAAAGTCCAAAGGGTCAGGAATAATGCAAAAAGTGTGAATGTTATTTTTTTCATTGTCTTGGTGTTATTTCTGTGTTGTTTTATAATGAGTGCTAACGGTTTGCAGCTTGGCGAGGGTGGCAATTTTAACACAAATGTTGAATAGAATTACAGACTTTTAACTTTGCAGAAGCGCTCAATCGAAGCTGTTTCCTGCCACTCTTGCCAAACTGCTTGTTGTGCGTTCGTTTTTTTAAGCGGTCATTGGATTTACTTGTATTTGTCCACCAACAGCTTTCAAAACTTTCATTATTGTTGCAAATTGAGGTTTTGCTCCGTCAGAAAGAGCTTTGTACAAACTTGGTCGGCTAAGTCCGGTTTCTTCCGCTATTTTAGTCATTCCAATTGCTTTTGCAATATGTCCGATTGCTGTAATTATTTCCGCATCATTACCGTCTTCCAAAACTGTATTGAGATATTCAGCAATCATTTCATTGCTGTCTAAATAGTCTGCGATGTCAAATTTTGATGTTCCCATTTTTTACTTTTTTAATTTGTTCCAAATTTCTTTTGCTTTTTCAATGTCCTTTTGTTGAGTTGACTTATCTCCACCAATTAACAGAACAATAATTTTTCCGTCCGTTTCTTTGAAGTAAACCCGATAACCTTTTGCGTAATTTATTTTTAGTTCGCTAATTCCGCCCCCGACAGGTTTACAGTCGCCAAAATGTTCATCATTTTCAAGTTTCTGTATTCTGAAAAGGATTTTTGCTTTGGCTTTCAAATCCCTTAATTTCCGTAACCATTTATCAAATTCTTCTGTTTTGTCAATAAAGTACATCTGTAAAAGTGTATTCGTTTGGATACAAAATTACAAAAATAATTTTAATAGGGTTTATATTAATGTCTTATTTTGTCAAAGTAGGTATGGAATTAATGCTTTCGTTTGATTTTTATATTCTGTGTATTTTGCACCAAAAGTTTCGGTCAGCAATTTCTCTTCTTTTTTGAGTTTTAACCATAGTGATACAAAAACTATTAAGACTGCTATTATCGCTCTGTAGTCGCCAACAATTATTGCGTTTCCAATAAATAGCAGCAAAAGTCCTGTGTATATTGGATGTCTGACAATTTTATAAATTCCGTCTTGTATCAATTGGTGATTTTCTTTTTTTTGTACTGACAAACTCCAATTCTTGCCAAGCAAATATCGAGATGTACAAGCGATTATCGCTCCAATTACAGAAATTACAAGCCCAATAATTCCAACCAAGTTGGTATGTTCAACAAAATTTTCTCTTAACCAACTATGTCCAAACCATTCTCCAGGTCCCAATAGCAAAATTGCAATAATTAAGGGTAGCCAATATTGTACAAATCGTTTTAAAAAAGTTTCTTGTTGGTCAACTTTTTTCGTTCTAAGCCCAGAAACAAACCAGTAAGTCAAGACTATCAACCAAGTTATTTTAAGTCCAATTTTAATATATTCGCTCATATCTGTATTCTTATGGATGGTGGTTGTCTAAAATGACGCACAACTCACAAATATACGCAAGTTTTCTGTTTTTATAAAAATAGATTGAATTTTTCCAATAGCAGTTAAAATCAATGGTTTAAACGATGTTTTTGTTTCGCGTTTTGTATTGCTTATTTGTTTATTTTG
>JBAYSC010000191.1:0-4470 GCA_041676345.1 Flavobacteriaceae bacterium | reverse complement strand
TCGGATGTTTTTTCAGAGCCATAGCTACCGCTTTGATAACCATATCGTTAAACGAAACCTTAGTATCAGGCAGGCTGTTGATAATAGCTCTGGAAGCCATCGCATTATCCATATCTACCTCAATATTCAAATAATAATGAGGAGCTGTATATTTGGATTCTGAAAGGCGTTTGGCAATTACTTTTCTCATCTGAGAGTTTTTCACTTCTTCTGAAAGCGTTTGCCCTATACCGGCTACAAGTTTTGGTGCCGGCTGAGGTTGAGCCGTTTCGGTTGTTGGTTGTGAAGTGGTGGTAGTCGAAGCAGACGGAGTGAAATTCTCTACATCGGCTTTGGTAATACGACCATTTTCTCCTGTTCCTTTTACTTGTGAAAGATTGATTCCCTTTTCCTGAGCAATGCGTTTTGCCAAAGGCGAAGCAAAAATTCTATCTCCTGTGTTGGTTGAAGTTTCAACAGGAGTCTGAGTCGTTTCTTGTTTAGTCGTTTCTTGTTTAGTCGTTTCTTCTTTTTGAGAAGCAGCAGCCGGTTTTTCTTTTCCGAAATTGGCTACCACACCCGAAACATCGGTTCCTTCTTTCCCGATAATAGCCAGAATGCTATCAACCGGAGCCGATTCTCCTTCCTGAACTCCGATATACAAAAGCGTTCCCGAATTGAAAGACTCGAATTCCATCGTGGCTTTATCGGTTTCGATTTCTGCCAGAATATCGCCTTCGTTTACTTTGTCTCCCACTTTTTTAATCCAGGTAGCCACCGTTCCGTCTGTCATAGTGTCGCTAAGACGTGGCATCGTAACCACTTTTATTCCTTCTGGCAGCCCCCCAGCCCCCGAAGGGGGAGCTTGTTCAGTTTCTGACGAAACTACTTGTTTTTCTTCTGTTTTCGGAGTTGCGTTTTCTCCTTTCAGAAGTGTAGAAATATCTTCTCCTTTTTCTCCGATGACAGCCAGAATACTGTCAACCGGAGCGGTTTCGCCTTCCTGAACTCCGATATGCAAAAGCGTTCCTGAATTGAAAGACTCGAATTCCATTGTGGCTTTATCGGTTTCGATATCAGCCAGAATATCGCCTTCTTTGATGGTGTCTCCTATTTTTTTATGCCAAACAGCGACCGTTCCGTCAGTCATCGTATCGCTCAATCGGGGCATTGTTATTATCTGTGCCATTCTTACTTATAATTTATGTGATAAAAACGGATAATCTCTTTGTTCATATACTGCATCATACATAACATTCAAATCAGGATATGGCGATTCTTCTGCAAATTTTTCGCACTGCTCAACCAAATCTTTCACCCTGTTGTCAATGATTTCGATTTCCTGATCAGTTGCATATTCTCTTTCTTTGATAATGTCAAGTACCTGAGTAATCGGATCTATTTTTCTGTATTCTTCAACCTCATCTTTTGTTCTGTAATGCTGAGCATCAGACATTGAATGCCCTCTGTATCGGTAGGTTTTCATTTCCAAAAACGTTGGCCCCTCTCCTCTTCTGGCTCTTTCGATGGCTTCATGAACGGCTTTTGCAACCTTAACCGGATTCATTCCGTCCACAGGGCCTGAAGGCATTTCATAACCTTTTCCAAGTTTCCAGATATCGGTATGGTTGGCTGTTCTTTCAACCGAAGTTCCCATAGCATAACCGTTGTTTTCACAAATGAAAACCACAGGAAGTTTCCACAACATCGCCATATTGAAAGTCTCGTGAAGTGACCCCTGACGAACAGCTCCGTCACCCATATAAGTTAAAGTCACGCCTTCTCTTCCGAAATATTTGTCAGCAAAAGCAACTCCGGCTCCAAGCGGAATCTGACCGCCTACGATTCCGTGACCTCCATAAAACCCGTGTTCTTTTGAGAAAATATGCATCGAACCTCCCAATCCTTGTGAAGTTCCGGTTGCTTTTCCGAGAAGTTCCGCCATTATTTTTCGTGGGTCAACTCCCATCCCGATAGGCTGAACGTGGTTTCTATAGGCTGTAATCATTTTGTCTTTCGACAAATCCATAGCGTGAAGCGAACCCGCCAAAACCGCCTCCTGACCATTATAGAGGTGTAGAAATCCTCTTACTTTTTGTTGTATGTATAGGGCAGCTAATTTATCTTCGAACTTCCTCCAAAACAGCATATCTTCATACCATTTCAGATAAACTTCTTTTGTGATTTCTTTCATAATCTGTGTTATACTATTTATTTTTTGAACTGATTTTGTACCGTTAAAACTAACGTAACCGCAAAAATACGTTTTCTTACAGAGAACAAAAAATTAAAACCTTGTTTTTATACAAAAACATCTCTTTTGAAGGTTTTCAGCGGTTTTGCAACGATTGTTTGGCTAAAAATATTTTTAAATAAAATCCAATATCCGCTCCAGAGCCATTCCTCTTGAGCCTTTTATCAGAATGTTTTTTCCTGTTATTTTTTGAGTAGAAAAATAGTCTTTGAGTTGTTCAAACGACTGAAAAAAGGTAAGATTTTCAGCCGTAATTTTATGAGAATAAAAGTCTTTCCCCACAAAAAAAACTTCAACTTTCGAGGCTTTATTCACCAGCGAAACCACCTCTTTGTGTTCGTTTGAACTCTCCTGTCCCAGCTCAAACATATCTCCGAGAATCATCATTTTTGAAGTGCTTTCCAGACCCAAAAAATTCTCAATCGCTGCTTTCATACTGCTGGGGTTGGCATTATAAGCATCCAGGATAATGCTGTTGGAATTCTTTTGAAGAATCTGAGACCGGTTGTTTGTCGGAATATAATTTTCAATGGCTTTTTTGATTTTCAGAGTATCTACTTTGAAATATTTTCCGATGGCAATGGCAGCTGCAATATTAGTAGCATTATAACTTCCTATGAGTCGGGACTGGATTTCAACATCTTCAAATGCAACTTTCACAAACGGATTTACTTCAACCGATGCAATAAAAACAGTCGCTTTCTCATCCCGAAACGAAAAACCCAAACGGCTTAACCCTTCTGATTTTTCAACCTGAATGGCATCGTCAAGATTGATAAACACTTTCTTTTTTCGTTCTTCTTCCTCGTCAAATTCTTCACTTCGGATGTAGTCATAAAGTTCGCTTTTGCCTTTAATTACCCCTTCAAACCCTCCGAAACCATCGAGATGAGCCTTTCCGAAATTGGTAATATAACCGAAATCGGGCTCAGCTATTCCACACAGAAATTCAATTTCCTTTTGATGGTTGGCTCCCATTTCCACAATTCCGATTTCAGTTTTGTAGTCAAACGAAAGCAGGGTGAGCGGCACTCCGATATGATTATTCAGATTTCCCACCGTAGCTTTGACCTTATATTTTTCTGAAAGCACAGCAGCAATAAGCTCCTTGGTCGTAGTTTTTCCGTTGCTTCCCGTCAGGGCAATTATCGGAAGATTGAGCTGTTTTCGATGATAACCGGCTAATTGTTGCAGGGTTTGGAGTGTGTTTTCGACCAAAATGGTTCTGTGGTCAACATGATAATCAGGATTGTCAATCAGCACACACAAAGCACCCTTTTCAAGCACCTGATTGGTGAAAGTATTGGCATCAAAATTATCGCCTTTGAGTGCTACAAAAAAATCATTCCGCTGTACTTTTCGGGAATCTGTAACTACTCCGTTTGATTTGAGAAACTGTTTGTAAATGTTTTGTAAGGTCATAAACTTTTACTTTTTGATACAACAAAAGCCCTTTAAGTAAAGGGCTTTTGTCAATTAACCAATAAAATTATGATAAGGGAAAGTTATCCTCTTGGTTTTTTCTTTGAAGCTTTAGGTCCTGCTTTAGACATCGCACATCTGAATCCGATATCGTCTGTAGCCATATATTGAGGATAGTATCTTCTTTGAGCCGGGTCAAGCCAGTAGGCTCTGTCTCTCCAAGAACCACCTTTATAAACTCTTGATTCGTCGTTTACGAGTGTAGTTCTTTTTGAAGATTTATCCCAAGAACGATCCATTTCTCCTAAGCTGTCTGCAGCAACTTTGTGTTCGGGTGAGTTATACATTTTTTTGAAAGCAGCCTCTTCACCATCTTCCGAAGAACCGAAATCATAGTAACGGGTAGATTTCATATCCCCATCATTATAGTTTCTGTTGTCGCTCTTGTCAAAATTATATCTCAAATAGGTCTCTTCTTCTCCGATAGGCACTTTAGAGATTTGTCCCGGAAGTGATCTTGCGATAAGACTTCCGTCAGGCAAGGTGTCATATTTAATAGTTTCAGGTGTTGTAAACACAGGAGTTCCCGCTATTGAATCTATTTCGTTTTTCATATAAACGTTTCCTCTGTAGTAGTTGAAATCGTTCATTTCTGAGTCAACAATAGGTCTGTAAACATCAAGTACCCATTCAGCAACGTTACCGGCCATATTGTATAAACCGTTATCATTTGGCCAGTAGTGATCAACTGGAGCAGTTACGTCAGCACCATCATTTAAGTTTCCTGCAACTCCCATGTAATCTCCTCGACCACG
>JBAYSC010000190.1:0-4477 GCA_041676345.1 Flavobacteriaceae bacterium | reverse complement strand
ATGGAGTTTATAGGTCAAATTCTTGGCTTCCAATATATCGGTATAATCAGCAATGGCATCTACCGAACCAAACATCGTAGTGCCCATATTTACCACTACAATAAAATATTTCTTTCCGTTGTTTTGAGCTTCTGTAACGATTTGTTCCAAAGCTTTGCGGTCAATTTTTCGACTATCAAACTCTACAGGAATTTTCAGCCAGTCTAACATCAGCAAATTTGACCCTTTCGGAATGGAATAATGGGTATCTTCTGATGCCAGAATAGCGATTTGCTCAGGCTTCGCAGCATATTCATACATAAAATAATTGCGATAAATCCACAACGCCTGAATGTTGGCTTCTGTTCCTCCGGGAGAAATGTAACCGTCAAAAGAATTGGGTTTTGCCTTAAAAATATCCACCGCAATTACATCAAGCACTTCTCTTTCGATGGTTTGAGTGCCTTGGAATGCTTTTTCTGAAGTGCCCAGAGTGTGGCAACCAATGTTATTCGGGTTGGCTACAAAAGCCTGAAGAGTTGGAGCATCTTTGAGAAAAGGAGCATCGTCATAAAAAACTTTTCCGTCTAATTTTGAAGCCGGATAGCCTAAAGAAATGTCATCCGAAAAATTGACAATCTCGTCAATTGCCTGTGATATACGTTGTTTTCTCTCTTGTGTTGTAAGTTTTTTCCAGTAATACATAACCTTTTGAATTAAGTTACAAAGGTAGGGACTTCACGGGTATAAAAATATGATTTCAGTCAGTTCGTTAAAAAAATAAGAGGCTTCCTAAAACATAGAAAGCCTCTTTAAATGTGTTGTATAAGAGATTTAGAATCCGTAATTCACACCCACTCCGAAAACCTGACGGGTCTGGAAACCTTGATAGGCATTGTCGTCATAAATGGTCTGGAAGCTGAAATTGGCAGAAAGATATTTGTTGATGGTCATCACCACATTGAGCTGATAATCAACATCTACGTTTTGCGGGTCTTCTAAATAATTGGAATATAAACTAAGGATATTTTCTATCAAAACATTTTCCATCGCTTTGAATTTGTAGTAGCCCGAAGCATAAAAACCGAGTTCATATCTCATAGTTTTATCTGCATCAACCCCAAAATAAGAGCCGTCAACATAACCGTCAGCCGAAGTGTAATCTCCGTTCACGAAAGTGATTTTTGAAGTAGCCGGAGCTAAATTCACTTTCAGGTTATCTGATTTTTTCCACAACATACCCGGACCGAAAGTCAAATAACCGGGCGAAAAAATATCGGTAAATTCGGTTCTAATTTCTTTTCCGTTGGCATCGGTTCCGTATTCGTAACCCTTTGTAATTTGAGTTTTGAAGTTCAAAAAGAAAGAGTAATACCAAAACTCAGAAGCCTTTTTACCCAAAACGGAGTTGAACTCCAGCCTGTCGTTGGTTTTTTTCTCAAAATCAGCATTTTTGGTTTTTACGATTCCGTATTCAGCTATGATTTTGTTATCCCACGTCCAGTCGTTTTTTTTGTAATTAAAATCGTAGTTTAAACCTAAGTTTCCCGAGAAGTTGTTTTCACCTCCCGCCATCCAGTTGTCGAAGGTAGATTGGTTTACTAAAAACGAAATGTTTCCTCCACGTGTCCAGTGTTTGGTCGAATCCTGAGCTTCTTCCTGTTGTGCTGTTGCGATAAATGCGGTCAGCAAAAAAGCCAATAGTGTTACTTTTTTCATTATCATTTGATTAAAAATTCGGGTGCAAAATTACTTTTTTATCCGTAAAAAAGCTAATGAAGGTAAAAATGAGCTGGAAAACCACAAAAAAACCTCAAAAGCAATCGGAAAAACTGCTTTTGAGGTTGGTTTAAAAATATGTTGCAATTTTTATTTTAAAAACGAATGAGCGGTAGTATCCTGAATATCATCGTTCTTTTTCTGGAATCCACGAAGTTGTTTAAGCCAAAACAAAACGGCTACCATACAAACGATTATAAAAATCCAGTTTACGATATTGGCTGACCACCAGTTTTCCAGTTCTAAAAAACGGAAAAATTCCATCGGAGCAAATAAAATCTGCTCAAAAAAATACTGAATTCCTTCAAAAAATGATTTCATTATAAATAGTGTTTATTTTTACCTTTGCAAATATAGAAATATAAATAATGATAGCAAAAATTTTTAGAAAATCCCGCCCCATAAATTTTATCATTACAGCTTTATTGCTTGTTTTGAGCTTTGTGCCTCTTGCCACACAAAGTTATGCCTCGGGTGCAGACACGCTGTTTTTGCTGAATTTTCCGTTGTTGTTGCTCTCTTTATTGCTGACTGATTTTATTGCCAAAAGAAACGAAATCAACAAAGGCGACTCTTTTGCCCTTGTTTTTTTTCTGCTGTTTTTGTGGTTATTGCCCGATGTTTTTTCGGATATTTCGGTAGTGGTTTCCAATTTTTTTATTCTTTTGGCTTTCCGAAGGCTTGTTTCTATACATTCGCTGCTTGTCCCGAAACAAAAAATCTTTGATGCAGCCCTGTGGATTTGTATAGCTGCGGTGTTTGAATTTTGGGCAATACTCTTTATCATACCGCTTTATATCAGTGTTTTTTTGCATGTTTCGGGAAATTTCCGCAACTGGCTACTGCCTTTTCTGAGTTTTTTTGCAGTTGCCATACTCGTTTTTTTCTATGAATATGCTTTTGACTACCCCGTTTTGGAATACATCGGGCAAAAAGCAGTGATTGACTTTCATTTTAAACCGGTTTCTATGACTTTGACGGTCTTCACAATCGTTGCTTTGCTTTTGCTCTTTTCCCAGTTTTTTGTATTCAAAAGCCTGCTTGTCAAACTGCAAAGGGTATTTAAAATAATTATCGCCTTTGTGGTGGTTACCGCCATAATTTACTTTATTTCACCCGAAAAAAACAATGCCTTGCTGCTCTATTGTTTTGCTCCGCTAACTATGATTGGTTCTGATTTTATCAAAAGATTACCCCAAATCTGGATGAGAGAAACGTTTTTACTATTGCTTTTTGTGGTGAGTTGCTTCGGGTTTGTAACCTACCTAAATAATTTTTAAGAGATGGAAAATCAAACACCTACTATCAAGCCTTTGACCTCATTGCGGTTTGTGTTTGCTTTTATGGTTTTTGTGTCTCATTTGAGTTTTCTGAAAACCTCCGGTTCTGAGCATTTAAAGTGGCTTTATGAGCATATTTTTTATGAAGGTTATATCGGGGTGAGTTTCTTTTTTATTTTGAGCGGATTTATTTTGAGCTACAATTATCAGGAACTGTTTTCCAGAGAAAATTACCCGAAACTAAAATTTTATATTGCCCGAATCGCCCGAATTTATCCCGTACATCTGCTTACATTGACGATGGCTATTCCGTTGTCCTGGCACATCCTGAGTGAAAATATCGGAATCTGGTTTTTTCGGTTTTTTGCAAACCTCACGCTTGTTCAGAGTTTTATCCCCATCAAAGCCGTTTATTTTTCGTTTAACGGCCCTTCGTGGAGCATTGTCAACGAAATGTTTTTTTATTTGCTGTTTCCCTTTATTATCTTAGGATTGCCCCGATTGCTCTCCAAAAAATATTTGATTTTGGCTTTGCTAATGCTTGTCCCGCTGTCTGTAATAATAGTTCCCGAGGAGTATTTTCACTTTGTTTATTACATCAATCCGTTTGTGAGAACAGCCGATTTTCTGATGGGAATTTTGCTGTATAACCTCTACAAATACTATCGCCACAGCCGTTTCAATTATAATTTTCTGGAATATTCGTCTGTGTTTTTGCTGCTGATTTTTTATGGTTTTCATTCGTTTATTCCTCAGGTAGCCCGATTTTCGTTCTATTATTGGCTCCCGATTTGTTACCTGCTCTTTTCGTTTTCGTTTCAAAAAGGGCAACTCTCCCGCCTGTTGTCTCATAAATCACTGATGCATTTAGGCGAAATAAGCTTTGGGTTTTATATGTTCCACCAACTTGTTATAAGGTATTTTGTGGAATTCAACAACAGGTTTTTTCAGATGAAAAATGACGGACTTGCCATAGGTCTGCTCTTTTTAACCACCTTGCTGATGAGCCATTTCTGCTATGTTTTCTTTGAAAAGCCCTTCAATAAAAAGATAAAAAATTATCTTGGGAAGAAATTAAACTTTTGAGTAAAAACCAAAAAATCACTCCTTTATAATTCTACCGGTTTGAGTGCCGTTTGGAGTGGTAATTTGATAGAGATACATCCCCTTTGCCCAAGATTGGACAGGGATTTCCCTGTTGGGAATCACCGCTTGGTTGAGAATTATTTTTCCCGAAACATCAAAAATTTTCAAAGTAACCTTATCGGAAAAATCTCCGTAAAGAGAAATAAAATCAGAAGCAGGATTCGGATAGAGAACAATTTGTTTTTGAATGGAATTTTCAACTCCTAAGGTTGCGGTTTGATAGGCCTGATAAAAATCGGGGATTCCGTAGCCTAACTGGTAATTCGGGTTTTGATACAAATGAGCTGATTGCT
>JBAYSC010000189.1:0-4524 GCA_041676345.1 Flavobacteriaceae bacterium | reverse complement strand
TTAGCAGAAGTTTTTTATTTCCAAAATTCCCACCATTTTTTATTATTTGAACTAACAATAGGATTTGAATAATGTAAATTTACTCTTCCTAATTCTTGAGCGAAATCATCATTGAAAAAATCAGGATTTTGCTCTTTTCTTTTTGAATATTCATTCAGCTTTTCTTTAGGTATTTTGTTATTTCGAACATAAAGAGTTCTTATCTTCAAAATACTTTTTGGTAAGGAAGTTAATTGGTTGTTTATTATGCTTATCGAACAAAACTCACTTAAATTTCCAATTTCTTCAGGAAGTTTGAAAATATTATTATAATCTAATCCTAAACTATTTAATTTGGTTAAATTACCTATTGAAGAAGGTATTTCTTGTATATGATTATACATTAAGGTTAAGTTGGTTAACCCTTTCAATTCACCAATCCATTTAGGGATAATTTTAAAATTATTATTATGTGCATACAATATTTGAAGACTTTTAAATGACCTGATAGCTTCTGGAAATATCTCAATTTTATTATTTGAAATTGAAAAATAGGTTAAACCAATTAAATTCTCAAAAGATTTTGGTATCGCAAAAATGTTATTTTCGGATAAATCAAGACCTGTCAAATTTTCTAAAGTATTTATTGATTCAGGAATCTGTGAAAATTTGTTATTTCTTAAAAATAGACGAGTTAGTTTTTTTAAACTGTAAACAGTTTGGGGTAAATCAATTAAATTATTATCGCTTAAATTAAGCTCGTTTAGGTTTGATAACAAATCGAAGTTTTGATGCAAACTGTCTAAATTTTTATTAGACAAGTCCAATGTTTCCAAAGATTGAATTAAAGCAACGCTTTCTTTTTCACTTAAATTTAATTTTGTTTTTCTATAACCATAAATAGCTTTTAAATCAACCAACCATTTTAATAGTGAAAGATAATTTTCAAGATTATCTAATTCTATATTTTGGCTTAACTCTGTTATCTTATTTTTCTGTTCTGTAATTGATGGAAGCGAATATTCTTCAGCTAAAGAGAATTTTTTATCTTTATTGCTCGAATACATAGTGTATCCACAGTTCCAATCACCAAAATCGATAATCTCTTTTTTGTATAAAACAACTCCAAAACCGTGTTCTTCATCCCACGAACAAATTCCAGTCATTCCAATAAAAGAAAAATTATCTCTAAACTCATCATCAATATAAATAGTAGAAAAACGATAATTCTTTTTCGGTTCTATTATATGCTCTGTTTGAAAACCTCTTTCAAGTAGTATTTCACGTTCACTAACAATAAATTCTGAAATAAATTGACTTAATTCCTTTGAATGTTTTAGGAAATATTCTAAAGAGTTAATTTGTTCATTTGAAGGATTCTCTAATTCTTCTGTATTCTTGAAAACAATCTCAATATTAGGAAACTCTTCATATCCATCTGGATTATATATTTCATCAAAATAATCTGTATAAGGAAGTGAAATGGAAAGTTCTTCAAATTCATTTCTAATAATTTCGTATTCCATAGATTGTTTTGTGTTAAAATTTCTGCTAACGTTTTGCCGCTTTGCGAAGGCGGGGATTTTCAGCACTAAACTTTATTAAATGTACAAAGTTCAAATTTAAGGTAAACTGTCATACGAAGCACTAAACCCCGCTTTTGCAAAACGGCTGTTATACCGCGTTTTTAATATCGGTCAAATCCACGTGTCATAAAATAAGTGCTTATCCAATATCCATTTATTTTTATGGCATCTCGTAATAATTTTTCCATAAAACGAGTATCTCCATAAGCGTGGTCAGAAGTACGAGTATTTGTTACAATGCCATATCTTTCGGAATATCTTGTGTAATCAACAACATTGAGTGATGAACGGTTGTAGCCCGAATAGCCCAAACTTGTATCTGCGTTCCATTCGCTGTGTTTGAATGTCAGCAAATCACGTAAATACTTTTCTTTAATATAGTCAATGTTTACATATAGCGTGCTTTTATCAAACAAGTTTTGTTTTAAGTAGTACAAAATATGTTCTGACGGTGCTATTTTATCAACAAATTCTTTCAACAATGTATCGTCTTTGCTGTCTAATGCTTCGATAAGAGCAAATTTAAGTTCGTCAAAGGTTTCGTATCCTATGTGCGGTTGCATTGGTTTTTCATCAGTAATAAAGTTTCCTTTGCTGTCCATTACACGCATTTTTCCATTGGAAAATGTAAGTCCTTGTAAGATATAATCTTCACTATAATTATTATCAACTCGCTCAAAATTTGCGACTTCGTCAAAGGTGTTTTTACTTATAAGTTTACCGTCTTTATCAATAATCTGATATTGTTTTCCTGTTTTCGCTTTGAATAATCCACTATACGAAATGCGTTGTAAAAATGAATATTGAAACGGAATCACGACTTCATCTTTTAGGTTTACTGTTCCATATTTTTTGCCTTTTGCCACTACAACTTGGAAGTCGTTGGATTTGTTTTCGGTTTCTTTGTTTTCATTGAAATATGCTGTTGATATTGCAAAAGATAAATTTATAACATCATATTTTATAGGTATCAGCACTTCGTTTTTTTCATTGATTAAACCAAATTTTTTACCTTTTCGTACACTAAAATAACTATGGACTTCACTTGAACTTGTGCATTGTATGATTTCATCATAAACCATTGGAACGTCAAGCATTCCTGACATTTCATTAAGTAATCCAAATTTTCCGCTTTTAGTTTTTACGTATAACAATCCTCTTCGTCCTATTGGACTTTTTAACTTGTCTTCATCTAAAACATATCCATATTCACTAACATTTTCGGGCAAAATAATTTTGTTGTTCTTGTCTAAAAAATTAAAGGAATAATCATCTTCATTCAATACCAAAATACTGCTGTTTGGTGTGGCAGTTTTCGTAATCCATTTGTATTTTACAGGTATTACATTGTTTCCGTTTTTATCATACAAGCCCACTTTTCGTTGTGGCGTAACAACCAAATAATTATTATTTAGGTCGTCAATGTATTCAAATTCAACGGGTATAATAACTTTGCCTTCACGGTTTACGATACCGTATTTTTCTCCGTTTTTTACTTTGAAAACATCACGATTATCAAACGAAAAGGTACTTACATCGTCATAAATTGGTGGTACAATTACGTTTCCTTGTTTATCAATAATGCCTCGCTTTTTGTCTTTTGAAATTCTGTAACCAACACCGCTGTATTGTGCAATAAAATCGTTGTCGTATTCAAATGGTGTAATTTGCTCGCCTTCGAGATTGAAAATTCCCATTTTTTTGTTTTTTGATGCCATAATAGCACCGTAGCCATCAACAGAAATACGGTCAAATTCTATTTCTGTATGCTTTTTATCTTTACTTTTTGAGAAGTAAATACCATAAAGATTTCCTTTTTTTACGCTATAATAGCCAAATTGTTCAGCATTGAAAACTTCGTCATTATCCGCAGGATAGATAATTTTCCCTTCGCTATTTATCAAACCAAACTTATTATTCTTTTGTAAGGTTAAACACGAAATGGTTTGGTTGGGTCTTGTCAATGGATTGGGCGTATTTCTCTTTTGAATTGCCTTATTACTACTGCCAACAGGAATATGTTTAGGGTCTTTTGTCGGCACAAAAATACTATCGTACTCGAAAGGAACTATTATTTCGTTTTTTACTACTCCAAATTTTCCGTTAGATTTTACAAGAGTTAAATTTTGATACAACTCGGCATAGTCTATCTTTTTATTTAGTGATTTGTTCTTTTCGTTAAAAATAAGTTCGGTTTCGTTTTTGTTGTTTTTAACTAATGTAATGTCTTGATTTCCTGCGATAATTTTGTTATACTTAATGGGAAGTATGATTTCTCCCGTACTTGTTATTTTTCCGTATTTTCCTTTTTGTTTTGCAATGAAGCCTACGCCTTTGAAATTATCTGCACCAATGCTGTCGTATTCTATTTTTACGGTAATTTCTGCTTTTTTGTTAGCAATACCATATAGGTTTCCGTTTTTTACGATGTAACTTTTGTTGTCGTAAACAAAATTTATCTGGTCATAAAGTCCTTTTTTTGTCTCATCGCCCATTAAAAAACTCTTTTTTCCGTCTTTTTCATAAGAAATTCCACGTACTTCGTCTGGTGCTGTTTTGCTAATAGGTGGTGCTACTTCTCCGATGGGTACATCTATAATCCTTTCTTCTCGTTCTTGTCTTGGAACTTGTGCATAAACATTGCCACAAAGCGTGAAAATAAAAATGAATATTAGTTGTCTCATAATTTTTAATGGGTGTTGTTTGTAAAATGCGGTATAACGGTTTGGGTATTGCCGAAGGCGGGGATTTTTAGCGCAAAAGTTCAAACGAAGGACGAATGTTGAACCTTGCACAAATGTCCAATCGAAGTCGTTCAGCCCCGCTTTTGGCAATACCTTGTTGAACTAAACCTACGGTAGCCTTCCGCAACTATCCGTACATTTAGCGTTCACTTAATACATTTTATATGACAACGAAAAAAAAACGCCGGAAGAAGTAAGGTTCAATAAAGTCCTTA
>JBAYSC010000188.1:0-4536 GCA_041676345.1 Flavobacteriaceae bacterium | reverse complement strand
TTGTTTTGTTTTTGTAGGCTGTAAGGAAGAAACCCTTCCGAAACCTCAGAGCTACCTGAGGCTCGACTATCCGTTGCCTCACTATGAAGATTTCCAGACCGATTGCCCTTTCAGTTTTGGCAAAAACATATATGCTGTTGCCAAAAACCGAAAGAATTGTGATTTTGTGTTGGAATATCCCAAAATGAAAGCTACGGTTTTTTTGAGCTATAAGCCTGTTAATGACAACATTAACGAATTGCTTGCCGATGCTCAGACGTTCACCTACAGACATGTCGTAAAAGCAGATAATATTATCGAACAACCTTATATAAACCCTGACCGCAAGGTGTATGGGATGTATTATGAGGTGGGAGGCGATGCTGCTTCTGCCACCCAGTTTTACCTCACAGACAGCATACGGAATTTTGTGGTGGGTTCGGTTTATTTTAATGCAAAACCCAATGCAGATTCCCTGCTTCCGGCTTCACAATATCTCAAAAAAGACGTTCGGCTTCTCATAGAGTCTCTTGAGTGGAAAAGTTATTAACAACACTTTGTTAATATAAGGCATTTGCCCTATTGTTTTGTTTAAAGTTTTATTATACTTTTGTCTCATCTAACATTAAAAATTTTTTATTATGAAGAAATTGATTTTATCAGCTATGGCTGTATGTGCATTTGGATTTGCAAGTGCTCAAGAAGGAGGTTTTAAAGCAGGGGTTAACGTTGGTATGCCAATGGGTGACGTTTCTGACTTCTATTCATTGTCAGTAGGGGCTGAAGTAGCCTACATGTATCCAATCTCTGATGATTTCCAAATTGGAGCATCTGTTGGTTACTTAACTTTCATGGCAAAAGAGTATGAAATCATGGGAATTACAGTAAAACCAGACAATGCTGCTTTTCTTCCAATTTCTGCTATTGCTCAGTATTCTTTTACTGACAACATTTTTGCAGGAGTTGATTTAGGTTATGCAATGGGAATGGCTCCGGAAGGAAATGACGGAGGTATGTTGTATCAACCAAAAGTAGGTTACCAAACAGAAAAATTTGAAGTTTTTGTTGGGTACAGAGGAATCGCTACTGAAGGAATCGCTACTACTTCTGTAGGAGTTGGATTCAACTACAAATTCTAAAAAACAGCTAACAGCTAAAAACACAAAAAGGAGGCAATCGCCTCCTTTTTTATTTGTATTGTTGTCCCTTAAATCTTCCTGTCAATCACATAGTTGACCATCAAAACAAGAGCCTGTTTGTAGTCTGAATCGGGATAGTCTTTGATGATTTCCAATGCCTTTTGCTGATAATCTTTCATTACTTGTTCTGCATACCCGAGTCCGTTTTTTTGTTTGACAAGTGCAATGACTTCTTTGACCCTTTTGCGGTCTTTATTGTGATTTTTAACCGAATTGATAATCCATTTTTTTTCTTTTTCGGTCGAATTGTTCAAAGCATAAATCAGTGGAAGTGTCATTTTTTGCTCTTTGATGTCGATTCCGGTGGGTTTCCCGATTTTATCATCGGTATAATCAAACAAATCGTCTTTTATCTGAAATGCCATTCCGATATATTCTCCGAATTTCCGCATTTGTTCTACTTTTGTATTATCAGATTCTTCCAAAATGGCTTTTGCTCCTAAAGCACAACAAGCCGCAATGAGTGTAGCGGTTTTTTGTCGGATGATTTCGTAATAAACCTCTTCGGTAATATCTAATCTTCGGGCTTTTTCGATTTGCAAAAGCTCTCCTTCGCTCATCTCCCGAACAGCTACCGAAATAATTCTGAGCAAATCAAAATCCCCGTTATCTATCGATAAGAGCAATCCTTTCGACAAGAGAAAGTCGCCTACCAAAACCGCAATTTTGTTTTTCCAAAGGGCATTGAGCGAAAAGAATCCCCTGCGTTTGTTGCTGTCATCTACCACGTCATCGTGAACTAATGTAGCCGTATGAATAAGTTCAATAACCGAAGCTCCTCTATAAGTTCTGTCGTTGACTTCACCTCCTGAGACCATCTTGGCAACCAAAAAAACAAACATCGGACGCATTTGTTTGCCTTTTCGGTTTACGATATAATAAGTAATTCTGTTGAGCAGGGCAACCCTGGAAGACATAGAGAGGTGGAACTTCTTTTCAAAAAGCTCCATTTCATACCTGATAGGTTGTTTTATTTGTTCGGTGATTTTCATTGGGGTCAAATATACGGAAATCGGATTGTTTTTGTCATAAAAGAAACCGTCAATATTCCGTAAAACAGTTTTCTAATCCAGAAACTTGTCTTTCAGTTCGGGTGTCGGAATCATACAACTGTCTTTTTTGCCAAACCATTTATAGCGATTCAAAGCTACAAAATCATACACGGCATTTCCGATAAAATTCGGAAAAATTCGGAAAATCCACAGAAGTGAATAAGCTCCGCCAAAGCTTCTGATAATTCTCAAAGCTGCTTCTGATTTGTGAAAATAAGCCACTCCGGGTTCATATAAAATAACAGATTTTATCGCCTCCGGATTAAGCCCTAAATACCTCTGTACCTGTTTCCCATAATCAGATTGAAGCGAAGCAAAACGGTAAACATCTTTTTTGTCGTGCTTGATAATGGTCTGCACGAAATTATTACAGAGGTTGCAAACTCCGTCAAAAAGCACAATTTTTTTACCTTCAGGAAATTCCATTTTTGTCAAAATTTACACAAAAGTACGTCTAAATTACTTTGATTTACTAAAATAAAAGCTAATTTTGAGACTATGAAATTAGAAGATTATATTCACATTATTTCCGATTGCTTCGGGTTAGAGAATTATCCGTTACAGCATTATGCCAAACAAAACACCGACAATCAAATCAGGCAGGCAGTAGTGCTGAACCGAAAAATTATTACGGATTTAGAAAAAATTTTAAAGTTGCAATTTGTCTCGAAAACCCAACCCGGAAACACCTGTTTTGCCGAACAAAATTCGGAGTTACAAGACGATTTCAAACAAGTGTTTACTCAAATAGATGTTTTGGATTATTTTTATGCCATAGTCCATTCTTCTGAATTTCAGGAAACAGAAATAGAAAAAAATTATCCGAAAACTACCCGGGAATTTTGGAACAGCGTTCAAAAAGGAGAAAAATTGAGAAACAATAACCATACATAAAACCATGCGAATCGTAATACAAAGAGTTTCAGAAGCTTCTGTCGCTATTGACCAAAAAATAAAATCCGCTATCAAAACGGGTTTGCTGGTTTTGTTAGGAATTGAAGATGCGGATACTGATGAAGATATTAAATGGCTTTGCCAGAAAATTGTGAATCTCCGCATTTTTCCAGACGAAAACGGAGTAATGAACAAATCTATATTGGAGTGTGAAGGCGATGTTTTGGTGGTGAGTCAGTTTACCTTACATGCTTCGACCAAAAAAGGAAATCGTCCGTCTTATATCAAGGCTTCAAAACCTGATTTTGCGATTCCGATGTATGAAAAATTTGTCAGCCAATTAGAAATTGATTTAGGAAAAACCGTTCAGACCGGAGAATTCGGAGCCGATATGAAAGTAGCTCTTGTCAATGACGGTCCGGTTACGATTGTCATAGATTCGAAGAATAAAGAATAATTTTGTTTAATCGTTGCTTGTTTCATTGATTCTCAACAGAACAATTAAACCTCAACTCTTAACCGATTCAACATTGTATAGACCTCTACTTGACATATTATACCCGCAAACTTGTTTGGGTTGTAACAACATGCTCCAGACAGGAGAAAAAATTTTGTGTACCAAATGCAGACATGATTTGCCTTTGACCAACCACCATAAAACTCCGGAAAACGATGCTTCTAAACGTCTGTCAGGTAGAGTTGCGTTGGAAAAAGTTATGAGTATGCTCATTTTTGAAAAGCAGGGAATCGTTCAGCAAATCATTCATAAACTCAAATATGATGGTCATCAGGAAGTGGGAACGTTGCTGGGTTTATGGTATGGAGAAATCATCAAAGCGGAGTTAAAAAATGTAGATGAAATCATTCCGGTTCCGCTTCATAAAAGGCGACTTAAAAAAAGAGGCTATAATCAGGTGATGACTTTTTGTGAAGCCTTGTCAAAGGCTCTGGAAGTTCCCGTAAATAAAGAAATTCTGTGGCGAAACAAATACTCTAAAACCCAAACCAAAAAGGCATTTTTCTTGCGAACAGATGTGAATAAAGAAATATTTGATGTCAATTTTTCGGAAAGAGATTCAGGCAAACACTTTTTGCTGGTCGATGATGTGTTGACTTCCGGGACAACTTTGGAACAATGTGCTAAGGCTTTGCTGAAAATCCCCACTACCAAAATCAGTATTGTTACGATGGCTTTGACGTATTGAGGAGCAATTCAGACCTTATTTTTATTTCCCGATTTTTTATTTTCTACTAAGAGCCTGTTTAAATTTATATTGTGAGAATGTTTATAGCTTATTTTTGAGCGAAACGAGGCATATTTTTTTTTGAGATAGCGGTGTTCTATCTCAAAAAAATATAACGAAGTTGCAGCCAAAAAGAAGCATAAACAAATTATTAGATAAATTTTAAAC
>JBAYSC010000187.1:0-4561 GCA_041676345.1 Flavobacteriaceae bacterium | reverse complement strand
GATAGCGGTGTTCTATCTCAAAAAAATATAACGAAGTTGCAGCCAAAAAGAAGCATAAACAAATTATTAGATAAATTTTAAACAGGCTCTAAATATTGGTTTTGTGAGTTGATATATTTAGAATTAGCCACATATTCTTGATTATCTGCATAGATGTAAAGAAGTGTTCCGTTTTTGATAGTGTTAATCACTTCTTCGTTAATTTCTCTCGGAAGTGCAGGACAACCGTAGCTTCTTCCCAATCTTCCGGTAGATTTAATTATGGCTTCACTGCAATAATCGGCTCCGTGAATCACCACAGCTCTGGCTTTCGCCTGATCGTTGATTCCTTTTTCCAACCCGTCAAGTCGTAACGAATAGCCGTTTCCTCCGAAATAGGTGTTTTCGGTAAGATAAAATCCTAACGAACTCTGATAAGAACCGTGTTTGTTGGAAAAGGAAGTGGCATATTTTTCACCCGAATTGCGACCGTGGGAAACAATGGTATGAAACAAAACCTGTTTTCTTTCCAAATCCAAAACTACCATTCGCTTTTCAGTCGAAGGAAGGGTAAAATCTATAATGGTAATTATGTTTTTGTTTTTGGCTTTTATTTTCTCCCGCCCTTGCATAGCCTGTCGGAAGGCTTCAAACTGTAGGGTTTCGGTCAAGCCGAAATCGTGATACAACTCCAGATATTCTAAGTTTCCTACAGTTTTTGCTGTCGGTATAACGCTCTTTTCCGTAAGGGAAACGCCATTAAAAGAAGTACATAAAAGGGTAATAATACCTAAAAGTAAAATTCGCATTTTGTTGTTATTTTTGCACCAAGGCATCTTTATCATAACGGGCAAAAGTAACAATTATTTGAATTTCAAAGTGTTAAACTTTACTAATCAATTACAAAAACCAGTGACTGCAAGGGTTTTGCGGAATCATAGATAAATTTTGCATGAGATGAGGGAGTTCGTACACACATGTGAGAACGTGGAATAGTGCCTAATGTAGCACTGTATTCAATAATATTTCCTTTCGGATTATTGGTAGGCACTCCGTGAATGTAACCACCGTTTGTAAACCGGCTGGCATAGGGAGCAAAACCTTCGATTTCGGTTGAACCGTCCTTTTGGTAAAACATTTTCGGTTTATTTTCCTGAATGATAAACATCCCGACAGGAGTTTCCATAGCATACGGAGGTTTGTGAACTCCGGTCGTAGAAGGATTTGCAGAACGAATAAGCCATCGCTCCTCCGATTTTTCTATTAGTGTAATATTCTGATTGGTAACATCCACAAAAACAATATGATTAAAACGAATGCTGTCTCCCAATGTTTTTACGTAGCGTTTCGGAACGTCCCAAGTGCCTGAAAAGGAAATCCCCTGAATCTGAACCATATCCAGAGTATCGCTGCTGATGAGCCTCACAACCGAACCGTCTCGACCATAAATTACAGGATGTTGACTTTCTCCCGGAACATAAAGTGGAGCCGATTGATAACGTTCTACACCCAACGTATCAGAAACCCTGGTGTAATCGTTTCGGACGAAATTTTTCACCGTTGGAGCCTCACCATTTTTGTTTTTATAGTTCTGCAAAATGGCATAGGTGATTTTTTCTCTCTGAAAATTTTCTACATAAGCCAGTTTCTCTTTGATTTTTTCCCATTGAAAAACCCTTGTGGTATCTTTATACGGATAGGTATCTTCGAGGGTATGGTTGTCGAAAGTGAGTTCTTTTTGCAGCCCGATATCTTTTGCAGTTTTTGGGAGAATTTCGGGTGCTTCAATTTTGGCTTCATTGAGAGTGTCCTGAACCTCTGCCTCTGTCAAAGGTTCGTCAATAGTTTTGTCTTTACAGGACAAAAACACAGCCGATAACAACACTAAAACTAACTTAAAACCTGCCTTCATAAAGAATCGGAACAATAGGCAAATGTAAAGAATAAAGCGTAATTTTAGCACTATGTTTTTTTGATTTTTAAAAAATCTTTCAGAGTTTTGAATTTCTAACAGTTACCGTTTGTTATTTTCGTATATTTTTTTCTGTCTCAGGACGGAGCAAATAGTTAAAAAGAAAAACTCCTGCTCTTAAAAGCAGGAGTTCTATTTAAACGATGTTTTTTACTCAAAAACCACAGGTTTATCCGATTTAGGAATTTTTACGATGTGGAAAGGTTGAATCGGCATTTGAAAAGTAATCCCGTCATCATAGGAGGTTTCAAGATTAACAATAATATTATTTTGATTTTCAATAACTGAAATAACACTAATACCGAATCCTCCTGTCGGACGTATTTGGTCAAAAACACTTATAACCTGATACGTTTCAAAATCAACAGAACTATCTATATTTATGGAATCTATGGAATAACCTAAATGATATTCTAAATCCACGAGAAAATCTTCCCAATTGGCACTATCAGAAATAATGATATTTTGAGATTCAGAATTATCTAAAAAAGGTGTATTACCTATAACAAAACGGGCTATTGTGGAAAATTCCATATTTTGAGAGCTAAAGCTTTCATTATCATCACTACTGCAACTCATCAACATCATTGATAAAATTACTGTTAAAAATATTTTTTTCATAACTGTTAATTTTATTGTTTGATTAGTGTTGTTGTATCCTGAATTTGTCCATTTCCAACCAAAGCCACTCCTCTTAACTTATATTCAAGTTCAAAGGCTTCTTCCCCTATTTCTAACTGCAATTCATACATAACATCATTGCCATACTTCTTTTTTAATTTTAACTTTTGTTCGTTTAGAGCATTTTTATCAGATTGTAGTTCCGCCCAAAGCCTGTCAAATTTTTTGTTTTCTTCAATAGCTTCTTTAACAGAAGAAAATTTAGAATCTTTGATTCTCGATATTATCCAAGTGTCAAAATCTTCGTCTGATTTTTTTTTAGTATAATCTTTGGGCACTTTGGTCAGAAATTCCGATATAAAATCTTCACGTTCTATGTTTTTTTTAGATATAGAAAATACAATATAATCTGCTTTATAGTTCAAAAATTCGGGGTCTTCTCTTATTTCTTCATAGGATTTTTCTGCGTTTACAGGATATGACATTCCTTCAATTTTTAAATTAAGAATCATTGATTCCCATTCTATCATCTGTTGCATTTTATTCATAATCTCATTGCCGTACTTCTTGTGTAAAGCACTCTTTTTTTTAGAAATAACTTCTAAATCCGACATAGATTCTTCCCAAATCTTGTTGAATTTTCTCTTCTCTTTCCTCGCTTCTTCGACTGTAGCAAACTTTGAATCTTTGAGCCTCGGGACAATCCAATCATCGAAATCTTCTCCTACCTTTATTTTAAAATATTCCTTGGGGAGTTTATCGAGAAATTCATAAATAAAATTTTCTCTTTCGTGATATTCTTTAGAGGTAAATTGAGCAATATACTCAATTTTGTACGCTTTAAATTTCGGGTCTTTTCTTATCTTTTCATAGACCTCGTTTTGAGCAAAAGACAATTGCATCAAAACAGTGAACACAATGGTTAAATAAAATTTCATAACTTTTAAGTTTTAATCAAATCCCTAAACAGGTGTTGAAATTATTTGCACAAAAAACCAAATTTCTTATATATGCCTGTGAGGCTTGACTCATAAGGCTATTTCTTACTTTTCCTGCAGATTCATTAAGGATTTGCGTTACTTGTCCAAAATAATTATCATCAGCAGCTTTGTTACAAATATCAAATTCCTCTTCGCATTCTTCATTGTTTGTTGTGGTTTGTGTGGGTTCAAAAATCCATTTGTCAAAATAGAATCTGACATCAGCATTATCAGCACTAACAACAAAATCTACTACTTGTGGAAATTTGTGCAATTCCACTCCCTTTAAGGTTATTAAATTTTCCCATTCATTTTCAGCTTCTTCAATACTTACAAAACGTGTAGAACTGATATTTATTGCTATCCACGAAATTATATCACTGAAATCAATTTCTTCTATTTGTTCGTCAATTAAGTTTAATTTGTAATAAAAATCGTTTGAAGCATTATTGAAATCAATAAATTCCTGAGAATTCACATATTCGTAGAACATTTCGTCAATCTCATTTTCTATATTCAAAACTCTAAAGTTTTTAATAGAAATTTCGTTCGCTGTACTATTGTTGTCATTGGAGCAGGAAAACATAAACAGAATACTACTCATTATTAATAATTTTTTCATTTTTGGGTTGTTTTTAATTATTTATACAAGAATTATAAGCCGAAACACAATCTTTTATTTCATTTGTATATTGTGTCATAGCAATGTTTTTATTATGAGAAGCGACTATTTCACTAATTTCTTCGTTTGCCAGTTGGTTAGCAATTTCTTGGGCTGCTTCTGCATACCTATCACTTGCCGCTTTTCTACAAGCTCTTAAGCTATTATTACAAGTGGAATTTGCAGATACTACATCGTTAGGAAACCACTTTTCGATTTTATCGGAAATAATCCCGATAGGGTTATCCAAAATGAATTCTTCTATATGGGGAAAGTTTAAATCAATCTCTCTCGAAAGGTAATTAATATTACTCCATTCCGCTTGGGCCTCTTCAAAACTCCGAAAAT
>JBAYSC010000186.1:0-4640 GCA_041676345.1 Flavobacteriaceae bacterium | reverse complement strand
GGTAAACAAAGTAAAAGAATTCGAAAAAGATTACCTTGAGTATTTGAATGCTAAATACAGAAGCACTCTTGACGAATTAAAAGCAGGTAAATTCACAGACGAAATTACTTCTGTTCTAGAAGCCGCTGCAAAAGAAATTGCTGCTAAATACTAATTTGAAAGTATATTGTATATTGTAGAACCGTATAATGTGAAAGCAAAGTACAATCTACAATATACAACTTTACAATATACATTTAAAAAATGGCAAACTTAAAAGAGATACGCAATAGGATTAGTTCCGTTTCATCAACGATGCAGATTACATCTGCGATGAAAATGGTTTCTGCAGCCAAGCTGAAAAAGGCTCAGGATGCCATTACAGCAATGCGTCCGTATGCTGAAAAGCTAACCACATTATTACAGGATTTGAGTGCTTCTCTAGAAGGAGATGTAGCAGGAAAATTCTCACAAGAAAGACCTATAAACAATGTTTTGGTAGTTGTGATTACTTCAAACAGAGGTCTTTGTGGAGCTTTCAACAGCAACGTGCTGAAAGAAACCAAACAGTTGATTCAGCAAAAGTATGCTGGCAAAAAAGTTGATTTTCTAACTATCGGTAAAAAAGGAAATGATATCCTTCGTAAAACCGATACAGTTATCCAAAACGAAAGTTCTGTTTTTGATAATCTGACTTATGAAAATACAGCTCAAATTGCAGAATATTTAATGCAATTGTTTTCAGATGCAAAATATGATCGTATCGAATTAGTATATAATCAGTTTAAAAATGCTGCCACTCAAATCGTGATGAAAGAGCAGTTTTTACCGATTGTTGCTCAACAAACAGAAGCAAAAGCTACTACCGATTATATTTTCGAACCTTCAAAAGAGGAAATCGTTCTGGAGCTTATCCCGAAAATGCTAAAAACACAGTTGTATAAAGCGGTTCGTGATTCCTTCGCTGCTGAGCACGGAGCAAGGATGACAGCAATGCACAAAGCAACCGACAATGCAACAGATTTGAGAAATCAATTGAAATTGACCTACAACAAAGCCCGTCAGGCAGCCATTACAAACGAAATCTTGGAAATCGTTGGTGGAGCAGAGGCTTTGAACGGATAATTTGTAAGAAATAAATTGATAAACAAACCCCTTTTAGAAAATTCTAAAAGGGGTTTGCTACTATGTAGAAAAAACAGAAAACATTCTTTTACTGAAATGCTATAATAGGCATAGTATAAATTACACGAACGGGCTTTCCATTTTTTATCCCCGGATTCCATTTTGGTGATTCTTTTAATATACGAATAGCTTCTTGACCTGTTCCAAACCCAATATCACGTATTACTTTAATGTTGGTAAGCGAACCGTCTTTTTCTACTACAAATTGTACTTCAACAGTACCTCTTTCATTTCTATCTATATTTAATTTGTAGTTTTTTTTAATGTATTTGCGAAATTTTTCCATACCACCTGGAAAACTCGCTTGAACTTCTAAAAACTTTGGAAAGTAGGTGCTATTTTCTTCTTTCTCTCTTTTTTTCTCTTCCTCTTCCTCCTTTTTCTTTTGATTCTCTTTTTCTATTGCTATTAAATAATTGAAAACAAAATTCTTTAGATAGGGGCTTTCTATTCCCAAATCATTAAAAGCAACCGTAATTTCTTCTTGATTTGGTAAGGGCAAATTGATAGTTGTATAATGAGAATTGCTTTTTAAGGAAATTACTGACGGAAGCATATCATTATCAATAAAGCACCAGTTTGATTCTTCTTTTTGCCATTGAAAATTTTTCCATTCTTTTTCTTTAAAGTTTTGTGCTTTGTCAATTGAAATTTTCTGATTGCTTTTCCATTCTTTTTTATTGAATTTAAATAAAGTAGGGAAGACTTCTTTTTCCGCATCATAGGTTAGCAGATTCATACTTAAATCAGAAGAACGAAAAGAGTTTATTTTTTTCTTTATTTCCTCCATACAAATTTCAGTAAACTTACTTTGCGACTGTTTTTGTAATCGTGCCTCGTAATCAGCTTGTTTTTCAAATTCGCCTTTTTGGCTCCATTGTAAAAAGGAAGATTTTATGCTTTTCTGAATTGAGCCTCGGTCGGTATATTCATATTTTTTCTCTTTTTCACGTTTCACATCAACATCTGTCTTTAATTTTTCAGCAATTTCCATCTCATTCTGAAATCGTTTCAATAAATTATCTATTTCAGATTCGGAATGTGTCATCGCATAATTCATTACTGAATTAGCTAAAACAGCCGCTTCCTGTTCTTCACTTTTATCTTTAATAAGTGATTCTATATGATGTTTTTCAGGAAACGTCAATTCTTTCTCGTAACCATAATAGAGAATAGAAAGGTATTTTACCTTAACTTCCAAAACTTTCTTTTCGTAAGTAGTTTGAGTTTGGCTTTGAGCAAATACGTTACTAAAACTTGTAAATACAAAAAGCAGTATAATAAATAATATTCTCATTTGGAGTGATTTAGTTTTCATTTATAAATTCAATAATTTTCGATAATTGTTCATTATAGCTTTTTTTTGAAGAATTAACATCTTTATTTTCTTCTTTTCCTTTTCTAAAATGAGCATTCAATGCCTTTTTGAGATATAGCATTTGAGCATTTAGAGAACTTGCTTGACTTTTATAATCTAACTTTTCAAACTTGTCTTCATTTCTACCATGAGTACCTTTTTTCATAATAATTAAGGTTTAAAATTTTAACAAAGATTAAAAAATATTTTTTATGACACAAATTTGTGTCTGTATTTTTTGTAAGATAAGTGCAATTTTATACTGTGTTAGAAAATGAAGAAATAGAGCTTATAAAATCGGTAGGAGAAAAGATAAGGAAGAGAAGATTAGAACTTAATCTTTCTCAAGAATTATTATCTTTTGATGCCAATATCCCAAGAAATCAGGTAGGCAGAATCGAACGAGGAGAAATAAGCACATCTATTACCACACTTCACAAAATATGCAAAGCTCTTAAAATAGATATTAAAGAGTTGTTTTAGGATTTTTATTCACATTTCGTCATTGCGAGGCACGAAGCAATCTCTTTTTAGATTGCCACACTTCACTACGTTACGTTCGCAATGACAGGCAACCTTAAACAAAACACAATCACCTCGAAAGATTTTTTATTATCTTTGTTAGATAAAATTTATTCTTATGAATTTAGAAGCAGATATTAAGTGGATAGAAAAAGAGCTTCGGGAAGTGAAAGACCCTGCTTTTATTGAGTTTATCAAAACTATTTTTCAAAACAGAAAGAATGAAACTCATTCTGAAGGGATAAGCATTGAGGAATATAACAGGGAGCTTGAGGAGGCTGAAAGAGATATTGAAGCAGGTAATTTTTATACTTCTAATGAAGTAAAAGAAATGATGCAACAATGGGGAAGGAAGTAATTTGGTCTATACAGGCTTTAAAACAAACCGAAGCGATACATAAGTATATTTTGGAAGAATCTAAATCTTTAGATATAGCTGATAAAGTAGTTGGAGCATTATTTGAATCTACTCAAATTTTGGGAGTTCAATCGGAGTTGTATGCTTTAGATGATTTAAAACTAAATAATAACGGAAGTTATCGTGCTTATGTGAAATATAATTATAGAATTTCTTATAGAATATTAAAAAATAACATACGTATTTTACGCATTCGACACACAAGCCGAAAACCTTTGAAATATTAGTATAAAAGAAATAACTTTGTCAAACAGAAAAAAGATTATGGAAAATATCATCATAACACCTGAAAACAAAAAGCAATTTACTGCCATCAAGAATTTTTTGGAAGAAATGAAAATCCGCTTCAGAACAGAAAAAGAAGATGATACTTTGATGACAGAGGAGGAGTTTTATGCAAAAATAGATAAGTCAAAGCAACAGGCAAGAGAAGGAAAAGTAGTAAAATATACACCTGAATTGAGGCAAAAACTTTTTGGGGGTATTTTATGATTCATCAGATTGTTTTTATTTCGGCTTTCGGGCACTATGGAGATAAATAAAAAATAATTACATTTGAAAAATGTTTAAAAATGGTTTGACTGTTTTTAAACATTTTTTGTTTTGTCATTGCGAGGAACGAAGCAATCTCAAACAAATATTTAAAGTACCATTTTGGCACCTCAAGTTAAAGAACAAACTACTAACAATTAACCAAAAATAATGACAAAACAAGAAATCATAAACAATTTTAATCCGAATGACCCGGGACTGGCTGATGCTTCCCTTTTCGGGTTGCCTTTTGGAGCAGAACATAGTGAAATCATCGTAATTCCTGTGCCTTGGGAGGTTACGGTAAGTTACGGAGCAGGAGCATCGGAGGGAGTAGATGCCGTGTTTGATGCTTCGTTTCAGGTAGATTTGGCACATCAGCAGTTCCCCGAATTGTGGAAATTAGGCATCTATATGGATGAGGATATTCCGAATTGGAAAGAAAGAAGCGATACATTCAAAGCCAAAGCCCAACCCATTATCGAAGCTTTGGAAAACGGAGAAAAAGTTGCAGACAACCCTACTTTGCAGAAAAGTTTAGACGAAATCAACAAACAAAGTGAAATTCTGAAAAACGAACTGAAAGAACGAGTGCTGTTTTGGCAAAACCAAGGTAAAAAAGTAGTACTTCTGGGAGGCGATCATTCC
>JBAYSC010000185.1:0-4712 GCA_041676345.1 Flavobacteriaceae bacterium | reverse complement strand
TTTTGGTAGCTGAAAAACTAGGAATTCCTTTCCAAACTGTAGATTTAAGCGAGCAATATAAAGAGCGTATCGTTGATTATATGTTCAATGAATACGAACAAGGCAGAACTCCGAATCCGGATGTGTTGTGCAATCGTGAAATTAAATTTGATGTCTTCATGAAAATCGCTCTTAGCTTAGGAGCTGATTATGTAGCCACCGGACATTATTGTAGAAAAGACTCCATCGAAAAAGACGGAAAAACCATTTATAGACTGCTTGCCGGAAAAGACAACAACAAAGATCAGTCGTACTTTTTGTGTCAGCTTTCACAAGAGCAACTTTCTAAATCACTATTCCCAATTGGAGAACTCACCAAACCTGAGGTAAGGGAAATTGCATCCAAAATTGGTTTGGTTACAGCCGAAAAGAAAGACTCTCAAGGACTTTGCTTTATCGGAAAAGTTCGCTTACCGGAATTTTTACAACAAAAACTAAAACCCAAAGAAGGTTTTATTTATGAGATAGACAACAATTCCGACGTTTACAATATCGAAATGCCTGAGTTTGTTAGCTTAGAAGAACAATTGGCTTTTGAGGCTAAACCAATAACGTATTCTCATGCTGACGGGAAAAAAATGACTACCCACCAAGGTGCTCACTATTTCACCATCGGTCAACGTAAAGGTTTGAATGTAGGCGGAACCAAAGAACCTCTTTTTGTGATTGCAACCGATATCGAAACCAATACGATTTATACCGGACAAGGCAATTATCACAAAGGTCTGTTCAGAAAAGTGTTATTCGTACAAGATGCTGAAGTGCATTTCATCAGAGAAGATTTGGCTTTGAAAAACGGAGAATCACTCGAAGTAATGGCAAGAATCCGATACAGGCAACCACTACAAAAAGCGACGCTTTATCGTTTTGAAAGTGGTATGTACGTAAAATTCGAAGAGCCTCAATCTGCCATTACACAAGGACAATTTACCGCTTGGTATATCAATGACGAACTGATTGGATCGGGAGTGATTTCGTAAAGAGTTATTTATATTTACTACAAATGCCACAAATTCTACGAGTAAATTTGTGGCATTTGTGGTTTTAAAATATGGTATTAACCTGCTTTTCAAATCGGTAAAATATACTATCTTTGGCACTTTATAATGTGATAATGCAACAATTACAGGAGATTCTCAAAGCAAACGATTATATAAAATCAGGGTTTAAACTCTCGAAAACCCAACATTTACAGATTACGGCAAAAATAAACGGAGTAGAAGGAAATTTTATCCTTGACACGGGAGCTTCCAACAGTTGTGTAGATATCACTTTTGAGGAGCACTTCAAACTCAAAACCCAAAAATCGAAAACCAAAGTGGCAGGAGCCGGAGCGGTGGGAATGCCTTCAAAAATTTCGGAATACAACATTCTGAAAATCGGAAGATGGGAAGCCTATCAGTTTACCGTAGTGGTGTTTGACCTGACACACGTAAATATGGCACTGAATGAAGCCAAAGTAAAACCCGTTCACGGAATCATCGGGGCTGACGTACTCTTAGAAGGAAAAGCCATTATCGATTACGAAAACCGAAATCTTTTCCTGAAAAAACAAGACCCCTCCAAAAGGAATTTGTCGTTGTTTTAGAAAACAAACACAAATTACACAAATTTGCACAAATTGATTTCGTGAAAATTCATGTAATTTGTGGTTGAAATATACACAAAAAGAATCTTATTTTTTCAATTCTTTAATTCCCATATTGTAGAGTGAAAAAGCCTGAAGGTCTGCGGCTTCTTCGATGGTTTTGGAAAGTGGTTTTCCTGCTCCGTGTCCTGCATTGACTTCAATTCTGATAAGCACCGGATTTGCTCCGCTTTGCTTGTCCTGCAATTCTGCAGCAAACTTAAAGCTGTGTGCCGGAACCACTCTGTCATCGTGGTCACCTGTGGTAACCATAGTAGCCGGATATTCCACTCCTGCTTTTACGTTATGTACAGGCGAATAACCTTTGAGGTACTCAAACATTTCTTTATTTTGTTCGGCTGTTCCGTAATCATAAGCCCAACCTGCACCGGCTGTGAAAGTGTGATAACGAAGCATATCCAAAACTCCTACAGCAGGCAATGCTACTTTGAAAAGTTCCGGACGTTGTGTCATACAAGCTCCTACTAATAGTCCTCCGTTTGAACCTCCTCTGATAGCCAAATGGTTTGATGAAGTGTATTTTTCTTTAATCAAAAACTCAGCAGCAGCAATGAAATCATCAAATACGTTTTGTTTTTGCATCTGAGTTCCTGCAACATGCCATTTTTTGCCATATTCTCCCCCACCTCTCAGGTTTGCCACAGCATAAATACCGCCATTTTCCATCCAAACTGCATTAGCAATCGAAAAACTCGGAGTCAGGCTGATGTTGAAGCCTCCGTATCCGTAAAGAATAGTCGGGTTGGTTCCGTCAAGTTGAATTCCTTTTTTATAAGAAATAATCATCGGTACTTTGGTTCCGTCTTTTGACGTATAAAACACTTGTTCTGACTGGTAATCATCAGCATTAAACTGTGCTTTTGAAGCTTCATATACCTCAGAAGTTCCTGTTTCCGGATTATAAGCATAAATCGTTCCGGCTGTGATGTAATTTGTAAAAGAATAATACAAAACCGCATCTTCTTTTTTACCTCCGAAACCGCTTACGGTTCCCACTCCCGGAAGTTCCACCTCACGAACTAACTTCCCTTGGTAATCATATTGTTTTACATGTGAAATGGCATCTTTCATATAGTGAGCAAAGAAATATCCTGAGCCTGTTGACGGAGAAAGTACGTTTTCTGTTTCAGGAATAAAATCAACCCAAGGTTCAGCAATATTTTTGGCATTCATAGTAACGATTTTGCTGTTCGGGGCATCTTTATCGGTTGCGATAAAGAGTTTGTCCCCTTGATTTTCGATAACTGAATATTCGTTGTCGAAATTATTCACAACAGTAACAATTTTGCTGTTTGGATCTGTTAAGTCTTTAATATACAGTTCGTTTCCGTAAGTAGAGTTAGCAGCCGTAATAATCAAATATTTGCCATCTTCGGTTACCCCTCCCCCGATATAACGTCTTTTTTGGTCGAGACCAAATATCACTTTATCTTCCGATTGTGGTGTTCCCAATTTATGAAAATACAGTTTGTGCTGGTCTGTCATCGCAGAAAGTTCGCTTCCTTCGGGCTTGTCATAACTTGAATAATAAAACCCTTCGTTTCCTTTCCATGAAAGTCCGCTGAACTTGATGTCAACCAGTGTATCTTCCATGATTTTTTTGCTTTCTACATCGATGATGATAACTTTTCTCCAGTCGCTTCCGCCTTCAGAAATAGCATAAGCTGCTATTTTGCTGTCTTTCGAAAATTCGAGACCTCCCAGTGATGTCGTTCCGTCTTTAGAGAACGTATTCGGGTCTAAGAAGATTTCTTCTTTTCCGTCTTTGTCTTTTCTGTAAAGCACATACTGGTTTTGCAATCCGTTGTTTTTGTAGTAATAGGTGTAGTCGCCCTCTACAAAAGGAGCTCCGATTTTTTCGTAGTTCCACAATTCTTCCATACGGTTTTTAATCTGATTTCTGTATGGAATTTTCTCCAGATAACCGAAAGTAACTTCGTTTTGAGCTTTCACCCAAGCCGCAGTTTCGTTAGACATATCGTCTTCGAGCCAGCGATAAGGGTCATTGACCTCAGTGCCAAAATAAGTATCCACCACATCTCCTTTTTTGGTTTCGGGATAGGTAATTTGTGCTACCTCTTCTTGTTTTTCATTTTTACACGAAACAACAGCAGCCATAATAAACATTGGTATTAAAACTTTTTTCATTGTTAGGTTGTTTAATTCAGGCAAATATAATCCTTTTAGTAAGAAAGTAGCAACCAAATGCAAAAAAGGTCTTTTGAAATTCTGAATTTTGTAAGGATAATATTCGTTCTGAATCGAAATATTTACCTTTCCTATTGATTCTATAAACTCCGTTTTAATTTTGTTTAGTATAATTGGGTAATTGTTAAGATTTAATCTCACCGCCCATCAATTCATAAAATGTTTTTAACAAAATTTTGTAGATTTATTTTTAATTTGTAGTATTGCGTGTGTTTGGGAGATAGCGGCAACCCTACGGACGACACAGCGAACAAGAAACAGACAAGCAAAAATGAACGGACAGTAAAACGACATTCATAACTAAAATATTAACTTCATAAAAAAGCAATGGCATATATTCAAAAAATTTTATTCGGCAGTCCGGGAACAGGCAAAAGCCACAGAATTAAAAATTACTACTCTAAAGAATTAAACTTAAATTCCAATTCGCCTAATTACATTCCAACTGTATTTCACCCCGAATACACATACGGAGATTTTATGGGAAAATTAGTTCCAATTACTGACGATACAGGGAAAGTTGAATATAAGTATTACGCAGGACATTTTATTAAAGCATTAGGGCAAGCATACAAAAACCTTATTACTTCTGGTATCAAGTATGATAAGGATAAAAAAGAAGTTCTTGAAAAGTTTAAGAAGGAAATACAAGTTACGAGACAAGAAGATTTTAATGAGGAACAAAAGAAAGAACTTGAAAAAAGATATTCTGACATAAAAAGAGTAACAGAGAAGGTACTCTTAGTAATTGATGAAATTAATAGAGGCAATTCTTCATCAATTTTTGGAACAGTCTTTCAATTGCTTGATAGAAATT
>JBAYSC010000184.1:0-4828 GCA_041676345.1 Flavobacteriaceae bacterium | reverse complement strand
TGAAAAACAAAATAATTCCAATACTTGACTTTATGATTGAACGAGGTTCTATACATGGTTATTTATTGCGAGAAAGTATTTTATGACACAAATAGAAACACCAGCTGCCAACACGGGTTTGGCAAAAGTGGCGGTTCAGTGCTCCGCAGACACATTTGTGGTTAATCGAAACTTGGTTCTCCGTATCAACATTTGTGGTGAAAATCGCCACCTTCGCCAAGCCCGAAAACGTTGGCAGCAAGGCTAACGGAACTCGGGGCTAAAAAAAACATTCCGAAAAAATAAGTCCGTTTGACTTTGTTGCCGTAAATCGGAAAACGGCAAATGGCGGACAAAAAAGCGAGCAACAGAAACTTAACAAAAGCGAAAAACACAAAAAACGATGAATTTTATACGCAATATTTTGATATTGAACGTGAAATCAACGCATATTTAGAATACGATCCAAACGTATTTCGTGGTAAGACAATTTTACTTCCTTGTGATGACCCGGAATGGAGCAACTTCACAAAATTTTTTGCACAAAACTTTGAAAACTTCGGACTAAAAAAACTGATTAGTACAAGTTTTGCACCCGACAGTAAAACTTTCAAAGGTGGCTACCAGCCTACCCTATTTGAAACCAACGACCCACAATTTGACGAAACTAAAACCGTAACAAACGGCAAAATTTTCACGCTTACAAAAGACAAATCGGGAGACGGAAAAATTGACGTAAACGATTTGGAATGGGAATATCTAAAAGGTGACGGAGATTTTAAAAGCAATGAAATCAAAAAATTGAGAGATGAAGCTGACATCATTGTTACCAATCCACCATTTTCATTATTTCGTGAATTTCTAAATTGGATTGTGGAAGCTGACAAACAATTTGTAATCATCGGAAGTATGAACGCCATTACCTACAAAGAAGTTTTTCCGCTAATCAAAGAAGATAGAATGTGGCTTGGAAACGGATTTAAAGCAGGAAATGCCTTTTTTTCTTCGCCTGTAAACAATGATTATGCAGACGGAGTTTTCAATCCTGATACTGGACTTGTAAAGTTTAGAAATGTGGTTTGGTTTACCAACATTGACCACGGAAGACGACACCAACCTTTGCCTTTAATGACAATGGCTGACAACATAAAATTTAGCAGACACAAAGAAATTAAAGGAAAAGAATACCAAAAATATGAAAATTATGATGCTATTGAAGTATCATATACAGATGCTATTCCAAGCGATTATACTGGAGTTATGGGAGTTCCAATTAGTTTTCTTGACAAATATTCTCCCGAGCAATTTGAAATTGTTGGTATGGCAGAAGATAACGGAAAGGGATTTTCAGGAGGAATTTGGGATGGGAAAAATCCTCATTGTGTCATAAATGGAAAAAATAAATTCAAAAGAATTTTCATAAAACATCGTACAATATGAAAACAACTTTACAAACAGAAATTACCATAAAAGATATTTGCGAAGGCTTTGTTTACAACGAACTCGAAGGCAAAGGCTTATTTGGACTTTCGGGAACTTTGACCATTCAGCCCGAATACCAACGAAATTACATTTATGCAGACGGAAAACGTGATGTTGCCGTTATTGAATCTATTTTAAAAGGCTATCCGTTAGGACTTATTTACTTCAACAAAGTGGATAACAACAAATTTGAAGTGTTGGACGGACAGCAACGAATTACAAGTATCGGACGATTTGTAACAGGAAAATTTGCAATCCAAGACGACAACGGAATGCAACAATATTTTAGCAGTTTAGCACCTGAATTACAAAACAAAATATTACAAACAAAATTACTTATTTATGAATGTGAGGGAACAGAACCTGAAATCAAAGAATGGTTTAGAACCATCAATATTGCAGGTGTTCCACTAAATTCACAGGAGCTTTTAAATGCGGTTTATTCAGGTCCTTTTGTAACACTTGCTAAAGAAGAATTTAGCAATAGCCAAAACGCAAATATTCAAAAATGGAGTGCTTATATTTCAGGTTCAGCCAATCGACAAGAGTTTTTAGAACGTGCTTTAGATTGGGTCAGTAAAGGAAAAATTGATGATTATATGAGTAAACATCGCTTTGATACCAATATCAACGAACTAAAAACATATTTTAATAGCGTTATAGATTGGGTTTCGACCGTTTTTACAGATGTTGAAAGTGAAATGCGAGGTTTGGAATGGGGACGACTTTACGAAACTTACAAAAAGCAACCATATAATCCGCAAAAGGTATCCGAACAAGTACGAGAACTTTATGCAGACTCTTATGTGAAAAACAGAAAAGGAGTTTTTGAATTTATTTTGGGTGGCTCGACAGATTATAAGTTACTTGACGTTCGGATTTTTGACGAAGCAACCAAAAAATCGGTTTACGCAAAACAAACAGCCGAAGCCGAGAAAAAAGGAACTTCAAATTGTCCGTTATGTACAGTTGGTAACAACGCAAACAAAACTAAAATTTGGATTTTAAAAGATATGGACGCAGACCACGTTTCTGCTTGGAGTAAAGGTGGAGCAACCGACATTAAAAACTGTGAAATGCTTTGTAAAACGCATAATCGGGCAAAAGGAAATAGATAGAGTGAAACGAAAGTAATTATTTACTTTTATTATTAGTTTTTAATATCTGTTCTCTATAACGTGTAAGGTACTTAGGAATTCCTTCAGGCAATAATTTTTCTGCTTCTACTTTTTCTAAAACATTTTGAGAAGCATCTATTTTATTATTAAAAACCTGAATACCTGTTACTGTTTGATTTTTTGAATATACTGTTTTCCTACGGCTTAGAATAAAACCTGAGCTAGAAATAATGTTTAATATTTCAGGTATTAATAACTGGAAATCTTGTTGAGATGAAAATGTCAAATCATCTACAAATCGAGTGTAAGTTATACCTCTATTTTTGCAAAATTCCATTAATTCATAATCCGTTTTAAGAAAAACTATGTTTGCAATATGTGTACTTGTCGGTGTGCCTTGGGGTAACTCTCCTTTCCAAGTTACAAATCTCATTATATAATGAGCAAATTGTTTGTTGTAGCCTAAACCTAAAAACGTTTCAAGTATTAATTGGGGTTTTACCGAAGGAAAAAATTCTTGTAAATCTGTTGTTAAAATATACTTTCTTCCCTGATGTTTTTTTGCATTTGTGATATTACTTCTTTTTTTTCTTCCTCCGTGAATACAATCGGGTAAATTAATTTTTTCAAGGATTCGCAACTTAATCCTTGTTTGAATTTCATTTAATTTTGATTTAGAGGGACGAATAAATCTTCTCTTTATAGTTCCGTCTTTGTACTTTTTAGGTTTTCCAGTATTTTTATCGGATTTTATAATTTCCCATTCTCTATAATAATCATTGATAGACAAAATTATATTTGACAATTCATTGTCAGTAAATCCAATAATTGAAGGAAAATGTAATTTAATGTTAGACCTTGAAGAACTCATTTACCAAAGATTTAACAGAAGGGGTAATAAGTTCAAAAGCTTCTCTTTTCTCTGGTTTAACATCTTCATTATTTAAAGACATAAAAAACAATATGGGAAGCGGAACTTCTAAATTTTCACTAATTTTTTTTAAAATAGAGAGATTTGGTTCTTTTGAATTATTTTCAATTTGAGACAAATATGTTTGTGTAATACCACAAGAGCTAGCAAACTCAATTTGAGTTTGCCCTCGTTGTTTCCTAATATTTCTTATTGCTGTACCTAAATCCATTTTACATTATTTTGGAAAAATTTAAAGAGGTGTCGAAGTCAAAAAAAATGTAAATCTTATTCATAACTATTACTATTTAATTAAAAACTCATTTATTAGCTCAACTATATCAACTATCTCAAGCTGATAATGTTTGTTAGTCAAACCTTTTTTAGTCTTTAATTTATTTAACTTAGCTATAGCTTCGTTTAATAAATTTACATCTGTCTCCGAAAGAGAACACTGGTTCTTTAGGATGGTTTCCAAATTGGAAATTAAACCATCAATGTTTCTAAGTCTTTTTAATCTAGACATAATAAAAAATTTAAGTTATTGGGGCATTATTGCTCCCTGCTTAAACTCAACAATAGCCAATAACTGAATACGTAAACAATGTTCTCTATTCACCGCTTTAAAATCCCTGCTTCCTTTGAATAAAAAAGAAAGCAAATCAGACTAAAATCATTTCAAACCGAATTTCTAATCAATTCTTGACAATTTGATTAAAGGGTATGAAGATTTGTTGCCCAAAAGCCCCTACCGGGGTATTTAACTTTAACATTAAATAAAAAAAGCCTCTATTCAGCAATTAACTTTAGAAACACTTTTCAAAGAACTATGATGCAAATATAGATAATATTACTGATAGTTAATAATAAATCGAAAAATATTTTTAACAAAACTACAAAGTACTGACTTTCAATACAAGCCCAGCTGCCAACATCGGTTTTGCAAAAGAGCGGATTAAGTGATTAATTCAAGGTTAGTGCATTTAATCCGCAAAACCATTTTTTATTTGCTTTTAAACTGTAAATTAGCAAATAGAAAAAATGGTTTTGCTTACGTTTGTGCTAAATTGAAGGTTTATTCTTTCTAATCCGCTCCTTCGCAAAGCCGCGGAACGTTAGGTGCAACCCTGTCGAAACATCCGTACATAAATCGACAACACTCTAAAAAATCAAACTCATTTAACTTTTATAGTCAGTTGAAATTTATTTCAATAAAATAATTGATTATTAAATTCTTTATCGTAATATTGCAATATAGAAATAAAGAAATGGAAATAGAACAAACAAAACCAAAGGATTTTACAGACAGCCAACACGAAATTGCTCACATTATAAAAGC
>JBAYSC010000183.1:0-4839 GCA_041676345.1 Flavobacteriaceae bacterium | reverse complement strand
TCAAGTTTCAGGTTAATAAAACAGTTAAGATTATGAAAGAATTTAAAACCTTAAAATACTGGAAAATTGCATTCTATATTTTGGGCTCAATACCTTTAATTTTTATTATTTCTCTACTCACATTTTATATTTACTATGGAATAATTCTTGGTTTTTGGGGAATATCCGGAATTAACCCTTATAAATTTCCAGCATCTAAAATTTACCAACACATTATTATATATAGTTGGGTAATTACTTTTTTTTGTATCCCGATCTTTGTTATTACAACAATCTTCTACTTCATAAAAAACAAAAACGAAAAATTAAAAAAAATAATTATTGCATCTGCAATAATATTTATGATTGCTATTTTATTAATCTTTTCAAAGATATTACTATTTGCTTTAGATTAGTAAATTTTTAGCAAAATAGTGGAAAGTGATTAGGATATAGTTTTTAAATCTGCAATCAAAAATCGTTAATCATCAATCTTAAATCTACAACCTCTTTCGCTTCTTTCACATCGTGAACTCTCAGAATATTCGCTCCTTTTTGCAACGCTATGGTGTGAATAACTATAGTCCCGTTTAAGGCTTCGCTTGGAGTAATATCGAGAGCTTTATAAATCATTGATTTTCGGGAAACTCCCACCAGTAAAGGCAAACCCAACTGTTGGAAAAAGCCCAGATTATGGAGCAGTTCGTAATTTTGTTCCAAAGTCTTAGAAAAACCAAAGCCAACATCCACAATCAAATCATTGACTCCTTTTGCCTTGGCAAGAGCTATTTTTTCGGAGAAATAATAGAAAATATCTTTTGTCAGATTTTCATAATCAGTAAACTGTTGCATGGTTTGAGGCGTGCCTCTCATGTGCATCATAATATAGGGAACCTTATAATGAGCCACTACATCAAGCATTTTTTCGTCAAGCGAAAAAGCCGAAATATCGTTAATAATAGCTGCTCCGTTTTCTAAAGAAATCCGGGCTGCTTCACTCCGAAAAGTATCTATAGAAACGGGGATTTCAGGAAAGTGTTTTACCAAAAGTTCCAATACAAAAACCAATCTTTCTATCTCCTGTTCCTCCGTAACAAAAGCAGCATTGGGTCTTGACGAATAAGCCCCGACATCAATAAAATCTGCTCCTTCGAGTAACATCTTTTCAGCCCGAAGCAGTATTTCTTTTTCTGTTTTGTATTTTCCACCATCAAAAAAAGAATCGGGAGTATGGTTGAGAATCCCCATAATTTTGGGAGAAGATAAGTCGATGAGTTTGCCGTTGCAGTTGAGGGTCATTGGTTGAGTCGTTGGTTTATGGAGTCTGATTGGTTATGTTAATCGATGCAAATATATAAATAAAATGAGCCGATTATTTTTACGAATCGGCTCAAAAATGTTTTTTATTTCTGAAAAACAGGTTCTAAAGGTTTAAGACAACTTTAAATCTTAAACTTGAAACTTGAAACAAAAAAATTAAGTACTTTTGGACAAATTTACGGTAATGAAAAATACTTCGGAACAATTCGACAAAATAATATCGGTTTGCAGAACACTATTTGTCAATAAAACCAAAGATTATGGCACAGCTTGGAGGATTCTAAGACTTCCTTCTCTCACAGACCAGATTTACATCAAAGCCCTACGAATCAGAAACATACAGGAAAACGAAGTTCGAAAAGTGGACGAAGGTGAAGCATCAGAATTCATCGGAATTATCAATTATTCGCTTATGGCTCTCATACAGCTCGACAAAGGAATCGGGAAATATCCTGACCTGACTTTGGAGGAAGCCACGACTTTATACGACGAAAAAATTGCTCTTACCAAATCGCTTATGGAAGCCAAAAACCACGATTATGGTGAGGCTTGGAGAGATATGCGAATCGGTTCGCTCACTGATTTGATTCTTCAAAAACTGCTTCGTGTCAAACAAATCGAAGACAACAAAGGCAAAACGCTGGTTTCTGAAGGGCTTGATGCCAACTATCAGGATATGATAAACTATTCGGTTTTTGCACTGATTTTGTTAGAAAATTAAGCATGGAAAACACTAAAAAACCAATACTCATAGCGGGACCTTGCAGTGCTGAAACCCGTGAACAGGTTTTGGCTGTGGCCGAACAAATCAAAGATTTAGACCTTACTTATTTCAGAGCCGGAATCTGGAAACCCAGAACCCGACCCGATGCTTTTGAAGGAGTCGGAAAAATCGGTTTGGAATGGCTCAACGAAGTGCAACAAACCTACGGACTCAAAACCACTGTCGAAGTAGCCACAACCCAACACGTGGAAGAAGCTCTGAAAAGTGGTGTTGATGCCCTTTGGATTGGAGCCCGAACCACCGTAAACCCGTTTTCTGTACAGGAAATTGCAGATGTACTTCAAGGCGTGGAGATTCCGGTTTTGGTAAAAAATCCTGTAAATCCCGATACCAAATTATGGATTGGAGCCGTAGAGCGAATCCGCAAAGCAGGCATCAACGATATTATGGCTATTCATCGAGGGTTTTCGGTTTATGAAGTAAAAAAATACCGCAACGAACCCCAATGGCAGATTCCCGTGGATTTTATGAAAGAATTTCCCGAAATTCCCATCATCTGTGACCCGAGCCATATAGGCGGCAAGCGGAAATACATATACGAAATTTCCCAAAAAGCCTTAGACCTCAACTTCGACGGACTGATGATAGAAACCCACATCACTCCCCAAACTGCCTGGAGCGATGCCGAACAGCAGGTTACTCCGCAGCAGCTCAAAGAAATCCTTTCAAAGCTCATTGTCAGAAAAGCTGCTCCTGCCAACATTAGGCTCGGAGAACTCGAAGACCTGCGACTGAAGATGAATCGTATAGACAACGAACTTTTGGAACTGCTCAAAAAAAGAATGCAGGTTTCTGAAAAAATAGGTTCCTATAAAAAGGAAAACGATATGGTTATTTTTCAGAAAGATTTTTATGAAGATTCTTTGGAAAAAAACGTGAAAAATGCAGTGGAAAACTACAACTTAAAAGGAAAATTTGCTTCTGATTTATATAAACTCATCCATCAGGAATCTATAAATATTCAGGAGCAGATAATGAACAGGCAACAAGAATAGCCTGTTATTTTTTAGTGATTCTTTCCTCCATTTTTCGGATGTGTTTTCTTCGGAAGAAAAAAATGAAAATGGCAAGACCCCCCAAAGCAAAGCTTATCCAATAGGGTTCGCCCTGACCATATTTTTCATAGCCGTCATAAATAAACAAAGCCGCCAAAGGAAGATAAACCCAATAAAAGTATTTGTAATATTTCATAAGATGTGAATTTTTACAAAGATAAAAAAATTCCCGTCTGATGAAAGATAAAAACCTTAAAAATGTTTCAAAACAAAATCTGCCCGATTTTCAGGAGTGTCTTTCGGCACTTCTATCAGCTGATAACCGAAATTTTGGTAGGTTTCAACAAGGTGTTTCTGTATCTGCTGAGCTTGTTCAAAATCTTCATACCTTTCATTATCAGACAAGTAAATGTCTTTCCAAACCGGTAAAATAAAGAGTTTCGTATAGCGATAATCACAACAGGCTTGTGTGAAATGTTGCGGATAATTTTTATCGCCTATAAAGTGCATATAGGCCAGAATATCGGGAATTCCCCTGTCTATAAAAACCAAATTTGCTTGCTCCGAAAGAGCATTCTGATACTGCCCGATTCTGCCTTCCAAGAGTTTTTGGCTAAAGAGAAGCGGGTCTTTCAAAAACAGTTGTTCTGTGCCTTGCTTTTGAGCTTCGAGGGTAATTTGTCTGGAAATTTCAGGGTAACAAACCTGCCCTTTTTCAGACAAAACTTTCATAAGTGTTGACTTTCCTGTGCCCGGACCACCAATGAGCAATACGATTTCTTTCTGCATTTTATGCTTAAAAAATAAGTCAGCGAAAGTACTAAAAAATTTTCTAATGGAAAATTTTTTGCTAATATTCACTACCTTTGTAAGAATTTATTTTTTCAGTTATGAACAAAAAAACCGAAGATTTTTATAAACGGCTTAAAGAAAAATTAACCCAATCAACTCTTTGGCCGTCAGAATATTTATTTAAGTTTGTAGTGCCCTCTCAGGCAGAAAGTGTGAAAAAAGTAGAAACGGCTTTCGACAATATGGGAGCGGTAATCGAAACCAGACAATCAAAAACCGGTAAATATACCAGTGTTTCGGTAAACGTAAAAATGAAAAGCCCGGAAAGTGTTATCGAAAAATACATTCAGGTTTCTCATATTGAAGGAATTATATCGCTTTAAAGTTGGTTTAAAGTTTAAAGTTTCAGGTTTAAAGTTATATAACCGACAACCGATAACTGACAACTGACAACCGACAACTATTAACCATTAACAAATAACCATTAACCCAATGCAGTTAGAACCCAAAGAAGAAGCCATAAAACACTTAGAATATAATGCCGAACGACCTCAGCTGGTGATTCCCGAATACGGTCGCTATATGCAAAAACTCGTCGATTTGGCTGTGGCAACTCCAGACAGAGAAAAACGAAATAAATTCGCCCGATATATTATTTCCATTATGGGAAATATGAATCCGCACCTGAGAGATGTGCCCGATTTTCAGCACAAACTCTGGGATCAGCTCTTTATAATGTCTGATTTTAAGTTGGATGTCGATTCGCCTTTCCCGATTCCGTCAAAAGAATTGCTGAACATTAAACCCGAAAAACTGCCCTATCCGCAGAATTTCCCGAAATACCGCTTTTACGGAAACAACATCAAATATATGATTGATGTGGCAAACCGTTGGGAAGACGGAGAGAAAAAAGAGGCTTTGGTCAAAGTGATTGCCAACCACATGAAAAAATCATACCTCACATGGAAC
>JBAYSC010000182.1:0-4848 GCA_041676345.1 Flavobacteriaceae bacterium | reverse complement strand
TGTATTTTGTCTATCAAACACGGAATCGTTCCTCCAACCATCAACCACTTTACGGATGACGAAAACATTGACCCGAAACTGAATTTCACTTTCAACAAAGCTCAAAAAAGAGATATGAAAGTAGTGATGAGCAATACGTTCGGCTTCGGAGGACACAACGCTTGTGTATTGGTTAAAAAATTAGATTTCTAAAATTCGGAATGAACTTTTTAAAGAAAATACTAAAAACTTCCCGTGCTGAACAAGACGGGATTTTTTTTGGAAAAATTCATAAAATCACAGGTTTTAAGCCTCAAAAACTCGAAATCTATCAACGTGCTTTTACTCACCGTTCGGCAAATAAGGTAGATGAACAGGGAAATATCATCAGTTATGAACGGTTGGAATTCCTGGGTGATGCCATGCTGGGGAGTGTGATTGCAGCTCACCTTTTCAATCAGGTGCCCAACCAAAATGAAGGTTATCTGACCAAAATGAGGTCTAAAATCGTAAGCCGTGAAAACCTGAACAGTTTAGGCAAAGATTTAGGGCTGATTGACCTTGTTTCGGGAAAAGTAGTCTCTCAGAAACAGTTCGGAGAAAACATTTACGGAAACCTTTTTGAAGCCCTTGTAGGAGCTATTTATTTGGACAGAGGCTATTTGGTATGTGAAAAATTCATTCACCGAAAACTCATAACGCCTTATGTAGATATCGAAAAACTCGAAGGGAAAGTCATCAGCTATAAGAGTCTTTTGATTGAATGGTGTCAGAAAAACAAAAAATCTTTTGAGCTGAAAACCGGTCAGGAAGACAGTGCCGATGTTCAAAAACACTTTTGGGCTCAGCTCTATATCGACAACAAAGTGGTTGCCAAAGCCAGAGCTACATCTAAGAAAAAAGCAGAAGAAATCGCTTCAAAAAGAGCCTATTTTTCGCTCCAAAACCGAATCGAATCTAAGAAAAAATAAAGCCCTTGTTTTTTTGCTTGCAGTCACACAAAAACAGTAAAAGTATTACGTTGTTTTTGGAGTGAAAAATATATTAAACTTTCGTAAAGTGGTTTTCGGAGTGAAATATATTGTGTACATTTACGCCTGATTTTGTTCGTTTTAAGATGAAAAACCAAGTGAAAATCCATAAACTCAACATACAGGATTTTAATGAAGTAGATTATACTCTGATAGCGATTCATACTACTCTTGAAGATTATCATTTGGCTTTTCTGATCAACTCCCGACTGAAAATTTCACTCAAACGAGACAAAGAGGAGGTAATTTCTTATACCGATTTCGGAGAAGCTGCCTTTTCAAAATTCAGTTTTGAAGACGAAAAACACGGATTGCTGTGGAATCTCATTCAGAATCAGAAATGGATAGAATCGACCCGGCAGGAAAGAGGAGCTTTTGTTTTTGAAGAACCTCAGAAGCATAAAGTCTTTTTTATGCCCGAATTTAAAAACGTAGATTATTTTCTGAAAATAGAAGAAACCGAAACAGACCGGGAAGCTGTTGAAATTTCGACCAAAATACAAGAAATAGACAAAGTAACCGCTGCTTTTATCATAGACACAGAGCGGATAAAGTCAAAAAACAACTTAATTTTTTAAACCACAATGTCCACCCGAAAAAAAACTAAAATTGTAGCAACACTTGGTCCTGCCTGCAGTACGGAAAATGTTATCAAAAAAATGATAGATGAAGGTGTAAATGTTTTTCGTATCAACTTTTCGCATGCTGATTATAGCGATGTGAAGTCCAAAATAGATATTATCAGAAATCTGAATCAAAAATACGGTTACAACACCTCTATTCTGGCAGACCTTCAGGGACCGAAGCTTCGTGTAGGAATTATGAAAGAAGACGTAGTGGTAAATCAAGGTGATATTATCACTTTTACTACGGCTGAAAATGTTCACGGAACTGCCGAAAGAGTTTATATGAACTACAAAGAGTTTCCGAAAGACGTAAAACCGGGAGAAAGAATTTTGCTCGATGACGGAAAACTCATTTTTGAAGTGTTGGAAACAGACCGGGAAACTCAGGTGAAAGCTACCGTGATTCAGGGAGGACCTTTAAAATCCAAAAAAGGAGTGAACCTGCCCAACACCAATGTTTCGCTTCCTGCTCTTACCACAAAAGACATCAAAGACGCTATTTTTGCCATTAAAAATCAGGTAGATTGGATAGCACTTTCGTTTGTAAGAACTCCGAAAGATTTGGAGGAATTGCAGGATTTGATAGCGGAACATTCAGACCATAAAATCCCGATTATTGCCAAAATCGAAAAGCCCGAAGCCGTCGAGAATATTGACAGAATTGTCGCTTTTTGTGACGGATTGATGGTAGCCCGAGGTGATTTGGGAGTAGAAATTCCCGCTCATGAAGTGCCTCTGATTCAGAAAAAATTGGTGAATCGTGCCAAAACAGCCCGAATTCCTGTAATTATCGCTACCCAAATGATGGAAACCATGATTACCAGCCTTACTCCGACTCGTGCTGAGGTAAACGATGTAGCCAATTCGGTTATGGACGGAGCCGATGCTGTGATGCTTTCGGGAGAGACTTCCATTGGGAATTATCCGGTTGAGGTGATTCAAAAAATGACTCAGATTATCGAAGCGGTTGAAGATTCTCCACTAATTCAGGTTCCGAAAAATATTCCGCAAACCCGAACCCGACGTTATATTACTAAATCGATTTGTTATCATGCGGCTCAAATGGCAAACGAAATCAGTGCTAAAGTGATTACAACCCTCACCAATAGCGGTTATACGGCTTTTCAGATTTCAGCATGGCGACCTCAGGCACATATTCTGGTGTTTACGTCAAACCGAAGAATCCTCACTCAGATGAACCTGCTTTGGGGAGTGAATGCTTTTTATTACGACAAATCTGTAAGCACAGACGACACCGTTGAAGACATCAATAAAATCGCTCAGGCGTATGATTATGTCGAAAAAGGCGATATGGTGGTCAATCTGGCAGCCATGCCTGTGGTGGAAAAAGGAATGGTGAACACGCTTCGTATTTCGGAAGTGGTGTAAATACAGCTTTATGCAGGATTTATTTATGAAGGACATAAATTGGTTGAAGCAATAAATAAAAAAACTGCTTTCTGAAATAATTCATTTAAAAAAGTTTACAATTTGTAAACTTTTTTCTATCTTTGCCTATGAAAATTTTGGTAAGGAGGACAATTCACTATTATATAGATAAGTACCCGTTATCGGAAAAGGCTTTGATTACTTGGGAAAATGAGTTTTCAAAACTTGACTTTCAAAATTTCAACGAAATAAAAAATGTTTACCGAAATGCAAGTATCGTTGGAAATAACAGGGTGGTTTTTAATATCAAAGGGAATGATTTCAGATTGGTGATTTCGGTCAATTTTATGCAGCAGGCTTGTTATGTTATTTGGTTTGGAACACATAACGAATACGACAAAATAAATGTTGAAACTGTAAAATTTGATACCAACATCAACAATTTTAAAAAGAAAAAATGATTATGAACTGGACAGTTTTAAAAACAGAAGAAGATTATAACAAGGCAAGTGAACGCTTAATGGACATATTTGAGGTACAACCCAATACTCCCGAATATGACGAACTTTCTTTACTTATTCTGCTAATACAGGATTATGACAACAGACATTATGCTTTGCCACAAGCTGATGTTTTGGATATTATCAAAGAAAAAATGAAAGAAAGAGGTTTGAAAAACAAAGATTTAGAGCCTATTATTGGGAGTAAAAGCTATGTTTCTTCCGTGCTTTCAGGGAAAAGAGAAATAACCCTCAAAATGGCAAAACGATTAAAAGACTATTTGAATATACCTGCCGAATTATTTTTGCAAACGTCTTAAACAAAAACCGTTATTGTGTGATAACGGTTTTTATTTAATTTCGTCTCGTCCTGAAAAACTTAGAACTGTAAATTTATTGCTATTTCTTGAACTTCGACAGGGCTTCTTTAGTAAAGTCAGACAAGACTAATCTTCCTGAAATCGCTGCTCTTTCATACAGTAACGTATCCCAATTTTCAGTTCCCTCCCAAATTACTTTTTTCATTTCAAAGAGAGCTTCCGGGTTGCATTCTGCCAGTTTAGAACAGAAAATTTCGAGTTCTTTATCTAAATCTTTTATCGATTCATACACTTCTGCATACAGCCCTTTGCTTTTTGCCCAATAGGCATTTTTCCATTGATGGGGAGCAAGGGTCATTTCGCTCATAGCCGATTTTCCGATTTTTCGGGAAACAGCAGGCTCAATCACAAAGGGACCAATCCCGATTGCCAATTCCGATAATTTCACAGCAGCATCAACCGAAGCCAGAGCATAATCACAAGCAGAAATAATTCCAACTCCTCCTCCGACAGCTTTTCCGTGGATTCTGCCAACGATAATTTTGGAACATTTTCGCATCGCATTGATAACATTGGCAAAACCGGAAAAGAATTTTTTTCCTGTTTCCGTATTGTTTACAGCCAATAATTCGTCAAAACTGGCTCCTGCACAAAAAGCACCTTCACCTTCGCTTTTCAAAAGAATAAGGTTCACATCGGGGTTTTCGCTTAAAGCGTTTAGCTCTTTGGTCAAACGGTCTAAAAGTTCACCCGGAAAAGAATTGCTTTGCGGGTGTCCGAATTCTACCGTTGCAATTTTGTTTTCGATTTTGGTGTATAAGGAACCGTTGGGTCTTGAAGTCATTTTTTTTTTTGTGTTTTATAACTCCGACAGAGTTTTAAACCATAAGTGTTCGGAAGACGTTAAATAGTCTAACATAGTGGTATTTTGCTTGGGTCACCCTCGCAGATTACCACTATTTCTTTGATTATTTCCATATTCAGTTCTTCTGTAAATTGATAT